>CAYFXL010000136.1:0-7768 GCA_964346945.1 uncultured Syntrophobacterales bacterium
CATTTCCCTCCTTGCCCACCAGATTTTCCCTCGGAACGCGGACATCGCTGAAAGTCAGCTCCGCCGTTTCGGATGCCCTGGTTCCCAGCTTGTTCTTAAGGGGATTCGCCTCAAAACCCTCGCGATCCGTTTCAATAGTGATGACGCTGTGGCGTTGGTGCCGAGATTCGGCCTCAGGATTCGTTAGACAGAGGACCTGGATAAAGTGCGCCGTGGTACCATTGGTGGTGAAGGTTTTGGTACCATTGATGACGTATTCCCCTTCCACGGGAATGGCTCGGGTAATGACGGAAGCAACGTCGCTGCCAGCATCGGGTTCCGTGATTGCCGCTCCTGTAATGGCTTCACCCTTCACCAATGGCGGGAGCAGGGCCTTCTTCTGTCGCTCCGTTCCGAAGAGTTGAATCATTTCGGATCCGAAGGTTGCTGCTAAAATGGAGAGGCCTATGCCCGGATCCACCCTCCAGAATTCCTCGTTGATGAGACAGTGTTCAAAGAAGCCCAATCCCGGCCCGCCGTATTCCTCCTTTATGAAGACCCCCACGAATCCCAGCTGGCATGCCTTTTTCCAAAGATGCCTCGGGAATTCCTCCTTCTGGTCGCACTCTTGGGCGATTTCAGGAAATTCGCCTTCCGCGAATGCCCGGGCTGCGCTCATGATATCCCTCTGTTCATCGGTCAATTCGAAATCCATGGTGTTCTCCTAAACCTTGCATTGGCCTCGCCCCATATTGTGGGGATAAAGGACTTCGTACATCCGGTTGCCGAAAGCCCCAATTACGTTTCCGAAGTTCTCGTTTCACCTATGCTAGCAGAGGGTTGTCATTACCCCAAAGAAAGTGCCAGTAAACCAAAGGTAGCAATACGTTGGGTTCGAAAAATCGTTGTGAGTGATATATTTTGCTCACCTAGGGAAGGTTGTAGAGACGTATTGGTGAAATCTATTCCTTCTCTTTATCCTCTTTTTCGACATGCTTTAGGAAAGCCTCTATGGTGATGACGTTGTCACCGGATTTCGATTTTTTCGGATGTCTGGATCGGTGGATGGATTCTAACTGTTTGACATATGTCCTCAAATCCGGTTTCTCCTCCACGGCCTTTTTGAGCTGGTCATCGATGAGCTCGGCCTCTTCCCGCAATTCGCTCAGATCGACTTCAAAGGGAACGAGCTTCGCAAGTAATTCGAGAATCTGAATACAATCCCAGGAAGACCTCATTCCAACATAAGGGGGGACTCGCCCCCAGAGCATGAATGAGCCGATCCCATAGGTCTCAGCACGCTCTTGGAGAAGGGAGACGTAGCTCCCGGGGCCTGCATAATCTATCATTTGGACATCATGGGCCAATAGGTCATTTAAAAGATTGGGGTTGCTGGCTACAACGGATATCTTGCGAGGAATCGTATGGACCACCTGGTCATAGAGCCCACCAATAGTAACCAGTCGTTCAACACCACACCGGGACGCCAACTTGAGGAATAAATCGGCAAAGGCTTTCCACCTAATATGGGGTTCGTTTCCGAGGAAAAGGATTAAATCGGGCAACAACCCGCTATTCCTCCAGTAAAAGAATTCATTTGTCGGATATTCAACCTGGCGAATCAACCCGTCTTCAACCACCACTTTGGGCCTGGAGTCCCTGAAAAGATGAAACCCATCTGAAAGGATCTCCGCGAATTTTTGTGCCTTGAGGCTCTCCCGGAGGTATGTCAAAGATCCGCTTGACACCTTTCCCGCGTCGATCCACCCCTCATAGCCCCCAATTAACCAAGGACGAGAGAGGCGAGGCGTTTCATGGATGATAAGCTCGTTTTCCACCCTCTTGCTCCAAAAAGGTATTATTGTCCGCGGGGCTATTTCCCCTTGAAGATAGGTTTTCTCTTTTCCAAAAAAGCCAATGCCCCTTCATCCTTATCTTCCGTGCTGAAGAGTTCGCCGAAATAGCGCGATTCCAATCTCAACCCCTCTCGTTGGGGCAGGGCTAACCCTTGGTTGATGGCTTTTTTCGCGGCTCTGATAGCCAAAGGCCCTTTTGTGAGGATCTTTGTTGCCAGTTTTTTTACCTCATCAAACAAATCTTCGTTCTTGACGACCCTGTCTACGAGGCCTATTCTCGATGCCTCCATCGCATCGATGATCTCACCTGTGTATATGAGCTCCTTTGCCTTCCCGGTAGCGATCAACCTGGGCATCCTCTGGGTTCCTCCATAACCCGGGATGAGGGCCAGGCTGACTTCGGGCTGGCCGAACTTGGCATCTTCCGAGGCAACTCTGATGTCACAGGCCAAGGCCAACTCACATCCTCCTCCCAGGGCAAAACCCTGGATCGCGGCGATAACGGGCCCCTTAAAGTCCTCAATCTGATTGAATATCCGCTGTCCCTCGGAGGAGAACTTTTCCGCCAAGGCTGAATCCATGGAGGGAAACTGTTTGATGTCAGCCCCCGCCGCGAAGGCCCTTTCTCCACCACCCCGCAAAATGACCATCTGAACATCCTGGTTCTCCTCCAGTTCCTTGAAGACGCTTCCCAGTTCGTCCATAAGGGTGTGACTGAGGGCGTTAAGAGGGGGATTATCGATAGTAACCCATGCTATTTTCTCCTCAATGGTATAATTCACAAAACGCCGATTCACACCTGTTTTCAATTCGTCTCCCATTGGTTCCTCCTGTCAGCTCAACCGAATTCAAGGGTCAATAGGTTTTTGAGCATATTTCCTTAGGGCGATTCTGTCAAGATCCCCGCATACACAATTGATTCCCACAGATTTTCGGGTTTTCATGGCTATAGTTTACTATCTCTCCTCAAAAATGCAATCCTCCTAAAAGGAAAGCCTGTAGTCCTGCTATTGCGACGATTGGGAATCTTGGTGGCCGAAAAAATTCGCTGGACATCCCATTGTTGGCCAGATGTGGATTGGTCCTGGTCATCCGGAAGGTAATCTGGTATGCTGAAACGTCCTTTATCGTAATCAGCTTCTCCGCGAGGAGAGGAGGCGGAGGAAGGGAGAAATGAAGAGGATGAGGAGTACCTGTCGAGGGTGCCACGGTGGTTGTGGGGTGCTGCTCCACGTGGAACGAGGAAGGGTAACACGAGTGGAGGGTGATCCCCAGGGGCCCATGAACAGGGGCAGGTTGTGCATAAAAGGAAGAATGGCTCCCTTCCTGGCCCATCACCCCGATCGTCTCACTGCCCCCTTGCGGCGGACCCGCTCCGGGTGGAACGAGATCGATTGGGACGAAGCCCTGGGAGAAATCAGCGAGAGATTTCTTGAAATAAGGACACGGTGGGGATCGGAAGCCCTCGTTTTGGGCTACGGAACAGGAAGGGATAATGAGGCCTTTATCTACCGCTTCTCCAACCTCTTCGGTACGCCCAATGTCCTCACAGCCGGCCATATGTGTTATGGCCCGCGCATAGCCACGGGAATTGCCATGTGCGGGAACCTCCCGGTGGCGGATTACGACGGGAAACCCCAATGCATCCTGGTTTGGGGAGCAAACCCGTTGATATCCCACCCCGACGAGTATAAGGGGTTTTACCTGGTGGATAGCCTCAAGCAGGGGGCGAGGCTCATCGTTGTGGATCCCCGTAAGACCCCTCTGGCCAGAGGGGCCGATATCTGGCTTCCATTGAGGCCTGGCACTGATGGTGCCTTGGCTTGGGGGATGTTGAACGTTATTCTCGATAACGGTTGGTATGACACAGATTTTGTGACCAACTCCGTTCACGGTTGGCAAGAATTCCGCAGACGAACGGAGGAATATCCCCTGTCCTGGGCCGCGGGGGTGACCGGGCTAGAGGAGGAAAGGATCGCCGAAGCCGCTCGGCTTTTCGCCCATAGTTCGCCCGCGGCCATCCACTGGGGAGTGGCCATCGAACAGGGGAGAAACTGCACCAACACCATCAGGCTTCTCATCTCGCTGATGGCTATCACCGGGAACATGGACATCCCCGGGGGGAACGTCTTCTTCAATCCACCGCCGGTGGTCAGGGCGAGCGAGATTGGACTTCACAGGCGCCTTTCTCCGGAGCAGAGAGGGAAGCGGTTGGGGGGGAAGATGTTCCGTCTGGCGGACTTCATAGGGGTGATTAACCCCAAGGCAGTCTGGGAGGCGATCCTGAACGAGAACCCCTATCCGGTGAAGGGGCTCTTCCTGTTAAGCACCAATCCCGTGATAACGAGGGCCAACGCCCGGCAGGTTAAGGCCGCCCTGGAGAAGGTTGACTTCCTCGTGGTCGCGGATTTCTTCCTCACCCCCAGCGCCAGAGAGGCAGACATCGTTCTGCCCTCGGCCACATGGTTGGAGGTGGACTACGTGGCCGACCTCTGGAAACGTCACGGTGTGGTGATGGCCAGGCAAAAGGCGGTTCAGATTGGACGGTGTTGGTCTGATTACGAGATCCTCAATGAATTGGGGAAGAGAGTGGGCGACCCAGAAGATTGGTGGCCGACGTTTAAGGATGCCCTCAACTACATCCTCTCCCCCTCAGGGCTCACCTGGGATGAGTTTTCTCGGCGGGGTTATATCCGAGGGAATCAGACATTCAGAAAGCATCTCCAGGGGGGATTCTCCACAAGGACCAAAAAGGTGGAATTATACTCAACCGTCTTCGAGCGTATGGGCTATGACCCGTTGCCCGGTTACCTTGAGCCAGCCGAAAGCCCTCGAGCCACACCGGAGCTGCTGGGGGAATACCCCTATACCCTCATTACCGGGGCCCGGATTCCCTTTTTTTTCCATTCGGAATACAGGATGGTGGAGCCGCTGCGTAGGAGACATCCTGATCCCTTGGTCGAAGTCAACCCCCGATTGGCCAAGGAGAGGAGGCTGCAAGATGGTGATTGGGCGGAGATTACTTCACCGCGTGGAAGCTGCAGGCAGAGGGTGAAGGTCACCGATAGGGTGCCGCACGGGATCGTGGCCGCCCAGCATGGCTGGTGGTTTCCGGAAGAAGGAGAAGGTCTGGGGTGGGATAAGTCCAATATCAATCTCTTAACCCAGAACGAATTCGACAGTTGCGATCAAGCCATGGGGGCCACGAGCCTCAGGACACTGCTCTGTAATATCCAGAGGGTCCCATCGGCCAAATAGCATTCACGTTTGCATGCTTGCGTCTTTGGTCGCTGTCAAGGCTTCGGGTTAGTCCAGACTGCTTTCTGAGTTGGATAAACTACTCGCTCGGATCTTCTTACGAATTCCGCCAAGGCGGAAGATTCTCTTTCAATTTACCTACCCGTCCTCCAATTCACGAAAAAGATTCCAAGGGAGACCATGGGGAGGCCCACCATCAAAGAGACGGTGAATTCCTCGCCGAGCAAGATGGTGCCGAAGATGACCCCGAAGATGGGGGTAAAGAAGGTGAAGGCAGAGAGCCTACTTACCGAATAGGTGTGTATCAGCTTGAACCATACGAAGTAGCTCATAAAGGCAACGATGATCGATTGGTAGAAGATAGAGGCCACGATATAAGGATCGATCCCATAGACCCACTGTGGCTCTAGGATGAAGCTTATGACCAAGAGGATGGGTATGGAGAAGAAGAGCTGATAAAGGAAGGTATTTATCGGGTGAACCCTTTCCGCCATAAACCTCTTGATATAGAGGGTCGTGGCTCCCCATAAGAACGCCGCCATGATCTCAAGGACATCCCCGAGGAACATGGTCGGCTTTGCCACCTTCGGTTTCCCGAGGAAGACGAGGAAGATTCCCGAAAAGGCCAGAATGAGGCCCAGCATCTTCAAAGTGGTCAGCCTATCCCCCTTAAGGAAAAAATGGGCTCCCACGGCAACCACGAAGGGGCTCAAGTAAATGAAGACCACGGATCGGGCGGCATGTGTAAAGAACAACCCGAAGTAAATGCAGGCGAATTCCAGGCCAAAGAGGAGCCCCACCACCAACCCGTGAAAGAGCCTAATATCGGTATGGAATATCCTCTGGCCCTTTGTCAGGCAATAGGCAATACCGCAGATCGAAGCGATGATCGACCGCAGTGCAGAGGTGAAGACCGGGGATATCCCCTGATGAGAGTATTTGATGGCAGTTTGGTTAAACCCCCAGACCAAGGTCAAAATGATGAGGGTGATAATGGCATTGAGGTCCAAATACTCCTTGCTCTCCCTAGCGATCATCTTCCCTCCATGAGATTCCTTCAGGGGAGGGGATCTCCCCAATTTTCATATCCCCAGCATGGGGCAACGCTTTCCCATTGTGGTCACCTTGAGCTGGATCTCTTCATGGGGCATGAAAAAGCTCATGCCCCATGGGGCTCATAAAAGACGGGAGGCAAGAGACGAAAGGCGCGAGAGGAGAGAGGAGAGCCGATATCTCAGGATTTTCCTCCTCATTTTTACGATGGCATGAGTGGGCGGGACTTGTTTGGGACAAACCGTGACGCATTTGAAGACGGTATTGCACCCCCACACTCCACTCTGCCCATCCACGGTCCCGAGGATCTCTTCAAGCCTCCTTTCCCGGGGATCAGCGAAAAATCGGTAAGCCTTAGCCAACATGGCTGGGCCCATAAACTGAGGGTCACGTCCAAAGGCGGGGCACCCTCCGTAGCAGATTCCGCAGAGGATGCAGTTAACGTATGGGTCAATTTCGCTCCACTCATCCTCGTTCATTATATACTCTCGGGAGGCTCGGAGGGGTTTTCCCTGAAGACGGAGTTGCATTTTCCCGTAAAGGTCGAAGAGAGAGGAGAGATCGACGATGAGGTCTCGAATGAGCGGGAAGTGGGGGAGGGGTTTAATGAGAACGGTTTTTCCCAGGAGACCTTCGACCGGTGTTCGGCAGGCCAAGACTAATTGACCATTAACCAGCATGGCACAGGACCCGCAGACCGCACCTCGGCAAGAATAACGGAAAGAGAGGGTTCCATCCTGCTCATCCTGGATCCGGAGCAATGCCTCAAGGAGATTCATCCCGCTTCTCGGTTGAACACAGAAGGTTTCGGTCCATCGGGAGGGGTCTCGATCCGCGCGAAAGCGCTCAATCCTCAGTGTTAAAAGAAGGCGATTCATTCAGTAAGCCCTCTCCTTTGGAGGGTGAGAGGTGATAGCTACATCTTTATGCTCAATCCTCAATGCGTCGGTTGTTTTGAAGGCCATTGTATGACGAAGCCAATGCTCGTCATCCCGATAGGGATAGTCCAGTCGAAAGTGAGACCCACGACTCTCCTTTCGAGCCAGGGCTCCCTCCACGATCACCTCTGACAAATGCAGCATTCCCTCGACTTCCAGGTATTGAATGAGCTCATGATTGAAGGCAAGGGTTTTCTGTTTGAGCCCGACCCTTGTGATCCTTTCCTTCAGCTCTCTCACCTTATCCCGCGCGACAAGGAGATCTGATTCCTTTCGGAAAATTCCCACACGGGAGGTCATCATGGCCTTCATTTCGTCCCGCAGGCGGAAGCAGGGTTCCTCTCCTTTTCGTCCGAATACCTCTTCAAGACCGGATTCAAAGGCCTTCAATTGACCGCGAAACACCGCTCTCTTTGATACGGGCTTTTCTCTCTCGATTCTTTGAGCCGCCTTTCTTCCGGCTCGTGCACCAAAAACCAGGGTTTCCAACAGGGAATTTCCGCCCAACCGGTTGGCGCCATGCACGCTGACACATGCGCACTCTCCGGCGGCAAAGAGCCCGGAGAGGGATGTTTCAGCATCGCTGTTTGTGGCGATCCCTCCCATGGAGTAGTGTTGCGCGGGCTGAACGGGGATGGGTTCTAAGATGGGATCAACTCCTGCAAAATCCATAGCGATCTGTCG
>CAYFXL010000137.1:0-7575 GCA_964346945.1 uncultured Syntrophobacterales bacterium
TTTGCATTAAAACGAAGGAAACTCCAGAAAATTATTCCTATTCAGTCAAAATCATACCTTTTCTCAGCCCACCTCTCCGAGAAGCACCAGGAGGATCAGATAAGAGTAAGAGCTGAAAAGAATCTGTTCGCTAATATCCCTGCTATGGGAGGGAAAAAGAAGGTACATGCGAGTCTGATAAGGGTGAATTTCCAGCCCATGATTCCTACCTCCATTGGCAGTCGGCCTACCGCCCATAATGACCAGCCGGTCAAGAATGCCACCATTGTTCCAACACTGGCCCCTGCCCGCAGGAGGCCGGCTGCGATAGGGAGGCTTATGTAGGGTCCTCCAGGGGCAAAACCGCCCGCTATTGTGCCGATCATGATACCCCGGATACCAGACTCCACTCCTACCCATTTGACCAAAATGTCATGGGGGATGAGAACCTGGGCCATGCCCGCCACCGTGAACGCACATGCCAAAAGCGGGAGGATTTGGATCGTCATATTCGCAGCCCTTCGCAATCCAATAATATGTTCTCCTCCCCCCCTGAGGTAACCGATGGAGATTAAAATACCGGCAATGAGTGCCATCGTTATTGTTGGAAATAGCATTTTGGAATCCCTTTGCCTTTTTCCCGTTGCCGTCTTCGACAAATCCCCTTCAACTCCATAGCTTTCTTGAGGACCGCCCCGTTTTTTGGCGAAAGAGGTCTTTTGGAACCTCATTTTACCTGTTCCCCTTTTTGAATCGCGTCAATATCTTTGGCAACTGATTGGCATCACGGTCAAAGTCCGATTCAACCTTGAGGACAGAATGAGAGCATTTAGTGCCTTAGCGAAAACAAAGCAGACCATCTCTTATAGATAAGAGAGAGAGGATATAACCCCTCCACAACCTCTTATGGTCCGTCTGGCTTCGAAGATATCAGGAGGACCAGCTCAATGCTCCTATAATATCAGAGGCCCACCGCATTCACAAGAAAAATGAGAGTTTCCATCAGGGAAAACCCCGCTCCCTATGCTTCGGGGTCTGTTACCCCTCAACAGGGCAAGGCTGGAGGTAGGAGCAGGGAGGCTAAGGGTATGGGTAAGAGTTTCGAGTGAAGAGTGGAGATTCAAGAGGGAGTGGGGCTTAGGGAGTAAACAGGTTATGGGAACAGTGTGTTCTGGCCTTTCCCTTACGCTCGGCTGAGCTCACGTCGAAACCTGCTCCCCCTCGTCCAGCAAACTACGCTCGGGGAGAACGGTTTTTCTTCAGAAACTCAGGAAACTTCCGGAGGGGGCGTCCTTGACAGTGGGTTTGTTCCTCTGTTAGAATTTTCGTTCAACAGCCGTTCATGAATGCGAAATACTGGGAAGGTTACAGAAGAGGGGGATGCGGGAGATGCTGAGAATTTGTGGGATTCAGATGACCTGCGTCGAGGACAAGGAAAGGAACCTCAAGAAAGCGGTGCAACTAGCTGAACTGGCTTCCGAGAAAGGGGCAAAGATTATCGGCTTCCAGGAGCTCTTTAACACGCATTGGTTCCCAAGGGACATTGATCGGCGGAATTTCGGCCTTGCAGAGCCCATGAATGGGAAGACTATCCAAATGATGCAGAAAGTAGCCAAGGAGAAATCAGCGGTTCTCATCTGCCCCTTTTTCGAGGAGGGGATCGAAGGAGTTTATTACAATACGGCGGTGGTTATCAATGCCGGCGGCAAGGTGCTGGGAGGGTATAGGAAGGTTCACATTCCCCAGATTCCCCTTTGGGAAGAGAAATCCTACTTCTCACCGGGAGACACGGGATTTCCCGTCTTCCATACCAAATATGCCAAGATAGGCGTTCAAATTTGTTGGGACAATTTCTTTCCAGAGGGAACGAGAATATTGGCTCTCAAGGGGGCACAGATTGTTTTCGCTCCCACTGCTGCCGCTTTTGCCTCGCAGCAGAAATGGGAAACCGTCATGAGGGCTAATGCTATTGCCAATGGCCTGTTCATCTTTCGGGTAAATCGGGTAGGAAGCGAAAAAAAGCAGGATTTCTATGGGACGAGTTTCTGCGTGACACCAGAGGGGGAGCTTATCGATAAACCGAGCGGGATGCAGGAGGGGATCGTTTTTGCCAATATCGATACCCAGGATATCGGCACAACTAGAAGGGAGTGGACCTTTCTGAGGGATAGACGTCCTGAGGTCTACTGGGAAGTTGCCGGTTTGCCTTGGCAAAGGGAGCACGGGGCGGCTAGAGGATCTCTTGAGGCACGGGGGGTAAAGGCAGTCGCGAGAAAGAGCAAGAAGGGATGAAGAAGACGCTAACGGAATTGGTGAACGATTCCATTCACCGTTGTATGGATAGGGGCCTGCTGAATAGCAGGGAGATTCCGCCCGTAATTGTAGAATCTCCGAAGGAAAGGTCCCACGGCGATTATGCCACCAACATTGCCATGGTCATGACGGCCCGGGAGGGCAGGCCCGCCCACGAAGTGGCCCGGGTCATATTGGACCAGTTAGAGGATGAAGATGAGGTCATCGAAAAAGCGGAAATCGCCGGCCCAGGATTCATCAATTTTTTTCTGAAAAAAGAGGTGTGGTACTCAGTCCTGGAGGAAATCGAGGGTGGGAGGGACGACTTCGGCAAGGGTCAAATAGGGAAACGGAGGCGGGTTCAAATCGAATTTATCAGTGCCAATCCGACGGGACCGTTGCACGTTGGGCACGGGAGGGGAGCGGCAATCGGCGATGTCTTGGCAAATATCCTCGAGACATGTGATTATCGAGTCTTTAGGGAATATTACATTAATGACGTTGGGAACCAGATGAATACCTTGGGTAGGTCAGTTTTTCTCCGTTATCTCCATGCCCTGGGGAAGGAGGTCGAATTTCCTGACTATTGTTATCAGGGGGATTACATAGGGGAGATCGCTCAAAGAGCCATTAAGAAGAAGAAGGATGGGTATCTCCGTTATTCCCAGGAGGAATCGGTCCGGTCATTAGCAGCTTTTGGCGCCAATGATATATTACGCGGAATAAAACGAGATTTAGATAAATTCGGAGTCCATTTTGACAGATGGTTTAGCGAGAAAGAACTCTATCGGGATAAGAAAGTCGCGGGGGCTATCGAGGTTTTGAAGGAAAGGGGCCTCGTCTACGAAAAGGATGGGGCCTTATGGCTTAAGACTTCCCAATATGGCGATGAGAAGGATCGCGTTTTGGTAAAGGCGGATGGGCAGACGACCTATTTTGCATCCGATGTGGCATACCACAAGGATAAATTGGATCGGGGGTTCGACGTATTGATCAATATCTGGGGCGCAGATCACCATGGATACATTCCCCGGATGAAAGCCTCATTGATGGCAATGGGTAAGGACGAGGAGGTTTTGAAGATAATCCTTGTCCAATTCGTCAGCCTCATGCGAGACGGAAAGCCTGTTACCATGTCAACCCGGGCGGGAGATTTCACAACGCTGAGGGATGTGGTGGAGGAAGTTGGCACGGATGCAGCAAGGTTCTTCTTCCTGATGAGACGACCCGACAGCCAACTCGATTTCGACCTGGAGTTGGCCAAGAGACAGAGTGCCGAAAATCCCGTCTATTATGTCCAGTATGCTCATGCCCGAGTATGCAGCATTATCAAGGAGGCCCTGAATATGGGTATCGGTTTGCCGCGATTCGAGGATATCAATGTCCTTCTGCTCAAACTTCCGGAGGAATTGAACCTCCTCAAATACCTTTCGGCATACCCCGAGGTTATCGAGGCAAGTGCGCTCTCGCTGGAGCCTCATCGAATCCCCTTTTATCTGATCGAGCTTTCCAGTGCTTTCCATAGTTATTATAATAAATACCGCGTGATCTCATCTGAGGTGGAGCTGACCAAGGCCCGTCTGCTGTTGGTGAGCTCGATAAAGATGGTAATTAAGAGCGCTCTCAACGTATTGGGGATCACGGCCCCAGAGAAGATGTAATCCTTCGAATGGGAAAGGACAAGGAATCATATGGGGATGAGTAAGGGGAAGGGTTCCGGTACCGGAATGAAGGTGGGGCGCATCCTACTGAGCTACGGAATCATATTTTCCATTGGTCTTTGGTTGGGATATAAGTTAGCATCCACTGGAAAGAGCGAGGTGCCTCAGAGGAAGGAGATCTCGGAATCGGTCGTCAAGATGGGAAATGAGGATGAGAAGAAAGGGGAAAGAGGGGAGGGGAATGATAGGACACCGGAGGCATCCTCCTTTGAAGGGGAAGCGGTTCAAAAAGATGATTTATCCCTCTCTTTTTATGAAACCCTCCTGAAGAGAGAGCCGTCTCCGAAAACTACTGGTAAGAGGGGTGACTCAGATGGTACCAAGGCCGCAAACGGTTCGGAGAAAGCAGAAAGCTCTTTAAGAGAGGACAAATCATCAAAAACGGGGCTTTCAGGGGTGGCTCCCTTTTCCATCCAGGTGGGTTCCTTTGCCCACCGAAAACAAGCCGAGGATTTGACCCAACGCTTAAAAGGGAAGGGCTACCTGGCCTATGTTACAAGCCAGATCATCTCGGGGATGGGAAGAATGTACCAGGTGAGGATTGGCCACTATCGAACTTTGGATGAGGCGAAGAGGGAAGCCAAACTCATCGGAAAAAAGGAGAAGTTGCCAACGTATATTCCTTTATCGCCCGATTCATAGCAAAGTGAGGAGAGGAAGGGAAGCTTTATCGGAATAGGAATCCACGGGGGATAACACCATGGCGGGAAAGGCTCCGATAAGAAAGGCCAACAAAAAGGGTGTGGTGCGCGAATATGCCGAGGCCTTTATCGTCGCTTTTATTATTGCCCTGTTAATCAGGACTTTTCTAGTTCAGGCCTTCAAAATCCCTTCAAGTTCTATGGAACCCACCCTTTTAGTGGGTGATCATATCCTGGTAAGCAAGTTCATCTACGGCATCAGGATCCCCTATATCGGGAAGAAATTCCTGACGTTTCATAAGCCGAAGAGGGGAGATATCATCGTTTTCATCTATCCGGAGGATCCCAAGAAGGATTTCATCAAAAGGGTGATCGCGACCGAGGGCGAGGATGTATTGATCAAAGATAGGAAGATATTTATCAATGGGAGGGCAATCGAGGATCCGTGGGGGGAATACAGCCACCTCCCGAGCCATTTCCGGCCGAAGGACAATTATGGACCTACAGTGGTGCCCCCCCACTCCCTTTTTGTCCTTGGAGACAACCGAGATAATAGCCAAGACAGTCGGTATTGGGGATTCGTCGATTTATCGGCAGTAAAAGGGAAGGCCTTTATCATATACTTCTCCTATCATAAGGGGGCTACCAACCTGCTGCACAAGATACGATGGAATCGGTTTGGGAAGTTACTCCGGTGAGCGGCAAAGGAGGATTCTCCTTGCGACATCAATGTCCTTCCTCATTTGCCGGACTAAGGAATCGGGGTCTTCGAAGGCCTCTTCATCCCGTATCCTTTCAAGGAAGATCAATTGGATCTCTTCCCCGTAAATATCCCGGGTAAAATCCAGGATATGCACCTCAACGGAGAGGGGATTCTCCCCGAAGGTGGGATTGTAGCCCACATTGGCCACCCCAGGATAGGTTTTGTTTCCCAGAATCACCTCCACGGCATATACCCCCGTCTTGGGGTAAAGGCCGTTTGGGATTTCCAGGTTTGCCGTTGGACACCCTAACTCTTTTCCCCTGCCAGTTCCCCAAATCACCTTGCCTATGAGCCGATAGTTCCTTCCCAGCAATTGCGCGGCCTGGCGCATTTCTCCGCACTGGATAAGCTCCCGTATCTTGGAACTGCTAACGGGGGTATCATTCACCTTCACGGCCTCGACAACCTTCACCTCGAAACCGAATTGTCGCCCCAGCCGTATGAGCATCTCTACGTTTCCCCTGCGGTCTTTGCCGAAATAGTAGTTATAGCCAACGAGGATTTTTTTTGCCCCTATCTTATCCACTAGGATCCGCTCCACGAACGTCTCGGGCGTGATCTTGGCGAGATCGAAGTCGAATGTTGCCACGATGATTACATCGACACCTACCATTTCCATCAACATCAATTTTTTCTTAAAGGGCGTAAGAGGAGGGGGACATCTTTCAGGGGCTAAGACCTTGAGAGGATGAGGGTCGAAGGTGAATACAATAGCCTCCCCGTCTATTTTTTGAGCTTCTTCCTTTACTGCCTTGAAGATGTTTTGATGTCCCAGGTGCACACCGTCGAAGTTCCCCAGGGTCAAGACAGGATTACGGAATTTGCGGTTTATGTTCTCGATTCCAATAATAATGTCCATCGAGTATCGCCAAATGTGTTTGAAAAGTTGGTATCCATTGACAAATCTCTGAAAGACTCGCTATTCGCTGCTCAAAAAAACATTGCAAGAATAAAACCCCTGTCCCTTCGCTTCAGTGCTTGCGAAGTGACCTTCTCAGAGTTCGCAAGGGAAACTTCTTCCAGCCTCTAGAGGGCTGGCCACTCCCTTTCCTTCGGCTCCGCTCAGGACAAGCTCTGCTCCCCCTCGGTGGGTACCCCTCTTCTCCAGCAAATTTCGTTCATGGACAATGATTTTCTCCAGAAACGAAAGAAATCATAGAGCGAATAAACCTTAATTTGCGCTCAGAACTCCCTTTCCCAGTTTTCCAGAGATCTCATTGATTTTCCTTGACTTTTTCAGAATGAAAACGATAAGATAAGTTTAATATTTTTACAATTTTTTCTCAAGAATTGCCGAAGTGGCGGAATTGGTAGACGCGCTAGGTTCAGGGTCTAGTAGGCGTTAGCCTGTGGGGGTTCGAGTCCCCCCTTCGGCACCAGAGGAATTTCAAGGGGTTAGCCCTTTTGGGCTGGCCTCTTTTTCTTTCCGGATAGAGTCTCTGCTAACGTTTTTGCTAACGTTTGCGAGATAATCTTCTATCTGGTCAATTGCTTTGAGAAGATCCTCTTCATCTACTGTGTCATATCTGAAGTTCATATCGTTAGCCGTGTGGCCGGTTATGGACATGATCACGTTTCTCGGGACCCCGGCTCTCCTTGCGATTGTGGTGAACGTATGTCGCAGGTCATGGAAAATGAATCCACCTTGCACATAGCGGCCATAGGGGATTTCTGCCTGCCTACAAGCATTTTCGAGTGATTTCCTAATATCACCCTTGATAGACTGCCCCTTATACTGAAACAAATGACCATCCGTAGAACTTGTGCGTAATCGGTTCGGAAGTCCGATTAAGACGGCCAGCAGAGTACGGGAAATTGGAACTTTTTTTGGCATTCCCTCTTTGGTGTCTTTGGCTTCGAGCCGGATCATTCGGTTTTCCAGATCAACCTTACCCCAGGTAAGGGATACAATCTCGCCCCTTCGCATCCCCGTCCAGAATGCCGCCTCAACAATTGGCCTTGTATGTTGGGGTAGGGCAGCTATCAATCGCTCATATTCATCAGGATAGGAAAGTACCCTGTCCCTTCTGTTTGCATCTCGTTTGAGCAATTTCTTGGTCTTCCTAAAAACCTTCAAGAGATCACCGCCTACAAGGTCGTTATCGAAGGCCTTATAGATCATCGTTCTGGCTGCCCCGATCTGTTGGTCAACGTAGGAATCGGAATACCCTGCTGCCTT
>CAYFXL010000138.1:0-3405 GCA_964346945.1 uncultured Syntrophobacterales bacterium
TCATTCTATCGCCATTTTAGCAGGGATTGGCCAAAAGGCCATCGTTTTTCCCGAAGGTTTTGGATATTGAGGGTGAGATGGGGGGAAATCCTCGGGAAAGAAGGGTGGGGGAAGAGCCTGATGGGCGGTTTAGGATATCAGATGAGCTTATCCATACAGTCGACTCGATCCTTTGCTTTTCCTCGGAATTTTTGTGAGCGGTAGCCGGGATTCCAGACCGATCACCCCCCCGGGATACGGTGTCCCACTTTTTGTGGGCGAGGGCTTTTTCCCCTTGACAGAAAAAGCATAAATCTGATAGAAAAAACAAGCCTAACAATACGGAATGAAGGAGGTGCGGTATGAAAAGGAAGGGTTTTATTGTATTGTCAGTTCTTCTCCTGGTGGTCTCGATTTCCCTTGCTGGATCCGCCACCCATGTCAGGGCCCTCGACAAGCCCGTAAAGCTGGTCTTTGGAGCCATGCGGATCGGGACGTCCTGGTACATCTACGCAGCCACATACTCCAAGTTGCTCGAAAAGGAGCTTCCTGCGGGGTCCTCTGTAGAAGTGCTCCCCCAAGGTGGCGGGATTGCCAATCCCCTCGTCCTGGCCAAGGGGAAGGTGGACATTGCCCTCTCTAACGTCGCCACGGCAAAGTGGGCCTACGACGGTATCATGATGTATGAGGGAAAGGCGGCCAAGAACCTGCGGGCCCTCGCGGGAGGGCTGAACAAGGTTTTTGTTGAGGTGATGATCCGGGAGGAATTCATCAAGAAAACGGGCATCGATTCCCTTGAGAAGCTTGCGGAGAAGAAGTATCCGGCTCGGTTGATTTGCAAACCGAAGGGCTCGACAGCCCCACCGGCAGCCCAGATGATTCTCGCTCAGTACGGCATGAGCTTTGAGAAGATCAAGGAGTGGGGCGGTTCAGTGACCCAGGTTTCGGGAGGACAGATCCCTGCGGTCGTACGAGATGGCCGGGCGGACATATGGTTTGAGGTCGCCCCTCCTGGACATCCCGCCGTAACCGAGGGGATGCTGACGGCCAATCTGCGGATGATAAGCCTCGATGAGAAGGTGAGAAAGGCACTGGGGGAAAAGGGGCTTACCCCGGATATCTTACGGGCGAATACCTTTAAGAACCAGAGTGAGGCCATAAGGACTGTGAACCCAGGGACGGTTATTGCCGCGACCGATTCGCTTCCTGAGGAGGTCGCCTACATCGTCACCAAGATCATCTGTGAGAACAAGGAGGAGGTGGTAGCTGCTCACGCCTCCATCAAGCCCTTTGTACCCGAAAAGGCATGGATGCCTGGAAATACGGGAGTCCCGCTCCATCCCGGTGCCGAGCGCTACTATCGGGAAAAAGGCTGGATGAAGTAAGGCGTGGAGCCGTTCCATTCAAGAGGGGTGAGATGGGGAAGGCCCATCTCACCTTTTCTGTTGGGAAGGGTGTGGGAAATTGGTCTCCACACCGCGTTGGGGTCTCCAAGAGAAGCAGTTCTTCAGGTTCGCTGGCTTTGTCTTTCACCCTGGCCCGGAAGCGAGATCTCGGTGATCCTATCACGAAAGGGGGATCATGCAAAGGATACCAAGGCTCCCTTCGCGTCTTTCCCGGCTGGAGGAGGATCATGGCAATGGGGCGCGGGGAAATTCCCCAGGGGCCCACGAGCCAAAATGGCTCACGGTTCTCCGATTCGGATTGGCCGGAGCGTGGGTTTTCTTCCAATTCTACGTTATCTTCTACCCTCTGGTCCCGATGGTTCAGAGGCCCCTCCACGTGGCCTTTGCCGTTTCCCTCGTCTTCCTCTTTAGGCCCATCGAGGTCCGGGGATTTCTAGGATTTCTCTCTCGTGCGGTCGATCTGTGCCTTGCCGCCATTTCCCTCGGGATCGGACTCTATTTCGTCTACAACAAGGACCGCATCCTTGAGCGGATCGTCTTCGTCGACGATGTTTTCACTGCTGACATCGTCCTGTGCATCTTTCTCGTGGTTCTTCTCATCGAGGCGACGCGCCGAACAGTAGGAATGAGCCTGCTGCTCGTCACGCTAGCCTTCCTGATTTACGGATGGTTTGGATTTCTCTTCCCGGGATGGTTGAACTTCAAGGGAATAGCCCTGGAGGGTTTTGTGGAGGTCCTCTTCTTGGGTGATAGCGGTATCTTTGGAATCCCCGTGGAGACCTCCCTGCGGTATGTCTTTTACTTCGTTGCTTTCGGTGCCATCTTCGCTGCCGTGGGCGGCAGCCGACTCTTGATCGACCTGGGTTTGAAGTTCACCCGAAAACAGAAGGGAGGAGCTGCGAAGGCGGCGGTGATTACGAGTAGCCTGATGGGAACCGTAAGCGGAAGCGCCGTGGCAAATGTTACCACGACCGGTGTCTTCACGATTCCCTTCATGCGGAAGTCGGGCTATGATAGGGAAACGGCGGGGGCCACTGAGGCGATTGCTTCGACAGGGGGCCAGTTGATGCCGCCCATCATGGGTGTGGGTGCCTTTGTCATGGCCGAGCTCCTAGATATTCCCTACCTGCGGATAGCCCTGGCAGCGGTGATTCCTGCTCTCCTCTTCTACCTATCCCTCTTCTGTTTGATCGATTTCAGGGCCAGGAAATCCGGCATCGGTGTGATGAGGCTCGATGAAGACATGTCCACGATCAGAATCGGCCCCCGAATACATCTCCTTCTGCCCGTGATGGTAGTCATCTGGTTCATCGTGAGGGGTTACACTCCTACCTTCGCCGCTTTTTGGGGATGTGTCTCCGCCGTGGCCGTGAGCTTCATCCGAAAGCAGACTCGCCCGAATCTTTCCGGGTTGACCGAGATCATCAATTCCACCGGTCGTCAGGCTTCGAGCGTGGCCATTCCCATCGCCACCATTGGGATGATTATCGGTGTGGCAATCCAATCGGGCTTGGCCATGAAGTTCTCAACACGACTGATGCAAATCAGCGGGGGGTCACTTGCCGCCTCCTTTGGCTTCATTATCGCGGGGTGCATCATCCTGGGCATGGGGCTCCCCACCGTCGCCGCCTATATCATCGGGGCCATATTCTTCATCCCTCCCCTTATCAAGTTTGGGTTCTTACCGCTAGCGGCCCACCTCTTCATCTTTTACTATAGTATCCTGGCCATGGTCACCCCTCCTGTGGCCCTGGCCTCATTCACCGCAGCAGGGCTTGCCCAGGGCAACGTCACCAAAACCGGCATAAAGGCCTTCATGATGAGCTTTGTGGCCTTCCTGATTCCCTTCGTCTACCTATTCAACCCTGCTCTGCTCTGGTTTGGGTCATTGAAGGAGATCATAGTGGCGGGTCTTTTGAGCGCCGGAGGGGTCATTGCCTGGTCTGCCGCTCTGGCAGGTTACCTCAAAGGGAACCTCCATGTCATCGAAAGGTTCCTCTTTGGTTTTGTCGCCATTGGC
>CAYFXL010000138.1:3505-5968 GCA_964346945.1 uncultured Syntrophobacterales bacterium
GTTGGCTCTTTCAAGTTTCTCACCGCCTCGAATATTCGAGCTTTTTCTTCCCCCGTGAGGGGAAGAACGGGCGGACGCATCAGAGCAGAGGAGAAAACCCCTCTTTGCTTCAGGGCCTCCTTCATTCTGGCGTGGGCCTCACCCGAAGGCTGTCCCATACCGTAGATTGCCTCGGCCATCGGAAAGATCTGCTCCTGGAGTTCCCGAGTTTTTGCAAAATCACCTTCTTTCATGGCCCGCCAGGCCTCGGTGATAACCTCTGGGATGCATCCTCCAAAACCGATCAAAGCACCGTCAACGCCCACGTACATCGAGGTAAGCAAGTACTCATCGTGGCACGTGAGAATAGTGAGGTCCGGGGCTTCCCTTCTCAACAATCGGACATCTCGCTCGTAGACGGCCATCTGACGTGTGCCCATCTTCAAGGTCTTTACGTTGGGGATCTTGGCGAGTTCGATGATCGTTTCCACCGGATAGAAGGCCTTTGTCGTGTACGGATAGAGGTGGATAATGATACCGATGTCGATGGCAGATGCCACATCCGTGAAAAGCTGCACGACCCCTTCTTGCTTCATACCGAACCGAAGCCAGTTGTGCGGAGGCATCATGAGGATTCCATTTGCTCCGGCTTTCTGGGCATCCTTTGCGTGTTCGATCGCCTCCAGAGTACCCTCGGCTGAAACGCCGGATATGGTTGTGACCTTTCCTCCTACTTCATCACACATAACCTCGGTGACGTGCCTTCTCTCATCCCTGTTGAGGGAGGTGATTTCCCCCGTATGGCCATTGCAGACGAGGCCGTCAATCAAATCCAGGGAAGCCAGCCACCTCACGTAGTTTCGGAATTCTCCCTCGTTCAGGGAGTAATCCTCGTTGAAAGGAGTGCAGATGGCCGGGAATATGTTTTCCCACCTATCATTTTTCACCATGAGTCTCCTCCTCAAAAAGAAAGTTATGGTCTTTCGTTGTGAGTGATGAAACAATATATAATCTCCCAGCCCAAAATGTCAATTCTATGGATATCGTTCAGATTAGGCGGTTCTCTTTTAATCAATGCCCTTTACCGATCTCATGCTGAAGAGGCTGCATGCCTTCAACCCAAGTATTTTAGCTTTATCTCCCTCCGAGATAGTGAGGGAATCGAAATGATCCAGTATCTTTTCTACCTTGACCTGGGGGTAGTCAGTGTCGAACAGGGATGGTGGGCATCCGAAAAATCAAGGACATATGTCAAGTCTCCTTGCGTAATCTAGGGCAGGTCGTGGTCCTTATCTCCAAGGTATCAAGGAGGAGCACCTTTTTGAATGTCACTGCAGGATCAAGATGAATGGAGAGCATTATGGGGGAAATGGGACCATTGACAGATTCAAGGAGGCCTTTATAATCCAGTTAGAGAGAAATCGGAACCCTCACCAAATCCTCTGGGTACCGATATGAAGGAGAGTATCGGCCTTATTGGCATTGGTCTTGTTGGGACTGCGTTAGCAGAGAACATCTTGGGCAGCGGTTTCGATGTGCTCGGCTATGATATCGTCGCCAGCAAGCTGACAAATTTGGAACGGCTGGGTGGAAAAGTGGCTACTAGTCCCCGCGAAGTGGCCTCAAGGACGAGTCGGATCATTTTGTCTCTTCTGGATTCAGAAGTCGTAACGGAAGTCATCGAAGGCGCCGACGGTGTCATAAGGGCGGAGAATTTACCCCAGTACATTATCGACACAACCACCGGTGATCCGGAAAAAACCGAGGCTATCGCGCGGAAGCTCTTGAAAAAAGGGGTCCACTACCTGGATGCCACCATTTCCGGTTCGAGCGAACAGATTAGAAAGGGAGAAGGGGTGTTCATGATAGGGGGCCCTAAAGAGGCCTTTGAGGCGTGTGAGGATATCTTCAGTTCCCTGGCAAAGAGATATTTCTTTATTGGGCCCTCGGGCAGTGGATCCAAGGCTAAGTTAGCGAGCAACCTCATCCTTGGCCTCAATCGACTCGTCCTTGCTGAAGGTCTGGTTTTCGCGGAAAAACTTGGATTGGACCTCGAAAGCTTCCTTTCGCTTTTGAAAATGACCCCCGCGTACTCCTGCGCGATGGATGTCAAGGGGAGGAAAATGATCGAGGGCGACTTTCGCCCCCAGTCGAGAATTACCCAGCACGATAAGGATCTCGAGATTATTCTCAAATATGCCGAAAAAGAGGGTCAGGAGCTTCCCCTTGCTCAGGCACACAAGAAAATTCTGGAAGATGCGATCTCTTTCGGGGAAGGCGAACTTGATACGTCGGCCGTTATAAAACAGATCAAGCGTTTAGCGAGGCAAAAGAAATGATATGAAATATGCTGTTTGTAATGAGCTGTTTGGGGGTGACCCCTTTGGGGATGTATGCCGCAAGGTTGCGAGCTACGACTTCGAGGGCATCGAAATAGCCCCCTGCACGCTTGCGGAAAATCCATGGAGGATTGGCTCGAAACAG
>CAYFXL010000138.1:6068-7510 GCA_964346945.1 uncultured Syntrophobacterales bacterium
AGCAGTGTCAAGCTCCTGATCGAACCCCTTCCATCGAGGGTGACGGATGTGGTCAATACCCTTCGAGAGGCCAAGGAGCTCGTTGAGCAAGTGGGAAGTCCCGCGATCGGCGGCATGTTTGATTTTCATAACTGCGAAGACGAGGAAAAGCCTTGGCACCAACTCATCAATGAGTATTTCAGCATGATCGAGCATGTCCACCTCAACGAGATCGACGGTAATTACCCGGGCAGCGGAAACTCCGATTTCCTTCCCGCCTTCAGAGCCCTCAGAGAAAGGGATTACAAGGGGTGGATTTCCCTTGAAATTTTCCACTTCACGGAACCACCCGATGCAATCCTTACCGGCACGAGACGGTTGATTTTAGAGCTTGAGCACCAGTTGAAGAGTTGATAACCAGGCCTTGACCCGTCCATCCACACAGCTTGAACCCGGTCAGGGAAGACAAATCTGATCTGCCTTCAGGTCGGTAATGAAGGCGTGAGCAGGTGCATGGGCAATCATGAGTTGCGGTTTTGACGATAGGGCCACTATTTGTGGTGTTACGCCACAACCCCAGAAGACCGGAATCAGGTTTCCGGGAATTTCCTTCAGAGGTGTACCTACGATGGGGTTCCCTAGATCCGCTCCTATAGCCATGGGATCGCCCATATGGATCGGGGATCCATGATTGAGGTAAAAGCGCCCCGTCAACTGGCTGGCAATAATGGCCTGAGCAGGTGTCAAGAGGCGCATCGTAACGACCATGCTCCCAGAGAATTTGCCAGCCGGAACTGTTTCTATGGTAGTGTTGAGGATCCAGGTCTGGGTTTTGGGAACTCCAGCTCGTTCCAATGGATCGTCAAAGGTCATGCCCGATCCGATCAAAAAGGCAACACTGTCTTCCGTCCAAAGACCAACGATATCCAATCGATCTTCTTCTCGAACACCATTGCGGTAGATGGCATACTTGGGAAGATCGGTTCTCAAATCTGCTCCCGGTGCTGACATCTTGGGCTCAGGATCACCGGGGTCCGTTACTTCTATAAGAGGGCAGGGTTTCGGATTTCTCTGGCAGTAGAGGAGAAAATCGTAAGCATCTTTTTTGGGAAGAACCACCAAGTTGCATTTCACATAGCCGGGAACCGTATGCTTGGTTGGCCCGGTCCATTCCTTCCTCCGCATGGCCAGACGGGCCTCTGCTGCTGGATTCATAAGGTTACCTCATAGAAGAAAATGGTAAACGGTGTTATCTGTTTCTCTCATCCAAAATGTATCTTGGCAAAAAATATCATAATGCTGGAGAGAAGGGAAGTCCGGCTTAGGAAGAAGTCCCTCCGTTGGTGGAAGGTATCGTCGAGGGGTGGGAAGGGATTTGAGACTTTTATTTGCGATCAAGAGTGCTGAGCCCGGGTGATTGTCGATGGATTGGAAAATATGGTAAAGAATTTACTAGGATACAT
>CAYFXL010000139.1:0-5441 GCA_964346945.1 uncultured Syntrophobacterales bacterium
CTCAACGAGCGCCAGCAATGGGAAATCAACCGGGCTCTCGTTTCCGGCAAACCCGTTTTCATGGCCGTACAGAACTACCGATGGAACTACAGGATGACGGGAGGAAGGATCAGCCTTGAGAAGTCCGACGAACAACCTTCCATCAATGACGTCTTAGATGCGTCCGGCCTCACGGTGGACCCTTCAATACTCATGGATCGGAATCACGAGGCCTTGACTATCACCGATTCCACCAATCCCCTTCAGGCCATATTCGGCGGAGGCGTAACCGTGGATCTGCCCACCCATATCGTTATCAACCCGTCTTCAATGAATCGGGCCTTCTCCCTCACCTCCCGATTGGGGCAGATCTTTTACCTGTGGGGCTCAGCCATCTCCCTTGACGAAGAAAAAATCAAGGAGAATAAGCTGAAAGTGACTCCCTTGATCCTGACAAGCCTCCGATCCTGGAAGGTGCCTCCTGAACGGCAACTGACTCAGGTGAATATCAAAGGACCATCTGACGGTGAATTTGCCCAGTTTCCCGTCATGGTTTACGCCGAAGGACAGTTTTCCGATGCTTTCCGAGAGAAGGGGAGGCCCGACTGGCCCAAAGAGGAACCCCTTCCGGGGCAAGGAGGACGTCCCGATACACCCGCGGAGAAGGAGGCACAACCAATTGTACCGAAGCCCGGTAGACTTCTTCTCATTGGCGGGGCTCAGATGTTCAAGCGAAATTTCCTCTCTCGCGGAAGCCTCGACCTCTTTCTGAATGCCGTCGACGCCCTCGCCCTCGGGGAGGAATTGATCCACATCCGAGCCAAAAAACCCGTTGATCGCACAATCGACAGACCCTCCGCGGCCATGAGGAATTTCTGGAAATTTATCAATGTGGGAATGGTCAATGTGCTCATCGCCCTTGTGGGTGTTGGAGGGGCCTTTGTTCGTAGGAGGAGGCGTGAAATCTACACGATGCAATTCGACCGAGACTCATAATCTCAGTGCAACATATTCAAATTCAAGGCACGCAAATCCTGAGGAATGAGGCGTACTTACAGTACGCTGCAATGACGACGGATGCAGCACAACGCAGCCCTTCGGCTTTGCTTAGGACCGTGAGCATGTCAAATGGAAGTTGGACTTTTTACGAAGCCATCATACTTGATCCGGCACCTCGTATTATGCAGGGAGGGTATCAATGAACCCACGAAAACTCATGCCGTTGCTCGGCGTACTGTTGCTTCTCGTGATTCTCGCTTTTCTGTTTGGTCGGAAAAAACCGCAAGATGAACTGGCGCTGGAGGTCGGGCTCAGACGACTCGCACCGGAGGATTTTCTCGCATCGGACGTTGGCCGCTTGGAAATATTCTTGGGCGGCAAAGAGGATCAAAAGGTGATCCTCGAGAGAGAGGATTCCAAATGGCGGGTAACGAGCTATTTTAACGCTCCTGGGGACGGTGAGAAGATTTCCAGCCTCCTGGAGGACTTAAAGAACCTGGAAGGGGAGTTTCGCGTTACCGAAGAATCTGTGCTGGGGGATTTCGACTTAACTGAACAAGGGGCCGTCCACTTCTCGGTATACAAGAAGGGCAGTGAGCAGGCCTGGTTGCATCTGCTGGTGGGGAAAAGCCTGCCCAAGGGAGGGTTCGTCCGGCTAAAAGGTGAAGATTCTATCTACGTTATTGATAAGGATTTTCGGAGGGAAATGGGACTCGCGGCCCATGATCCTTCCAAGACGCCCGGTCAATCGCGATGGGTCAACAAGAGAATAATGGAGCTCAAAAAGGAGGATGTTGAGCGGCTTTCAATCATATGGCCCGACCGAAGAGCTGTCTTTGAAAAGAGGGTGAAGGCGGATTCAAAGCCCGAGGAGAAAACTGGGAAAGCCGGCATCCAGAAAGACTTCCCACCTCCAAAGCGGCACGAATGGGTCGTGGCAGACCCCCCCGGCCCCTTTCCCATAAAAGGCCAAGGTGTGGATGGTATACTGGAGACGCTGAAACGACTCACCGCCGTCGATATTATCGATCCAAAGGAAAAAAAAGAAAGGGGCCTCGACGCACCTCCATTCCAATGCAGGATAGCCTTAAAGGGAGGGGAGGAGAAGACCCTCATAGCTTCCCATCCCGATCCCGTTCAGGATGGGTACATGATGGTCGAGGGCGGAGACGGAACCCTTTTCCGGGTCTCCCGCTACACCTTTCGAGGGGTTTTCAAGAAAGGGGCCGACCTATTCGAACTCCCCTCCTTTTCGGCCGATAGGGCGGCGATACGGGAAATTGCCCTCAGATGGCCCAAAAAGACGCTCCTGCTCCGGGCAACCCCGTCAGGGGTGTTTGAAGTTGCCTCGGGAAGCCCTGAAGGGAAAAGCCTCAATCAAAACAGTGCCAAGAGGATCTGGGAATCCCTATCGAAACTCTCTCCTGCAGACTTCGTGCAGCTCCATCCTGAAATCGAGAGAGGGCTCCGGGAACCACCTTACCGGGCCACCATCACGCTGAATAACGGAGGGCGTCATGTAATCGCCTTGGGCGATGAGGCCAGGGGCGTGGCAGGCCGATATATGAAAATCGATGCCGATCCACAGATATTTGTTATGGCAAAAGCTGATTTCGATAGGATTTTTCCTCCCATCAATCAACTCTTCGAGAATCTTCCAGCGGATCAAGGTAAGTGATGCAGAGAGGATTTCATCGTACTCGTACTCAGTGACTCTACTCCCCCTAGACCCTTACAGGGGGGCGGTTGGTCTATATAGCCCCATCAAATTCTTCAATATCTATTTCATTTCATCTTACCTTCTCAAGAGCGTTACAGTATCTTTCAGATTCGTCAAAAAGCTTCACGAGATCAGTTAAGGAACTAACGCTCAGTAATCCCCTTTTCCGAAAGTCTTTCTGATCAAAAATCCTTGTAATGCCAATGAAATTTATCTTCTTCCCTTTTATATAGTCGAAATCCCTCAATGAATCGCCAACAAAGAGTACTTCTTCAGGACTCAATTCATAATGTTCAAGGATAAAATCAATTTGTTCACCTTTTCCGAAATCTACCTTATAGCCAAAGAAGCTGTCTAGCAAATCACCGATTTTATTTGACTTAACATAGTTTGTAATAATCTCTTGTCTCGTACTGCTGCAGACAAAAGTTTTGACTTTTCTATTACTGAAATACCGAAGAGTTGAAATGACTTCGGGGAAAACAAAATGTCTAAGAATACCTTTTTCCTTCTTAGATTCAAAGGCATTCACTACTTCCTGATTTCTCGGGTGGTTTGGAAAAATCAACTCTATCTGGCTCGCAAAATCCATCCCGATATTCTCTAAGTATCTTTTTCGAGCCACATCCTCGGAGATATTGTGGTGTTCCGTCATAAGGCTCACGGCCAAATCCGTGAGGAATGGCATCGTATTCGCGACAGTTCCATCAAAATCAAAAATTATAGCATTGATTCTGTGCCCAAGGAGAAAATCCTCCTTGCGAAACCAACTCCATGATAAAAATGTTCTCCACAGTACTATCACATTAGTCTGAATGGCTATAGTCAGCACGGCGATCAAAGCAAAGATTGGGTTAAAATACGTCATTATGCCTCCGATGAAAAGCTGAAAAAGTCTTATATCCCGACCCCTTCCAGCTGCAATCCAGCTCCCCCTGTAGCGGTATCCGAAATTAACCACCGATTTTGCAGATGTATAACTAACCATTAGATTTCCTAAAATAGCGAACCCGAAGATGATACTAATAATTAAGGGGCTCCAGTAGATACCAAATATTTCCTTGTTTCCGACTTCAGTTAGTGAGTAGTAGAAAATCCCTAAAAAGATAAAGCCGTCAGCATAACGGTCAAGAACGGCATCAACGAAATCTCCTAAGGATGATTCCATGTCCTTCAGTCGTGCAATTTCTCCGTCACAACCGTCAAGTATGCTGGATATTTGTATCAGCAAACCCCCTACGGCAGCGTATCCGATGAAAAAAGTAAAACTGCTTACAAGCCCTATGACAAAACTCACGGTTGATACCTGGTTGGGTGTAATATCCTTGTATAGCCTAAGAAAGAGGGGGGTGAAAAACCCGATGGAAAACCTCCGGTTTACACATCGCGAAATTAAGCCGTCGGCAGGTTTTATCAGGTTGCCACATAATAGCCTCTCAGCCTTTCTTCTTTGCTTTCCATCATCCACATCCACCCAGAAGGAATGACCAATATCAAAGACCTTGACCTTTCCTTGCTGAGCCATTACCCTTATACCCCCAGATAATGAACTGTCGCCATCTTCCAGGCTTCTTTCGAGCGCGTCAAATATTGCTGTTGAGCAAAGAAAAATTCCCGTATCATAAGCGTTGCTCTTCTCGATGTTTTTTCCTATATCTGTAACGCTATTTCCCTTGACGAAGACTTTGGTGGCATCGTTCATACGGGTGGACTTATTGGCCTCAACAGCATAATCTACAGCAAGGAGGACTTCGCCATCAGTTATCCTTTTATTCTTCAGTTTCACCAAGATAGATCCATCAATAATATGGTCTGCCATCAGGAGCAAAAAGGGCTCCCGCAAGTAATCCCGTGCCTTGAGCACCGAAAGTCCGTTTTCTTTTTCCCAATCCTCGTTGACGATGTGAGTGATATGAACCTCCAAGCGATCCGCCAGACGATCCAGAAAGGCGCGAATGCGTTCCCCCTGGTACCCGGTAGTAACATAAAAGTCATCTACTCCGGCCTCCCGGGCTGTGCGGATAACCCGTTCAATCAAGGGTATTCCCAAAATGGAGACCAGAGGTTTGCAATCACCAATACCCCTCAACCGACTGCCCTTTCCAGCTGCGATAACCAAACACTTCATAGGATGGGTCCTTCTCCGATACCTCAATTACGCCGAAGAAACAGCAAAGGCATAAGGGAAAGTTCCCCAAGACCGAGAAAATTGTGTTTCCCCTTCTGATCTCATAATTTCCTCGCGAAGATGAAATGAGAGCCGGCATGAAAAAACCGGACTACCTCTCCGGCAATCCGGTTATCTCTGAATGTGTCGATAATCTCGTTCAGGAAGTGCTACCTAAGATTCCGCTATAAGAACTCCTTTGATCGGATGGAGCCACTCGTAGATTTCAACCGGAGATTCAAAGACCCATGACTCTCCACCCCACCTTCGCGAGTGGTTTGGCTTTGTCAAAAGTCATATTCATTTTGTCACATTCAGGAAATCTCGTCAATTAAATAGTACTAACCCTTGAATTTCGGTTACCTCCCTTAATCCAAGATTGCTAACGCAACTGTCATGACCTCCTGAACACCCTAAGAGGTATGAAAATGGTTCTGTTAAGCTATCCTAAGGCATCTCCGCGGTTAAGAGGTCGTGTTTGATTTGGTGCTGCAAAGCCACCTCGCAACTGGACCGTGGGTGTCCCCTGGAGATAACTGAGAAAGGAGACAGCGACGGGGGTAATTTACAAGAGGT
>CAYFXL010000139.1:5541-7331 GCA_964346945.1 uncultured Syntrophobacterales bacterium
GTCCCCTGGAGATAACTGAGAAAGGAGACAGCGACGGGGGTAATTTACAAGAGGTGTTGCGATCTAGATGTTTATAAGAAGACGGGAGTGGCCTGTGTTAGGATCCGTGATGACGTAGGGCAGCTCTACACGCAGGCTCGAACTTTTTCAACCATGACTTCGGATCTGTTGGTCCTTCACGATTGGCTGATGGCGCATGGGGTAACGCATATGCCATGGAAAGCACAGGGGTGTATCGCAAGGCGGTATTGAACCTTCTGGAGGATGACTTTGAGGGTTTTTTGGTCACCTCACGACACAGTAAGGCGGTGCCTGGCCGGAAAACGGATGCGAAGGAATGTGAGTGGATTGCGCACCTTCTGGCTCATGGCCTCGTGAGGGGCAGCTTTATTCCGCCGAGGCCGATTCGGGAGCTGTGGGATCTGACCCGATATCTCAACCCCCTGGAGAAAACAGCCTAAGAGCCAAAGCTATTTTCTAGGTAATCGACCTTCTTTGACCACCCTCTCATGCAAGAATGATACATGAGGTTTGAAATTTCTCATTTGAGATCCACCGTGAATCTTAGATTTTCTCTCAATATCTCTTATTTTCTCACAATTAAAAATATCCTCTTGATATTAATGGAACATTTTTTGTATTTTCATTTTGAATACCTATATGGAGGTGGGGCTATGGCTAAACGGGAAAAGGCAAGCTACGTCATCCAGTCCGTAACCAACGCGCTGAATCTCTTGGAGGGGTTCAAAGGGGATCGTGATGAACTCGGGGTCACCGAACTGAGCAAAAGGCTCAAGCTCCATAAGAACAATATCTTCAGGTTACTGGCAACCCTCGAGGCAAAGGGATACATCGAACAGAACAAGGCCACCGAGAATTACCGGCTGGGTGTGAAAAGCCTGGAATTGGGCCAGACTTTTATCCAACAGCTTAGCCTGGTCCGCCAAGCCAAGCCTTTCCTGAAGGAAATCGTAGAGCAGTGCAATGAAATGGCTTATATCGGGTTGATCCGACAACGATCCGTCGTCTGCCTGGATGTGGAAGAGGCTAACCAAACGGTGAAGGTGGTCAATCGTGTCGGTTGGAGCCTTCCCATCCACTGCACAGCTATTGGAAAAGCCCAGATTGCCTATGTATCGGAAGAGGAACTGGAAAGACTCGGCGTTTTGGACAACATGAGTAAATTTACGGAGAATACCATCGTCGATAGAGCTGAGTTCATCAGACACCTGAAAGAGGTGGCTAAACGGGGATATGCCCTTGATAATGAAGAATACAACCTAGGGGTGAGGTGTGTCGCCTTTCCCGTTAAGGATTATACGGGGAGAGTTGTGGGGGCAATCGCTGTTTGCGGCCCTTCTTTCCGAATGACTGATGATTTCTTGAAGACGAAGATTATTCCCGTCGTCAAAGATGCCGGTGAGAAGGTCTCTAAAAGGCTTGGTTTCGGGGGTTAGTATGAGATGCATTAGACCAGCAGGGCTAAACTCAAGGATTCTAACTCTTGAAATCCTCCTTATCCTAATCAATCCTATAATTCAAAAGTGACGTCCTCGATCGTTTTTTGAATTGGGTTAGAGGAATCTTCGATTAATCCTTTTCCAGCCCAGATAACCCTGCCTTTACATCCATTGTGCTAGATTTTGCGAAATTGAGAGAAAATAAGAAAAAATCTGAATTTTTGTGAGATTTTCAAACATGGTTATCTAACATACGATTTGGTGCCATTTAATTACATGATTTTATTAAAGAAAAATAGTTAAGAATCGGATGGTAGGATTAATTTGTGA
>CAYFXL010000140.1:0-4564 GCA_964346945.1 uncultured Syntrophobacterales bacterium
ATCTCATGGTTTTAAATCCGCAATCCGAAATCAGCAATCCGAAATCTCATATTCGGTTTTATCCTCTAACCCCTCGCCTCTTGCCCATTGCCTTTGGGCTTTGGCCTCGCCCCATCGGGGTGAGCCTCAGCACCCAAACTTGACTTGAAACGGTAAGTATTCCCCGCCTCCCCCCACGCGATGGCTATCCGCAAAATCAGAGCCTCCGTTAGGGTGATGGGTCGTTTGCCGTTTGACAAAAGCCCTCAAATGCGATAGAAATCAACTAACTTTCATTATGAGTAAAAAGTTACGGTCAAGGAGGAACTGGTCATGGTTGAGAAGGCAGAAAAGATATGGATGGATGGAGAGTTGATCCCTTGGGACGAAGCCCGAGTTCACGTTTTGACCCATACACTCCACTACGGAGTAGGGGTTTTTGAGGGCATCCGATGTTATCTTTGCCACGATGGATCATCGGCCATATTCAGATTGGGAGAACATGTGGATCGCCTGTTCGACTCGGCAAAAATCGCGGAGCTCCAGATGCCCTTCTCCAGGGATGAGATCGCGGAGGCTTGCAAGGAGACCCTGAGGGCAAATGGCTTGAAGGAAGGATATATCCGACCTATCGTTTTCATTTCAGATGGAGTTATGGGGGTCTACCCAGGGGATAACCCGGTCCGGGTGGCCATCGTCACATGGCCCTGGGGGGCATATCTAGGAGATGAGGCCTTGGAGAAAGGCATCAGGATCAAGACTTCTTCCTTTACTCGCCACCATGTCAATATAATGATGACCAAGGCGAAGATTTGCGGAAATTATGTCAACTCCGTTCTGGCAAAGAGGGAAGTGGTCAAAATGGGATATGATGAGGCCCTCATGCTGGATACCGAGGGATACGTCTCAGAGGCGAGCGGGGAGAACATCTTCATGGTCAAAGACGGAATTATCAAGACGACTCCTCTCACCTCAATTCTGCCGGGGATTACGAGGGATTCAATTATTCACATAGCCAAGGCAAAGGGTTGGCCCGTCATCGAGGACCGATTTACGCGAGATGAGCTCTATGTGGCCCATGAGGCCTTTTTCACCGGCACGGCGGCCGAGGTGACACCAATCCGGGAGGTAGATAATCGGGCCATCGGTACGGGCGGGGTTGGGCCGTTCACCAAAGCCATTCAGACAACCTTTTTCGATGTGGTTAAGGGGAAGCTCGAAGAATATCGCCACTGGCTCTCCGCCGTCTAATCCCCACCCCTTCTGAGGGCTTGAGAAGGTGGCTGTTCGACTCATCGTTGATGGATATAATCTCATCCGACAATCTCCATCCCTGAGGGAGGTGGAATCGAGAGACCTCCAAATGGGGAGGGAGACCTTGATCCATCACCTTGCGGATTATAAAAGGGCTCGTGGGCATGAGATTACCGTCGTCTTCGATGGTTGGCGATCGGGTAACCTGACCCAGAACCAGCAGTGGGAGAGGGGTATTCTCGTGGTCTATTCAAGGCGGGATGAAAGAGCGGATGAGGTGATTAAGCGCATGGCGAAAAGATTCGGGCACGGGGCAGTGGTCGTCACCTCGGACCGAGAGGTGGCTCATTTCGCCGAAACGTTTGGAGCTACGGCGGTCTCCTCGGAGGAGTTCGAAGGGAGAATGGGTATGGCGGTTGTCACGGAAGAAAGGATGACGGATGTGGAGGAGGCCGAGGGGGGAATAAGGAGAAAAGGGACGAAGAAAAAAGGGCCGGCCAAGAGGCCTCCCAAGAGCAGGAGGCGGGCAATTGAGCGATTGAAGAAGCTGTGATCTCTTTGGAAAAGGCCTATAAACTCAGCCTATTTTCAGAGCCCGCAAACAGCCTTCGGATATTCTCTTTATGGCGGTAGTAAATCAGCCCGGCGATGATCAAGCTGATAATCACATAGGGTTTCGACTGCGTCAAAATGGCAATGAGGACGGGCATGAGCGCCGCCGTTGTCAATGAACCGAGGGAGACATACCTCCACTGCAGCACTACGCCGAAAAAGATCACGGCGTTAATTAATACGGCCAAAGGAGAAATACCCAGGTAAACGCCGAGGGCAGTGGCTACCCCCTTTCCCCCTTTGAATTTCAAAAAGACCGGGAACAGGTGTCCCGCAAAGGCGGCCAATGCGACGAGGCCTACCCAGGTGTCGGATCTCATGAGCCATAAGGCGAGCAGGACCGGGATCAACCCCTTGAGACAATCGCCCACCAGGGTAAGGGCCCCCAATTTTTTCCCTGCCGTCCGAAGAATGTTCGTCGCCCCAATATTGCGACTCCCCTCTTTGCGGGGATCCACATCGGAGAAGGCCTTTGTCAACAGCAAGCCGGTGGGAGTGGAACCAGCCAGATAGCCTACAATAACGAGTCCAATGCCCTCACCAGTCACGGGTTAGCCCCTCGCGCGGTTGATGTTTTATATGCATGAGGAGGCTCCACCAACTCCACTCCATGTGATAGGTCTTTTATGGAATCATAATCCGTCATTCCTTTGCCCCTAGTCCTCGAACTGCGTCAACGCGGTTCCTACTCTCGTCACGTAGAGGTGAGAGAATTCCGAGTCCTTGGTGGCACCATGCCAGTGCTTCTCCCCCGCAGGGATAAGGACGACGTCACCCGTGGTCACAACCCTCTCTTCCTTCTCTGTGGCTACGATGCCCTTTCCAGAAGTGACGATGAGGATCTGCTCGCTGTCGTGAGCATGAAATTTGTTTCGCACTCCCTTACCGAAGTTCACGATGTTCACGTTGTACTCTTTACTATCGGGCACCAGGACCTGTCTGGTTACATCTCGTCCTGTAAAGAGGGGATTAGCAAAAGGCGTCTTGGATACCTCGTTCATCTTAACGATTTTCATCGCTTCCTCCCGAGCGCGTACTTTAGGGGCTCTCAATTTTGAAACCATGGCCCCAGGGGTAAAAGTGGTCGGGGAGAGGAGATTTGAACTCCCGACCCGAATTAAATGTAAACCCAAAGTAACCCGGAGTAACAACGAAGAAATAACAAATTCAGTAATTTATACCATTCGAGGAAGCAAATGTAAACAGGGTGAATTAGGCAGAAATAGGGGGATATTTTCTGCCAAACGTTGACCGTGTGATGACCAACCGAGGTACATCGCCCCAAAGACCCCTCTGCCCTGTTATGGTCCCATACTGGCACGCAAATTTCGCCTCGTGTGAGGCCCGTAAGGAGAGCGATCCAATGAATGAAATCACCCCTGGTTTGATATTAAAGGAGAAGAAAACCACGAAAAGGCTCACGATAAATAAGTGGGAGAAGAGGCTGACCCCAAGGACGGAAAAAACCAAGGAATTGGTTAAAGAGGGTTATTCAATTAAGAAAGCACTCGAATCAGCAGGATATGCTCAATCCACCTTTAATTCTCGCTATCGGCAATACTTAGAGAAACTCGATCTGCCGGAACTCCTCCGAGGTCTCAAGCAGGGGAGCACAATTCTCAATTACAAGGCAATCAAGGTTCTTGACGAGGAGATGGACAAGACAAATTCGAGGGAACGGATATGGGCTGCGATGTGGCAGTGAAGATGGGCAAGCTGCACCTGGGAGGAGACAAAGCACCTCCGAAAATAGTCTTCGAGTTCCAAACCTTCAAAGGAGAGCAGAAAACCCTTAATGCCCCCGGAAAACCCGATGGGGTGATTGACGTTGAACCTGAAACGGAGGAAAGTGGATAAATGGGTAAGATTCATCACCCATGGAATTTCGTTAGAAGACGGTCCCGCCCTCCTATTCTATCGATTTGCGGTAGAAACATTGACCAGACCTGGATCGGCGGAAAATCCACAGTTCAGTTAGAATTCTATCGGGCTATCTTGGCCTTTTGAAAGTGGAGGCCCTATCCTGATTGAGGGCGTAATCTTCACTTAATCTTCTTCCCTTCGAAATAATCCCACCTTCAAATCTAAACATTTATTGAAAATTCGAGAAAATGAGAGGAATTCAAAGGAAATCTACGATTTGATCAGATTGTGTAAATTGGGAATTTATAACAAGAGAATGAAATTATAAGTGTTTGAAGGTATTGAGAGAAAAAATGAAATATTGGGCATAAGCGCAATATCCGAGAATCACCTAAGACAAGGTTTTTGTTTTCTCTCCTTATATGATACCAAGAGAGTTATAAAAAGCGGGAGCCGTCAGAAAATAGGCTGGGGGGTGTGGGGGTTTTCCCCATCGTTACTAAATCTATCCCGTCCGGTGTGCCATCCTGCCTAATGCGGGTCACGGCTCCCGCAACTTCAGTACTTTGAAGTTACACCGAAAAGCCAAACCATCCGTGACTCAACACCTTATGCAGTGCGAATTCAAAACAAAATCCGAATACAGGAGGTGGGAGAAAATGAATATGCAACATAAGCTAGCAAGTGTATTGATTGCTGTAGCCTTGAGCCTAGCCATCGCAGTGCCCTCGGTACTAGCTGACTATTGGCTGGAGCAGCTTTCCCCTAACCCCACGGTCTACGTGGAACATGACGATTTCTAGGTCATGATGTACTCGGGCACTGGTGACGTAACGACGCTCGTGGAGCCGGTGGA
>CAYFXL010000140.1:4636-6484 GCA_964346945.1 uncultured Syntrophobacterales bacterium
GCCAGCCGGGTCGAACTGATGTGTTTTATGGTATCCTTGGCGGTTCCGATGTCACTATCCCCGTGGTCAGCACCTCTTATGCCGTGGGCGAGGAGCTTTACGACTTGTACCGTTCGGGTGATGTTGTGGTTCATATGGTTGTCGATATCATCTACCCGGCGTGGCATGTGGATGGGGATGTAGCAAGCTCAGGGGATGGCAGGACCTGGCCAACGGCCTTCAAGACCATCCAGGAGGCAATAGATAGTGCCGTCGGTGGGGAAGAGATCTGGGTGAAGATGGGAACATATCCTCTTTCTGTACCAATTGATGTAGATAAGGCCGTGGCCATTTATGGTGGATTTGCTGGCGTTGAGACAAACAGGTTCCAAAGGGACTGGCAAACTAATATCACCACCGTGGATGGGCAGGGTTCGGTTTATCATTGCTTTGAGGTTTGGACCGGTACCATAGATGGATTTACTGTCACCGGAGGAAATGCCAATGGTACCTCCGTGCCTGATAATCTGGGCGGTGCAATGTACATTCCAGGGGAGGCCAACATTGCAAACTGCAGATTCTCTGGCAATAGCGCGATTAGCGGGGGCGCAATTTACACCTACTACCACTACTCTGCTAACATAGACAACTGTGAATTCTCCGGTAATACAGCTAACATTGGCGGAGCAATCTCTAACGTCTCTTCCGAACCCAACATCACCAACTGCATTTTCCGAAATAACACAGCAATATCGGGGGGCGCCATTTTTAACAGCAGTGAATCCGGGCCCACGATCAATGGGTGCATTTTTGAAACCAATCAAGCGGAAGACAATGGGGGGCGATCTACAATAGCGAGTTGTTCGAGTCCACCATATCCGAGTGCGTCTTTTCGGGTAATAGGGCACAAAATGGTAACGGTGGTGGAATCTACAATGATCTTTCTCCCGACTCGGAACTTATTATTACAGACTGTGACTTTCATGGAAATAGTGCGCTGGAGAGTGGCGGAGGAGTCTATAACTATGATTTCTCTTCTCCTGTTATCCGTAACTGCATATTCTCATTGAATTCTGCAAATTATGGGGGGGGGATTTCAAACTTGTATCATTCCTCTCCGACTATCATTAACTCTATCTTCACTCGAAACCAGGCGCTATCGTCGAACTATCCCGAGGGCGGTGGCGCGGTCTTCATCGACTTCTACTCCGAGCCGACGCTGGTAAACTGTTCCATCAGTAATAACTCAACGGCAGGAGATGGGGGCGGTATCTTTATCAGCAGCTATACAACGAATATAGTTAACAGCATCTTATGGGGCAATACTGCAGATCAATCGGGCCAACAGATAAGACTCGAGAATAGTGCCACTCTGTCTATCGATTACTCAGATGTGGAGGGCGGGCAGGATCCAGCGGCAGTGTCGCTAGAGCTTGACTGTACTTTGGACTGGGGCCTCGGCAATATTGCAGAGGACCCTCTATTTGTTGATGAGCTACACGGTGACTTACACCTTCAGTTAGGTTCGCCCGCGGTAGATGCAGGTACAAACATTGACCCCAATATCCCGGGCACAGATAAAGACGGGTTTCCAAGGATAATCGATGGAGATTATGATGATGTGGCGATATGCGATATGGGAGCTTATGAGTGCCAAAAGGATGGCGACGGTGACGGTATTTGGGACATAATAGATACTGACCCAGGCAACTATTCTAATCAATTTACTGATGTGGATCTCATTCCATCAGGAACAACTTCAGGGCATATCATTGATAGAGGAGATCAAAACCTGATTGTATCAGAAGAACCAAATCCTGGGGGAATCTGGATTAAGGCTGTATCCGCTGTTGGAAATACCCCAGCTAC
>CAYFXL010000140.1:6494-7301 GCA_964346945.1 uncultured Syntrophobacterales bacterium
CGAAGTATTGCCCTCGATCTCTGTTGCTGGGATCGACGAATTCTACTTTCACTGTGGCAGTGCTATCATTGAAGTACTGATGGGTCCGATTGAAATCCAATTGAGCCAAGACATACTACTGACGTTGCCTAGTGGTGTAAAGGTGACAGTCACAGGGCCTTTGGATGGATTGTTTCACATCGAGAATTCTGGCGATTCACGAGGAACGTGCATGCTAGAGGCCCAAGGCGAGTTGATACTACTCGAACCAGGGGAGGACTGTGATGTGGTTTTGCCCGCCACCGTTAGTATCGACATCAAGCCGGGCAGCTACCCGAACTGCTTCGACATCAACGGGAACGGGGTTATCCCGGTAGCCATCCTGGGAAGTGCTGACTTCGACGTTACCCAAATTGATGTCGATACCCTGGAGTTTGCCGGCCTCGACGTCCGAGTCAAGGGGAATGGCACCCCCCAGTGCTCAGTTGATGACGTGAGCGGAGATTTCACATTTCCCGAAGGAGCCCCTGACGGATTCGACGATCTGGTATGCCAGTTCGTGGACGATGCTGAAGCCTGGGCCACGGGTGATGGTTACGCTGAGCTGAGAGGGAGCTTGTTACCTGATTATGGCAGCACGCCCTTCTCTGGCAGCGACGAGATCTGTTTGAGGCCCCCGGAGTGAGGTTGGCATCCTTAGGGACCTAGGAATTTATCAACAAAGGCAGGGTCAGCAACGGCCCTGCCTTTTTTCTTTATGGGAGTAAAAAATACAAGATGAAGTAGAAACCCCGCCTCAACCGGCTATTCTAACGATTTGTGTTAGAA
>CAYFXL010000141.1:0-7191 GCA_964346945.1 uncultured Syntrophobacterales bacterium
ATCTCCCTCTCGAACCGCTTTCGCTCGGTGATATCCCTCAGGTAGAGGTAAGTCTTCATCTTCCCGTTGGATTTGGCGGAAGCAATGCAAACCTCAGCTTCCTTTACATCTCCCCGGGCCGTAACGATCCGCATCTCAGTGCAAAATTTCTTGCCGTATTTACGCCTGTTGGTTTGAAAGTCCCTCAGGAAGGCCCTGTTTTCCTTCCCCAAGAGGGTTGACAGACCCTTGCCCACTAATTCGTCCCGTGGGTACTCCGTGATTTCCGCCGCGACTTGATTGGCGAAAACGATTTTCTCCCTCCCATTACAGACGAGGATCCCATCGTTGCCCATTTCGGCAATGGCCCTGAATGGGAAACTCTCTCCGCTTTCCTGCCTGAATCGATCTGTTAAGCCCTTTTTTGCCATCTCCTTCTGAGGACCTGAGGGAGAAAAGGATTCATGAAACCCTATCATAGAATCGGTACCTAGACAAGGAGATCGGAACCCTCAAAGACCCGCTGCATCGAGGACAGCAGGAACTCGCTTCTCCCAGCCAATGGGAATCACGTAAATTCCCTGGCAGAGCCCCTTCATCCCCTTGATGAGGCTAGAGGCAATTTCGGTACTAGCCTTGAGCTTATCCGGGGCCTTCAGTAGTTTTGTGATGGTCTCCTCTCGTACGAAAACACCCCTCATCACGCGGTTCATGTACCTGGCCATGCCGGCCGATTTGAGTATGGTCACTCCCGCGAATATGGGAACCTTGAGGTGCTCCACCTTTCGCATGAACTTCTCAAGAAGATCAATATCGAAGATCGCCGGGGTGAGGAAGAAATTGGCTCCCATTCGGATCTGTTTCTCCATATCAGAAATCTCCAACTCCAGGGCACCAGGTTCCAAACCCGGGTTCACCTCCGCCCCGACGAAGAACTTTGGGAAACCATCGAGGTCGTTTCCGGCCATGTCATGACCCTTTTGCAACCCCTGTATAACGGAGATGAGCTCGATGGAGCTAAGATCGAAGACGGGTTTGGCCTCGGGGTGATCCCCCAGGGATGGATCTTCCCCTCGGATCACAAGGACATTGTCGATCCCCAAGACTGCTGCATTGAGCAAATCCGATTGCAAAGCCAATCGATTTCGATCCCGACAAGCGATCTGAAGGACGGGTTTGATTCCTCTTTGCATGAGCAGATGACAGGTAGCCAGGGACCCGAGCCTCATCACGGCATTCTGAAGGTCCGGAACGACTACGAAATCCACCCTCCCCTTCAGGAAATCCGCATTCTCCAAAAGTTCCCTCGTATCGATGCCCTTCGGGGGTTGAATCTCAGAGACGATGATGAATTTTCCCGATTCCAATTGCTCTCTCAAGCTCATCCCAACCTCCCTTTTGTCTAAGACGTTGGACGAGGCAACAAACCCGCCCTCTCAACAATCTCGGCAACCCGATGCTCCCATTCGATGGCCATGATGTGTACCCCATGAACCCCTTCAATTCCCCTCAATTCCTGAATCTGTTCCAAGCAGAGTTCGATTCCCTCCTCCGCGGGTTTTGGAGCCTTGACCATTCGATCGAGGATCTCCTCCGGGATCGTAATCCCGGAGACGTTATTGTTCATATATCGGGCCATACCACCGGATTTCAGGGGAGTTACACCTGCCATGATATGAACCTTTTCATGCAGCCCCCTATCCCTGACCATCTTCATCCATTCCTTGAACCGCTGCATATCATAGATGCACTGCGTTTGAATAAAGTCGGCCCCTGCTGCCACCTTCTTGGCCAAACGGACCACCCTAAATTCGAACGGGTCACCGAATGGATTTGCTGCAGCCCCGATAAACATCTTGATGTCACCCTCGACGTCATCATCACCACCCAGAATGGTCTTCTCATCCCTTATGGTCCTGACACAGTCAATGAGTTGGACTGAATCCATATCGTGAACGTTCTTGGAATCAACCTGATTCCCGAAGCTCTGATGATCCCCTGTCAGACAGAGCATGTTCTTAATGCCGAGGGCTGACGCACCGAAGATATCGCTCTGCATAGCGATGCGGTTTCGGTCTCTCGTAACCATCTGCATTACGGGCTCCAACCCCATCCGAACCAGGAGGGAACACGCGGCAATGCTGGACATCCTCACAATGGCCGTCTGGTTGTCCGTGACGTTAATGGCATCGGCGTATCCCTTGAGCAGATTTGCCTTCTTTTCAACGACACTGACGTCGTTACCTTTGGGAGGACCCAACTCCGCCGTTACGGCAAAGAGCCCTTTCTCCAGAATCCTCTCCAAATTACTTCCGGACTTCATACCTTCAGGTCCTCCCTGATAATTGTTCTTGGCCCACTGTCCCTGCTTTCCCTGCCCCATTTCTTAGCCGGGATGAACCGCTCCATTCTATCGATCTGGCCAATGGCCGTCAGGCGATCGTAAATCTGTTGCCAGACACAGGGAACGTCTTTTTTGATCTCGCAATCTCCCCCCTGAGATCCGCCACAGGGACCGTTGAGGAGTTGCTTCGCACACCTTGCCACAGGGCACAGCCCACCGGTCGTATGCAGTACGCAGTTGCCACAGGCCTGACACCTTTCGACCCACACACCGAACTCCTCAGTCTCGCCCATGAATGTGGTGTTGACACCCGGATAAACAGGGATGTCTGGGAATCTCTTGGCAACTGTCTGAACCCCAACCCCGCAGGCAATGGAGAGAACGGCTTCCACCTCTTCCGCTTTTCCCATCAACTCATCAACAAATTCGGGTTCACACTGCCGGGTTGAACAATCCTCCAGGATCTCAAGTTTTTGCCCTGATTTTTTCCGGGCCGCCCTCAGTGCTGAAGCAAGTATCCCCACCTCTTTCTCTCCTCCCGCATGACATACCGCAACACAGGCATTGCATCCAACGAGAATAATCTTCTTGTGGGGTTCGAGAAAAGTAAGAAGTTCGTCGAGGGGTTTCTGCTCGGCTTTGATCATTGGTTTTTACTCCTTCCCATTCCTGAAAAAGTCACCTTCGCCGCTCAACAGTTTTTTGCGAAAGAAAACCCAGGAAAATCCAGGACGGAAAAATCTTAATGTGCGCTTAGAGTTCCTCTTCACAGTTTTTTAGGGATCTGTTCCTTGTCACTTGGCAGGACTGGGACCAAGTCTCTGCAAATCTTCACATTTCGTTTGAACGGCCTTGGCAAACTTCGCGCCGTTGTTCGTGGCCACATTCCAGAGTTCCAATCTCTCCCTTTCAAGCCCGATTTTCTCCATGATCGCGTAGACATAGCCTATCCGAGCTTTTGCCATGAGATTTCCGGTGAGAGATTGACAGTTTTCCTCGTGACAGGCAAAGATCAAAACACCGTCAGCTCCGTTCTCAAAAGCCTGGAGCATGTGAAAGGCGTCGACCCTGCCGGCACAGGGAACCCGAATAATATCCAGACCCTCGGGCAGAGACATGCCTAGCTCTCCCGCCATATCGGCAGCCACATACCCGGACTTATCACAGCAAAAGGCGATAATTCTTGGATTAAAAGAGGCCACAAAAAACCCTTTCCTTCGATACTATGTCCCCATTTGCACGGAGATCTCGGCGTCGGTTAGATGTTTGAGTGTAATGGCCTTGGTAGGGCACGAACTGACACAGATTCCGCAGCCATAACACTGCGGAGACAAAACCCTAGCGGCCCTCCACTTGAGGTCCTTCCCATACCCGTTGGTGACGTAGATATTTTTCTCGGCATACTGTTCCACCACGATGGCCGAATGAGGACAGACTCTGGGACACGTCAAACAGGTGGCGCACTTTGCCGGGTCAATTTCCGCAACCGCCAGGTCGAACTCGTATACCCCCTGGGACAGGAGTTGGGTCACTCCCAAAGCCGCGGCTTCCGCCTCCAACAGGGCTTCATTAACAGTCTGGGGGAATCGACAACCCCCAGCAATGAAGACCCCGCGGCGGTTCGCCCGAATATGGGTAAACTGAGGGTTATCCTCCATGAGATACCCTGCTTCGGGCAGGGGAATACCGAAAATCGTGGCCAGCATTTCGGTGCTCTCCGATGACACGAACTTCTCGCTCAGGACGACGATATCTGAGAGAATGGACAGGGAGTACTCACCTCCCCTCATCCTGCTGGAAACCTCTTTGACCTCCACATTGACCTGGCCGTTGACCAGCGAAAATCTGGGAGTATCATCGTATTTGACGAAAATAACCCCCATCTCTCTCGCCTTCCGGTATTGCATTTCCATTGAGTCCAGGGATACCTTAACATCCCGGCAAACCACATTAACCATGCAGTCGTAATCCCTTTTCAGGAGGATAGCATTCTTCACCGCATTGGCCGAGTCGATCTTGATCGTTTCATTGGCCAAATCCAGGAGAAAGGTCACGGTTCGGATGGGCTTTCCCTTTTCGTCCTTCAGGGATCTACCGGCATCCCGAAGCATGGCCTCCATCTGCGGGGGAGAAACGAAACACCGATGACCGAAAATCCCTTCGGTGTTGGGCACGACATCATATCCCGTTGCTAAGATAATGGCCGAGCCCTTGACAATCTCTCTCTTACGCTGGGGAGTTTGGATACCGATGCGGTAATCCCCCACAGAGCCTTCAAAACTCCTCAGTTCAACCGATCTCTTCACCTCGATATTTGAATGCTTCTTTACCCCCTCAACCTGTCTCATCAACCATGAGGAAACGTCCTCGGGCCGGTCATAAAAATGGGTGAGTTGGATTGCCTTTCCCCCAATCTCCTCTCCCCGGGTCAGTAGGGTCACCCGGATGTTTGCATCTGCCAGCACCATTGCGGCCCTGATCCCGACTATCCCTGCACCGAAGACCACCGCATTCCTTGGGACCTCGATCTTTTCTCGTCCAATGGGACTGAGAAATGGAGCTTGCCTTATCCTCTTTGCAACGATTGTTTTGGCTTTTTCCCTGGCCCTCTCCCGATCATGGACCGTCCAGGCCACCTGTTCCCGGACATTAGCGACGAGGAACAGATACGGATTCACCCCGGTGGTTACGCCAAGACGACGGAAGGAATCTTCGTAGACCCTCGGGCTTCCCCCAACAATGACGGCCCGATCCGCCTGCGCCTTCCCCAGCTTATGGGCAAGCCTCTCAAGCCCCTCGGGAGAAGAGAGGTTTTCGTCCTGATCACAGGAAACCACCTGGGGGAGACCTGAGATATATCGAATCATCTCCTCATCCAGCAGGTGCGACAGGGTCCCCTCGCATTGATCCACAAAGACCGCGATGCGGCAATCGTCCGTGGATCTCATCGATCAGATGCCTCCGAGGTAGTGAATTATTTTCTGGGCCGTGGACTTAGCGTCAATGATGGAGCTGCCGATATCTCTGGGGCCCTTGCACGCCCCTGACAGAAAAATCCCCGAGTCCTGGGGAGGAGATTTGTAGAAGCCCTCCTCGTTCTTGCGAATCCGGAGGGATTGAGCGATCATATCGGCATCCCTCCGAGGCGTCATCCCGATGGAGAGCACTATCAAATCGAACCCCTCTTCAACGATCTCCCCGGAGAGAGGATCTATGAATCTCAAACGGAGATCGGTAGACCTTCTGTGCCCGTAAATCTTTGAAGGGAGACTCCGAATGAGCCGCATTCCCTCATCTCGACGGCAGGATTGGAGCAGGGAATCGAAGGATCTCCCGAGGGGCTGGATATCGATGTAGAAGAAACAGGTTTGAATCTCCGGATTTCCATGCCGAATCGCTTTCATGAAGCGAAGGGCGTATGCACAGCAGACCTTGGAACACCACAGGTGGCCAATCGTCTCATCCCGGCTCCCCACGCACTGAAAAAAGGCGATCTTCGAGGGAACCTGGCCGTCAGATGGGCGATAGACCCCGCCCTTTTCCCGAAGCATTTCATCCAGGTCTTGAGCGGTAATAACGTTCTGGAACATCCCATAGCCATACTCCGGCTTGCGCCTTGCATCAAAGAAGTCGACGCCCGTTGCGACGAGGATGGCCGATGCTTCGAGCACGGTATTGTGGCCGTCCGAATGAACTCGGGCCTTGAACCGACCGGCCTCCTCGGATATCCCTTCCAGTGTGGCCCCAGTCATGATTTTGACTTGGGGGTTCCGAATAACCACCTGAATCTGATTGTCCACCACACACGCAAAGCACTTGTTACATTTCTCCGATGCCTTGCAAGCAAGAACTCCGGCCTGTCCCCCCACGCGACCTTCTCTTTCAACGACCGTGGAAGGGACCCCCATTTCCGCCAACTCTAGGGCGCCGGTAATCCCTGCGATACCACCACCAATAATGAAGACATGTCGGTTGCTCACACCCTGCCTCCGACTCGCCAGAACAGGTTCATCCCGTTGTCTAAAATCCGGGAAGAAGGAACTCCTGGGGAATCATTGCTCAGCCTAGCCCTCCCACTAGAGCTCAAGCCATGAATCGGAATAGAGGCTATGACCCAACAGAACCTTTGTCGTCTTGACGTAGTCGGCTTCTTCCGTGCTCAATGAGGCCAAATCGGGCTCATCTCCATCCATGACCCGGTGGACCAATTGCTTGATCTTCTCCCGCTCTCCCCTCGCAAAGCTCTTGAGATCCTCGTCGAAAGCATCCACGATGGCGGATTGCATACCGTATTTCTCGGTCATCATGAGGTAGGTCTGGTTGAGAATGGGCCTTAAATGTTCAGGCGCGCCGTTGGACACGTTGGAGAGGCCGCAGGTCGATCTTAATCCAGGGGCCATCTCCTGAAGATCATGGAACATACCCATGAACTCAAGGAGGCTCTTCACCTGGTCCTGTTGGGCGCTCACGGGAGTAACAATAGGATCGATCCAGACATCCTCATTGGGAATCCCATACTCCGCCGCCTTAGCCATCAATTCAGCCGCCAAAGAACCCCTTTCGTTGGCATCGCGCGGCATCCCTTCGGGTCCCCAGAGGAGGGCCACAAAACCTGCGTCATATTTCTGAGCGAGGGGTAGCTCAGCTTCCATCCGCTCGGGCCTTGCCATGATGGAATTTATGACGGCCTTTCCCTTTTTGTTCTGGTAGACCTTCAATCCAGCCTCGATGGCCGCTTCGTTGGTGGTATCGAGGTATAACGGAATATCCACTACCTCCTGGACCGTGTTGACGATCCACTCCATCAACTCGTCCCCAGCCTTTCGCGCAGGGCCCAGGTTGATATCGATATAGTCCACCCCAGCCTC
>CAYFXL010000142.1:0-7149 GCA_964346945.1 uncultured Syntrophobacterales bacterium
CGGCAGATTACGCTCAGAAACAACGGAGTCCCCTAAAAAACTCCGGAAACTCCGAGCACAAATTCCCTTGACAATGCTTATCGAATGATTTTAGTGTTAAGAAATTGTGATTTTTCTCTCAAGTTCGCTTGAAGGAGAGTGATGCTATGAGGCAAAAGGTCGCCATTATCGGGGTAGGACAAAGCGCCTTCGTCCGAGGCTATGAGGGTTCGATCAGGGAGCTGGCTTTTGAGGGATACAGGGAGGCGATGGAGGATGTCGGCCTGGCCTCAAAGGACATTGATGCCTCCATTATATGCTCGGCTCCGGAATACGATAAGCAAAGGACGCCTGCGGGACTGCTGGCCGAATATCTGGGCTTAAATCCCAAGCCTACCTTTTATATCGAAAGTGTGTGTTCTTCCAGTAGTATGGGGGTTCGAGTAGCCTACTCCCTGATTAAATCCGACCTTCACGATGTAGTCCTCGTCCTCGGATTTCAGAAGATGTCGGAAATCAGTTCCGCGGATTCTCAGGAAAGGATGGGCAGAGGAGCAGACATCATGTGGGAGTCCCCTTTCGGCACCATGATGCCAGCCTACTATGCCATGCACGCCCGGGCCCACTCGGCCAAATACGGAACCACCGAGGAGGATCTCGCTTTAATTCGGGTCAAGGCGGCGAGCTACGGATCAATGAATCCAAAGGCGGTCTACCAAAAGGAGGTTACCCTGGAGCAGGTCATGGCCTCAGATGTCGTCTCCTCCCCGTTGAAACGATTCGATTGTTGTGCTAATGCCGACGGGTCCTCTTGTATCATCGTCGCCAAAGGGGAGAAAGCCGTGCGGATGGCCGAAAAGCCCGTGTGGATTCTTGGCCTGGGAGCCGCATCGGCACCCCTTAGCATGACGGGGAGGGATTCGCTTACCGGCTTGAGCGTTGCCAGGGAAGCGGCGAGAGGGGCATATGAAATGGCGGGGATTGGTCCCGGTGATATCGATGTGGCTGAGGTCCATGACTGTTTCACCTTCGCTGAGATGATGGCCTATGAAGACCTCGGATTTGCCAAGCCAGGAGAGGGAGTCAAGCTGATCAGGGAAAGGCAAACCTATGTCGGCGGAAAAATTCCCGTCAACGTAGACGGCGGCCTCTTATCCAAGGGTCACCCAATCGGGGCCACGGGGGGATCCCAGGTGAGGACCATTGTCTTGCAATTAAGAGATGAGGCCGGTCCGATGCAGGTAAAGGATGCGAGCGTCGGTTTGGTGCATAATATCGGGGGTGTGGGTATTTATGGCAATGTAACCATTTTGGGGAGAGGATAGAATGGGGTTCGAAAGATTCGGAACAGTTAGTTTTACCTCAAAGAGCAAGGTGGACCATTTCGTAGACCTATTGGATCAGGGAATGGTGTCGGGGACCCGTTGCAAAGAATGCGGCAAATCCTTTTTCCCGCCAAGGGCCGACTGTTTTAACTGCTTCTCCGCGGAAATGGAATGGTTTGAAATAACTGGAGTGGGAGACCTGATCTCCTATTCAACATTGACCTATGCACCCACTGGTTTTGAGCAGGACCTTCCTTATTCCATTGCCTTGGTCCAATTCAGCAATGACCTCAAGTTATTTGGCAGATTGAGTCGGGAGATTAAGGCAGAAGAGATAAAAATTGATATGAAGCTCAGGATAACTTCCATCAAACTCCCCAATGATCGCGTATCCTATGAGTTTAGGGAAGCCTGATTTCCCCCCATCCTTACCTTAGATTCTCAGTCGTTAAAACTCTCAAGCCCACGGCTTCTATGGGGCTGCCTTAACTTCTTCAGTGCCTTGGCTTCGATCTGCCTGATTCTTTCCCTGGTCACACCGAAGACTTTTCCGACCTCCTCCAAGGTATGATCGCTCCTCTCCCCTATACCAAACCTCATTCTCAAGATCTTTTCCTCACGGGGAGTTAAAGTGGCCAAAACCTTCTCCACCTCTTCAGTTAACCGGAGATTGATGACATCTTCTATGGGGGAATGGGCCCCCTTATCCTCGATAAAATCCCCGAATCGACTATCTTCATCTCCAACAGGGGTTTCCAGGGAGATGGGCTCCCGATACAAATGGAGGACCTTATTCACCTTCTCCATCGGCAACCCAATCTTTTCCGCGATCTCCTTAGTAGTGGGATCACGGCCCAACTCCTTGAAGAGGGATTGTGAGGTTTTGTGGATTCGATTTTCCGTCTCAATCAAATGAACGGGCAATCTTATGGTTCGCGATTTGTCCGCGAGAGCCCTGGTAATGGCCTGAGTAATCCACCACGAGGCATAGGTGCTAAATTTGTAACCCTTTCGGTAATCAAATTTCATCACCGCTCTCATCAGCCCCATATTTCCCTCCTGAATCAGATCCAGCAAGGGAAGCCCTCGATAGGTAAACTTCTTCGCGATGCTGACCACTAACCTCAAATTGGCCTGAATCATTTCGCCTGTGGCCTTCTTGAATTTCGATTCAACTGCTTTCAATTCTTTGATGCCCTTTTTCCATTGGGCCGCATCTAACCCCAAGCTTTCCAATCTCCCCGGATTTTTGGCAATCTCCTTATCCGCTTCCCACATTCTCTCTATGATCTTCTCAACGTAGGCATCTTTCAAATTGAGGCAACAGATCAAACGGTATATATTGGTTTCGTTAGCCCTCCGTATCCTCTCCAGGGTTCTCTCCTTCACCTCTCCGTGGGTACTCTTCTTCAAAAGGGCCATTTTTTGGCTCTCACGGTCTAGCGCCTCGGTTTTTTCGGTGATAGAGAGAAATCGTCTTCTTTGGAACTCCTCTTCCTCAAGGGATACCTTGCTCAGTTCCTCGCCGTCCCGGGTAATTTCCCTCATTTTCATCCGGTTCGCCTCTAAATGCCGTTTAAGCTCGAAGAGGATTTCTCGGGCAACGGCAGATTCGAGGGCCAATTTTCTTCGTTCTCTCCCCCTCTCCTCAATCCTTTTAGCAACCTCCAGTTCCCTTTTGCGGGTAAGAAGGGGAATATTCCCGATATCCCGGAGATATTTCCATATCGGGTTGTCCACCATTTTGGGGGAAGGGGAATCGGATACCTTTGATTTGCGGATCTTCTTACTTTTTTTCATATTTTGGGGAAGGCCGATCTCCCTCCCGTCAACAACATCCTCCGTGGCTTCAGCTGATGGACTCACAATGGGCTCCTGTTCCCAAGAGCACATTCTGTCCTCCTCGTCGATGTAGCGGATCCCCTCCTGCTCAATTAGTCCCTTTTCCATTGGGTGTTCTCCCACCCCATGCAAAAGACCCTTTCACTCGGTGAAAGGGTCTTATCTAAATTGAAGACTGCCGGATGAATCCCAAGGGAGGTCTTTTAAAGAGAAGGAATCCAAATATATATCCCATTGGCCGAATCGATTTTGCACCCTCTACACCGATCAACCTCGGCCAATAAACTGAAACCATTATACCCAAAAAAAGACTTTTGTCAAGGATTTTTTCGGTTTAAGTAATTAATTTTCCATATTGTTTACCCTTTTGGGGATTTGCGGAGCATCTCGCCCCGAATTGGCTGTTTCTTTAAAGCCCAATCGCCTTTCATCGGCTGGTTAAATCGAGGCTAAACACCCTCATGGAGGGCTCTTTCCAATAGAGTCGCGGAGTGAGACCGATCCGCCTAAAGGACCTATATCCACCACGAACAAGGGGTCTCCGATAGGGGAAGAAGAAGAGGTGGCTCGGACAGCTGCAATCGGAACAACCAAACCCTGGAAGGAATTTGAAGATACGGCTCAACTCGTTAGCCAACATACACTCCTTATCCGAAAGGCACTGCCCATAGACGATGGCCTCGATTTCCCCATATCGGAGAAGGTAGTCGATATGCCAGTGAAGCCGCTTTACATTCTTGAGGTGGCGATTTAACCTTGACCCCATATTCTTCCTCGCTGATCCCACGTAGCCGTAGGATCCTCCATGGAAAAATCGGTACCCCATTCCCCCAATCTGGATCCACCTCCCCTTAGCTAAACGGATCAAAAGGAGATAAACTCCGGCTATCTCACGCATCGGATTCATGGAGAATCCCGTAAGGATCCCGTCTCACGCCCCGTATTTCTTTAGTTTCAAGGCGTTGGCCAACATGAGAGGCATAATGCCAGTGGCGGGAAAGCGCCCCAGTTCCCCTGATCGGCATGACCTTTCATCGAACTTCTCTACCGCATCGGTTCTTATAAACCTGGAAAAGAGCATAATGGGATTGGGATGCCAACTATGAGATTTGAGTACCGAGGGCGTAGAGTGATCACCCGTGACCACCAACACATCCGGTTCAAGATCCAGAAGATCCGGTATGAACTCGTCCACCTCCTCGATTGCCCTCACCTTCCCATGGAAATTTCCATCTTCTCCGAACATATCGGGTTTCTTGATATGAATGTAGAAGAAATCATACTGATCCACATAATCCCTCAATGCCTTCACCTCATCTCTTATGCCATCTCCAGCCTCCAAAATATCCATACCAACTAGCCTCGCTATCCCTTTGTACATGGGATAGACGGCGATAGCAGCCGGACGAACCTGGAAGAGTTCCGTCATAGTTGGAATTTTGGGGAGTTGAGAGAAGCCCCTTAAGAGGATGGTATTGGCCGGTTCTTGCGATCTCAAGAGATGGGTTGCCTCTTTTATGAATCGATTGACGATTCTTTCGGAAAACTTGGCACTTGCAGAGGTGGCAGAAGCCGGGATGCTCAACTTTCCCTCCTTTTGGGGATCAGTGTCGGTCAATCCATCTCCTAACCCCTCACCCTTGAAGAGGACGGCAAATCGATGTTCCCTTCCAGGGCTAATGGTGACCTTCACCCCTTCTATCTCTCCAATGCCCTTCTGCAAAAGTTTGCAGAGATCTCTGTTTTTCTCGGTTGAAATCCTCCCTGCTCTCCTATCAATGATGACCCCTTTTTCATCCATGGTAGCGAAGTTTCCCCTTGCGGCCATATCTCCCTCAGTGAGATGCATTCCAATCCCTAAGGCCTCCAACACCCCGCGGCCGATCTGGTATTTAATGGGATCGTACCCAAAGAGGGCCAGATGAGAGGGACCACTTCCCGGGGTAATTCCGGGAGAGATAGGATCTGCGAGCCCACAGATCGATTGCGAGGCAAGTTTATCGAGATTGGGTATATGGCATTCCTCCAATTCGGTCTTCCCATTTAATGGAAGTCCCCCCAATCCATCGATCACAAGCATGAACATCTTAGCGGGGTTTCTTACGGAAATCGATTTCATCAATTCCTCGGAAATCATGGTTCTGCTCCCTCCTCACGGTTGCCTTCTCTGACAATGGATTCCTGTCAAGCCCCAAAAATCCCTGAAAAGATGGGAAAAGGAGCTCTGAGCGCGAATCAAGATTTTTCCGGTAACCATTCTCAGTGAAGCGAAAAGGCCGCAAATTCAATGACTAAGCCTGAAGGGCACGTTTTGGAACGAAGGAGCGGCCAGCCGCTCATTTGCAGTGAAGCGAACGTTACAATGTTCGGAAAAATATTTTGAGCGGCGAAGAGCGACTTTTTCAGAAATCTCCCTCATGTAGTTTGACAATATAAACCAATTCTGTTAGTTTTTGAATCCCCTACAGCCAAAAACACAACCTCTCCTTCTCCATGAGAGATCTTCGGTCGACGAAAGGATGAGCCGATATCAAAATCCTCGGTAAGGAGGGGGGCGGTATGTACGATGCCATAACGGATATAGACGGTATTCGGGTGGGCCATTTCTCGCATTTCGAAGCCCTAACGGGTTGTACCGTTCTCCTTTGCGAGGAAGGAGCCGTCGCAGCGGCGGATATATGGGGAGCCGCCACAGGGACTAGGCAGATTGATGCCCTGTCCCCGGGCCACCTGGTGGAGCGAATTCATGGAGTTTGCCTCGCAGGGGGAAGCGCATTCGGTTTAGATGCTGCCGGTGGAGTGATGAAATTCCTGGAGGAAAGGGGTAGAGGATTCGATGTCGGCATAACCAAGGTTCCCATTGTCCCTGCCGGCGTTATCTTTGATCTTGGGGTTGGAGATTATCGGGTACGCCCAGATGCGGAGATGGGCTATAAGGCCTGCATGAACGCTCGGGGAGATGGAGTTGAAGAGGGAAGCGTCGGGGCTGGGACCGGAGCCACAGTGGGAAAGCTTTTCGGTGTCAAATGCGGAATGAAAGGTGGAATAGGAACAGCGAGCATGAAATCGAAATCTGGGGCGACGGTGGGAGTCCTCGTCGTGGTCAACGCCTTCGGGGACATCATCGACCCCTCTAGTGGCAGGATTTTGGCGGGAGCCAGAGAATCTGAAAAGAGCATGGAGTTGGCCAATTCATCTAAACGCATGATGGAGGGAGCCATCAGGAGACAATTCGCCTTCCCCAATACCACCCTGGCAATCATCGCCACCGATGTCCACCTCAACCGCGAGGATTTGAAAAACGTAATCAGACTGACTCATAATGGGTTGGCCAAAACCATCTCTCCCCTTCATACCACCTTCGACGGAGATGTCATCTTCGCCCTCTCCCTCGGGAAAAAAGAAGCTGATGTAAACACGGTGGGCATCCTGGGTGAAGGAGCCCTCATCCATGCGATCATGCGCTCTGTACAAAGAGCGGATGGTCTTGGTTTCATCCCTGCTTTTAAGGATATTTCTCCATAGTGGAGGGATGAACCATGCACCGGGAAACAATCAACAGGGTGCTCGAGACATCCTCGCGGCGATCCCAAGGGTGGCAAAGACCTGTGGTGCCACTGCCTTTGCCGAGACCGTTAAGAGAGAAAAGGCCCGAAAGGAGTAGATGGACAGATGAAAATCGTGATCTCAGAGCTCTCATTCAATACCACTGGCCAAACCGATATCGTCGATATCACTCGTGAGGTTCAAGAGGAGGTATTGCAATCCGGGATTCAAGGTGGTAGTATAATGCTGTTTATTTCAGGATCGACGGGTGCTTTGACCACCATCGAGTATGAGTCAGGGGTGGTCAATGACCTAAAAAAGGCCATCGAGAGAATTGCACCGAGGGATATTCACTACGAGCATGATCGAAGATGGGGGGACGGAAATGGGTATTCCCATGTCAGGGCCGCTCTTTTGGGGCCCTCTTTAAGTATTCCCTTAAGGGGAGGAAGATTGC
>CAYFXL010000143.1:0-7098 GCA_964346945.1 uncultured Syntrophobacterales bacterium
CTCCAGAAAAGAGAGGGGTTATTGCTGACCCTGCCTCCTATCTTTACCTGTTTCGATTACCAGTCTGCCGATCTGAACCAAGGGATAGAGACCAGCCCTGACAATGCTTCGCAGGAGAGGGCGACGTGAGATATGGTTGGCTAGTTTCGGGCTCTGTTTATAATAGAAGGAAACGAAAGCTCTTCCCACACGGTTCGTCAAAAGCCACGTATCTCTTACCCTTTGCAGGACTTTCACGTCTTTTGCCATACGGGACCCGTAGGCGGCCGTTGCAATGAAACAACCCCCCACACCACCTCCTCCAGTTGAACCACCTTCAGCTGAAGAAAACGCCGACGCCGAGATGAGCTCAATATTATCGTCTCCCACGTGGGTAACTTCCCCTCCGATGCCGCCGTTGGCGTTGATGAAATCCCGCGCACCAGTCAGGTGATTAATAAGACCGGAAAACGAATCGGGGTCGTGTTCATGCGCTCTACTGCCACCAAGGGGTAGGAGAACGTGCTTACTCCCGTAGTAATCGAGCGCGACCGGATCGGTTCCACCAAGCAGGATATTGGTGCGGTAAGTCGTTTCCGGTGGGTAGCCCCCTAGGCTTTCATGGCTCACCCAGATACAGTCGAGTATGTTCAAATCAGGAATCCTCACTAGACTCCACATTTTCCCGCATTGCGTGCCCGACTCACTGTAATGACGGATCCCTGAATAACCATCGGCCATGGAAAGTATGCCGTAGCTATGTTTCAGAATCCCCGTTATGCCAGTACCTTCGTGTGTCTTCAGAACGGGGAGATTGATCAGCTTCAGATTGGTGTCGTATCCCGAACCGCTCCAGATTCCCTCGCGTAATTCTATCCGGTGCCCTCCCGCGGAGGTAAAGCAAGGGTAAGAGACGTCTGAGGTTTTTCGGTAGCCGTCAGTCAAGTGATCCGAGTCTGAAATGAAGTTGGATCGGATGGGATCGAGAAGGTAGGAACTTACCGGGTAAACTTTGAAAACGGTATTTACCAGATAATCCACGGTGAGGATAGTCTCCTCCTCGGCGTCTACGGTGATTCCATTATCTATTTCAGGCCAAGGAGAATAATGCCCCCAGGATCTCGGGTCTCCATAGAAGCTTCCCTCGCCTTGGCCATTTTCGAAGATCACCACCTCTCCGCCAAAGCCGTCGGGGTGCTGAAGAATCCGATAAATCAATCCTCGGAGGACGTCGGTGTTCGTTGTCCCGCGACACTTCCACTGGCAGTTCACCTTGATGAGCACCACGTCGTTGGCATCGATGATACCTGTCGGCCCTCCCCAAGGATGTCCGCCATCGGTTCGGTAGAACTTTATCCCGTTTTCCGCAAGTAGCCTTAACAAGGTATCGAGGCCTCGATGACGGAGTTGACTGTCATGAACCGGGCATTCTCTTACTCGGAAAATTCGCGATTTATGCTCGTCAGAAAGAGGTTGTTCGATGCCAACCAATCCGCTTACATAGACAAATGCTCCCGTTGAGGCAACCCCCTTGATGAACTTTCTCCTGGTTATCTTCCTCTTGTTTGCCATGTGTGCTCCCCTCGAATGGGCAGCGGTAATCATGCCATCCTTTTAAAAAGCGGGATGCCTGGACGGTGGGGCCACATCTCCATTGATTTATTGGCCTTAACCGCTGCGTGAATTTTTGAATGGAGTAAAAGGGTGGGGTATAGGCCATCAAGTTTCCTTGTTCGCCAGCTCGGGTGCGTTAAAGGCCAAGTTGGATGCTTCTGAGAGGTTAAAATCGTACGTTGTGGATTTTCCAATTAATCTGGTTTTTGGTGTCTTTCTGGCATAACACATCGCGAAGGCGCGGATCAGAGGCCAACTGAGATTGCACAGAATGTCTTATCCCTGAAGAACGATATTCCGTCTTGTAATCGAAAGCAGACCCTGCTTTCCTATTGGCTGCTATGGATTTTTTCGTCTTGATGGCCCAGGAGACAGCCGAACGGTCTTTCCATCCTCTATCATCTCTGTCCAGTCTGCGGAAATTCTTCTGAGTGAAACTCCCCGACCAAAGTTCGGGGAGTTTCACTTATTTGATCTCATCAAGAAGAGACGCTAATGCAGCCTTCCGTTCCTTCCTCTTGTCAGCAATCTTTTTTAGGGCTCTGGGCACATCAGCCAAGAGTTTCTCCGATGCCTCCCCGGCTTTTTGATAGAATCTTTGAATCTTGTCCTCTATCTCCAAACTCATCGCTAGAATATCAGAAAGATGAGCCTTCTCGTCAAATTCAGCTTCAAAGAGAAACTCGTCAGCCTTTAGACCTTCAAACGAAAAACATGCCTCAAGGGCATCACTGATGACCCCGTAATAAGCTCGTTTCACGAACGTCACGTTTCTCTCGTTTTCACCAACAAAAGAGAGAAAGGTCTCCGCAATTTCTCTATGTCTCTTGGCACAATCATCGTAGAATTTTGCGGATTTTTCCTCGACTTCTGTGGCAAATCTAATGACCGCTGAAGCTGTATTGAGTTGCATATCAAAACCACCTCTGGATTACAACCTTACTTTCCGTGAAGAAACGAATAGCGTCTCTTCCCTGTCCGTGTAGGGTTCCAAAGAAGGAGTCTTTCATCCCGCCGAACGGAAAGAACGCCATAGGCGCAACGATACCAATATTTACGCCAATATTACCGCACATCACGTCATGCTGAAACTTTCTCGCCAATTTACCGCTGCTGGTATAAATCGAAGCGGCATTACCATAGGGATTGCTATGAATCATCTCTATGGCTTCATCCAAATCCCCAGCTCTCATAATATTCGCCACAGGGCCAAAGATTTCCTCCTTGCCAATGGTCATGCTTGGCGTAACATTTCCGAAGACGGTTGGATTGAGGAAACACGTTTCAGGGACATCTCCCACGAGGTTCAATTTTCTGCCATCCAGAAGGAGCTCTGCCCCCTCGTCTATGCCTTTCTCTAGAAACCCTATAACTCTCTTTTTTGATTCCAATGTTTGCAAAGGGCCCATTTGAACGGTTTCATCAAGCCCATCACCAACCCTTATTTTTGAGGCAGCCTCCACAAATGCTTCCACAAACCGTTTGTGAAACGCATCGTTATCTCCTACAACGACCGCGTTTGCCCCTGACAGACATCGTTGCCCCGTATTGCCGAAGAATGAGGTCATCAGGCTCGGTATAGCACTATCTAGGTCCACATCCGGCAGTATGACTAAATAGTTCTTAGCACCACACTGCGCGATGACTCTCTTCCCGGTCTCTCCGCATTTCTTGTAGACGAGTTTACCTACCTCTGTGGATCCGACAAACGTCATCCCCTTGATGTCCGGATGATCTAACAAATAATTTGCCACATCCGCTGCTCCGTGGACGAGGTTAACTACGCCAGGCGGGATACCGGCCTCATCTAAAAGCTTGAAAAGCTCAACCTGACTCATGGGGTCCCTCGGTGATGGCTTTACAATGAAAGTGTTTCCCGCAGCGATGGCAAATGGCAGATACCAAAGCGGCACCATGAACGGAAAGTTAAAGGGGGCAAGATGTCCAAAGACTCCTAATGGTTGGTAAATACAGTACTCATCGATATCTGTCGCAATATCCTCCAAGTTATAACCCTGCATCAATGAGGGGATTCCTGCAGCGACTTCTACCATTTCAATTCCGCGCCTTGTTTCCCCCCTGGATTCATCGATTGTCTTTCCGTGTTCTGTAGTCTGAACTCTACTGAGTTCATCGAAATTTTCCTCCAATAATTCTCTCAACCTGTGAAGATATCTTGCCCTGGAAACCGGTGGCGTGTTTCTCCATTCCGGAAAGGCGTTTTTGGCCGCCTGAACGGCCCGGTCGACCTCCCCTTTTGTGGACATGGGAACGTGGCACAAGAGTGTATCCCAGGCGGGATTTCGGACCTCTCCAGATTCCGTTGATTCAGAATCAACCCATTCACCGTTGATAAAATTCCTAAGTCTCTCTAAACCCATGGCCTGCCTCCTTACTCCGATCTACATAAGTAATCCCTGCAACCTCCCTGATTGCATATTCATGAAGAAGACCCGTTGAATTGGAGAATTCTGCTATTTTTAGACTATCACAGGCGTAGCTTTCTTTTCGAGTCTTTATCTTGGAAAGAGCTGATTTTCCTTTGACCCAGAGTCAATATCAAACAGACATTTGCAGTGTTTGAATCAAATAGACATTCTGAATGAGATCTCATTCAGAAGTGAAATTCCACGAGATTCCTGTTTTTAGAGAGAAGATTTCCCTCCTGTTGTTCCTTCCTTCACCTCAGTTGTTGAGCTCGAAGGATCATTCAATATGCTCGTAAAAGCCGAATTCAAGATTTTCAATACCTCACGAAGCTCCTCCTCTGTTATTACCAGGGGTGGTTGAATTCTGAGAACATTCCCATAGAAACCCCCTAATCCGGGAAGTAACCCATTTTCGCGACAGAAATCTCTGATCTTTTTTCCCCTCAACATCGGCCGGGGTCTTATGCCCATCGCGAACGAGTTCCATCCCCACCATCAAGCCCTTCCTTCAAAAATCCTCCTTTTTCAAGGGCCTGAGAGGCCAAGTCGGTTTCTAACATGAATTCAATAGTGGCCAGGGATGCGGCCCACGAGACCGGGTTACCTCCAAAGGTTGACAGGTGATCTCCAGGCTTAAACGAATCGGCCACCTCTTCCCTTGCGATAAAGGCATTCAAGGGATGCCCATCCGCAATCCCCTTGGCCATGACCATGATGTTTGGCTCTACTCCATAGTGCTCAATGCCGAACGTATTGCCGGTTCCACGAAAGCCTGCCTGTACCTCATCGACAATGAGGAGAATTTCATGCCTCTTCAGTATCTTTTCGATCTCCAAGAAGTAGTCATCCGGAGGAGTAATGACTCCTCCCTCTCCGAGTATAGGCTCTGCAATGAAGCCAGCATCGCAGTCATACGCACTGAACCTGATAATATCCTCCAGAGCTCGTGCATACCTCAAGTGGCACTCAGGGTACTCCAACTCAAAGAAACATCGGGAACAGAATGGGGCAGGTAAGAACGTGCAGCCTACTATATAGGGCCACACGTTTTCCACCATGCTGGTATAAATAACTTCTCGTACTTTTCGCCTGTATTGGTCTCGTCACCTCCCCATCATTAAAACCATGACACCAGCATCAGTGTTCCTATCCCAGAATATCATTGTCCGCTTTCTTTTCAAGAGCGAGTTAATGGTCTTCAAACCTCGTTAGGGGCATCTAGGTCTCCCGAAAATGACAGCCTTGTCATAGGGTGTGAGAGATTTGAGGGGGTTGTTAATCCGTAGGAATGTCTGCGGACTGATCCTCATGAGATTGAGCTACATGAATCCAACCCCGTGAAACAGTTACATGACGAACTGAAGGCTACCTCCTTCCCCACACTGGGACAAGCCCTAACCCAGGCCTTCGCCAAATGGCTGGATCTTCAAGAATCCCTGAGAGAAAGGGACGAAACCCTTTACATTGAGCCACATTGTGGTATTATTATTGCGAAGAAAGGGGGAGGTGTGAATGGACAAAAAGGAGTTTTCCCAAATTCGAGCCAATCTAGGAAAGACTCAAAACCAAATGGCGCAGTTACTGGGGGTTTCCTCTAAAGCTGTACAGAGTTTTGAGCAGGGATGGAGAAACATTCCTGTGTATGTTGAACGACAGATGCTCTTCCTTCTGACAATGAAGAGGTCGCACAATAGGGTGAACAGGCCCTGTTGGGTGATACGAAACTGTCCCTTGGAGATGAGGCGAAATTGCCCGGCATGGGAATTTCAAAGTGGCCATCTTTGCTGGTTTATCAATGGTACTATCTGTCAAGGTGAGGTGCAAGAAAGCTGGCAGAAGAAGATGAAAATGTGCCGACAGTGCGAGGTATTCAATACAATTTTGCCTCTCTCTTAAGAGGGAGACATTAAGCCTCAGCTATCTCGTAGTCTCCCTGGTGATCCTACGGAGGGAAGGTTCACACGCTCAACCTTTCAACGGTTTCGCCTCAGGGCTTGCTAGAACAATCGACGAATCTCGTGAGCCCCGCGAGCACTGGGCTCTCTTTCTTGGGTATGCCAATAGGAAGGATCATCTGAGGTTAAACCCCTCCCGATTTGGACTCTGGGATCCGTGGCCTAGAAAGTGAGAATAGATGTTCGCGATTTGTGCCCCGTAGCTCTTTCCCAAATCCAGGATAGCCCCATTAAAAGCGTGAAAGAGGTCATAGGCCCACTGGATGTCTCCATCTGGTATGCCCAGATCACCAACTCCATCCGTTGGATCACACATAGTCCCCAGGATGATGGTGCAGTTGTGGTAGAGTTTACTGAGGACTTCGAGGACCCTCGTGAGATTCGAGGGGAAATCCTCTACCACACCGGGGGCAATAGCCCCTCCTGGCCCAGGGAGGAGAGAAAATCGTTCCTCCCACCCGTCAAGGTGACATTCGTGCGTTCGTCGCCTCCGGGAGGCAATGCTGGAAGTTGTTCCCCTACAAAAATGCTGGAAGTCCCACCATCGGAGGCCACGAAATACAGATCGATTCCCGGATAGAGGGTTCGGAGACCCTTCCCCTTGAATTCGGGGTAGATCTCATCTTTATTGCGGTAGAAAAGGGATATGGCCCCACATTTGGGTTCCCCAGCATATTCACCAATGGATATGCTGCCACCCAACCCCAGATAGCGGGTACTAAAACCCTCTGCTCGGGCTCGTTTTCCTTGGCTCGTTCGCTCGGAGAGGTTAACCCGTAGCGGCCCTTTTTGACCCGATTCATAGCGGCGCCTCCCCAGGAAGCACCAAGGACTGATTCATCCACATGCCCCGGCATGATAAGCATGATGAAACTCCTACAAGTACTGCCCCCACCCTCCCCTCTTGCCACCACGGGCTTTGGCCATGGGTTTTCCTCATCCCCCTCATTTCTCGAGGGTAAACCTCCATTTGCAGAACATGTCGTCGGGATGGGGATCAGGGGGGGCGAAGAGGCATTCGACCTGAATTCGCTCATCGATCTCCCGGGCAAAATTTGTGAATTCCCCCCGGTGCATCTCCTTGCAGACAAATTCACCCAGTCCCCGTTTGAGCCGTGCCT
>CAYFXL010000144.1:0-7070 GCA_964346945.1 uncultured Syntrophobacterales bacterium
TCCCGAACGGTGGTGTCCCCCATATATATGGGACATTCTCTATACCTAAGGGTTAGACAATAGTCCCATCTTAACCTTTTACCTTACACAAAATTGGGTTATTAAGAAATTTGATTACTTCGGATTTGATTGAATGCCCATGCCGCTATCACAACCACAGCCATAAAAAAAACCAATCCAATCCCGAAAAAAAACATATCAAACCCCCCCTATAAATTGTTCTTTAAATTTATAAAATGACGTGGTTTTATTCCCAGTCCTATTTGTATTGTTTAATCTATTTGCTAGTGTTCACAAAAAGCCGACTCCCTTATTCACTTTGGCAACCCGGCCGTCTAGTAGAACGATGGTCCAAATCTCCAAAGCTCAGGGATCTCCCCCGGTGGACCCGTACCTTTCCGTCCTACTCTCACCTGGTTTGGACTTTGAGTTACTTTTGTTACTTTTGGATGGTTTTGCATATCTTATGCCAATACTTTTTCCATCTATATGTGATTGATATTACAATAAAAACTGAATACCTTCCTGACAATTCCAATCAAATCTGGATAATTTTTTCCCAGTGATATGAAAATATTTCACAGAATTTATCCGGAATGGGTTGAAGGTGGGATTATTCAATTCGGAAGGGAACTAAGTGAAGATTTCTTCTATGAGGCTGCCTTGTGTCAAGCTCCTTTTTGCGTTTTAGAGATCCACGTCTGTCTCTCCTTTGATAGTTGATCGAGCTAGTTGCTCCCTGAAACGTGAGGCCTGCATTTGCCTCGAGCGAACTTCTATTCGTGCTGGCCTCTTTCCGCCAGACACTTAGTGCTCCTTTGTGACCATTGTCCGTTGATAGAAGCAAATCCATGCGGATAAATAACAAATATCTCGGGGCCACCTTGGAGTCGGCCCGCCAATGGGTTAAAGTTTCCTATATACCATAGATGGGATAAAATCAATGGAAAAGCGTACCAGAATAGACCGGGTTTGAGGGGTGGGTTTCTTCCCCGCGTTGGTGATCCCCCTCATGACAGTGCTTATGGGTTGCGTGGCCAGGTATGATCTATCGCCGAAAAGACTTCATCTCCTCTTCGAAATACCCCTCTTCAGCTATGAAAGAAAAGAGCTTCAGCCACGGGTACAACGCATTAAGGAGGAACAGACCCTCTCCGTTGAAAAAGTGACCTTTCCCAGTTCCATGATCCCCTATTGGGTCACGGCGTACCACTATATCCAGAAGTCGGGCGAAAACGCACCCACCATCATCGTCCTTCCCATTCTGGGGGGAGTACTTCTTCTCCAAGAATTGCGCCCGCTACCTGGCACACCGCGGCTTCTCCTGCATGAGGTTCGAGAGAACCGTTAATCCCCTTGACCCCGGAAAGGGCTTACGCACACCGAAATGGTCCTGAAGCACGCCATTATCGATATCAGGCGAGCCATGGATTGGCTGGACCAAAGGGGTAAGGGAGGCCCGAATCGCATCGGTGTTGCGGGAATCAGCATGGGGGCAATTGTGGCAGCCCTAGCTTTCGAGGTGGAACCCCGAATTAACTCCGTCGCCATCCTCTTGGGAGGAGGCGACATCGCCACACTACTCACCACCTCCAAGGAGGATTTGGTCGTCCAATTTCGAGAAGGGGTTATGCAGGCTCAAGGTATTGGTCTCCGACGATTTCGCGAAGAAGCAACCCGAATACTGACCCCGTCGACACCCTTACCTACGCCTCAAGGGGTGATCCGAAGCACATCCTCATGGTCAATGCCCGATTCGACAGGGTCGTCCCACCTCTCTGTTCCGAGAAACTCTGGGAAGCCCTGGGAAGGCCATTGTGGATAAGGATTCCAACGGGCCACGATTCCTCTGCTCTCTTTCTCCCGTACATCCGATATCGGGTCCTGAAACATTTCAGGAAAGCCTTTGCTGAGCAGCGGTAGTCGGGGGACTGCAGCACTAAAAAGGTTGGAAAATGAGCAACGAAAAGCGAATTTTCCCGAGATCCCAAACATCTAACGGGGAGCCAGGAGTTCTATCAATGCGTTGTAGATAAGAGGGCCGATTTCTGGACCGATGGACATGGATCTTTCATAGGAATAGAGGTCATCCCGATAATCGGCCGAGGATAGGATATACCCCAATTCGTCGTTGGCCAGGCCCAAGAGAAGGCGGTATTTTCCCCTCATATGTTCCTTGAGCTTCAGGCCAAGATTGGGCAATATCTCCCCAGGAATAGTGATGATTTGAGCGTCTCCAAGATCGATGCGCCATAGCTCAGTCAATACCCTATTTGCCTCCAACGGCCTATCGATCACCCCCATCCATTTAGCCAACCGAAAGCGCCAGTTCTTGGCAGGAATGGCAACCTCTTTCCTATGAGTTTGAATCCGGTAAACGGGATTAACCTCGGCATCCTCGATGGTTCCCAGAGCAATCATGGCCAAATGGGCGCCGATTCGCTCGGCCTCCTGGAAGGTATGAAGCTGCCTTCCCTTTTCATCCAACTTCACGTTGACCGTCACCATGCCCCCTAATGCCCCATTGAAGTAGAGGGCAACCCCACCCAACCGCTTCTCCATGATATTGCAGAGATATCCAGCGAAATCGGCCGTAATCAATCGGTTATTAGACCAAAGGGTCTCCGGATGACAAGCGAAGTTCACTAGGCTCGCGATGGGTCTCATGCTCCTGGTGGACCTTATCCCCATGACGATTAAGCTGCGGTCAAGGCTGTGTTCCATTCGGATGTTCTTGCAGAGCCCGTGGACCTCGGCCTGGGCGCACCTGATTTCGGCCTCCTCCAGGGAGATAGCCGCATCCAAAATCACTCTGGAGACCTCCTTCTTCAAGAAGTTCATATATTCTCCATCCCTGCCAGATCGAATGGGGAGAAGGCCAAAGAGGGAAGTACCCCACAACCCAATGGTATCAGGCCCGGAATGGGTATGGGTAGAGGCGATGATCACGTTTTCCCCTACTACCGGTTTAACCCTTTGAACAATCTCCCTCACATCGCCATTGAGCAGCCCTATAAGGTCGAGGGAGACGATGGTTAGCCAATCCTCCCCCTTTTTCAGGATAATACATCGAGCGAAGAGGTCATCATGAACCCCAACGCTCCTGCGGTTTGGCCGGAATCCCGCGAGATATACTCTCCCCGCAGGGGTAATCTTGGCCTTTGCTGCTCCCGCGAGACAGAAACCCTCCGTATCTACCGTTGATGCCGCTGCTGAATCGACACGAAGGATCAGAAGAAGGATGCCGATGAGCAAAGTCCACTGATTCACTATTACGGTCACTCCTCTTTGGTTGGCTTCATGGCAAAGCCGAGCGACATGGAGGAAAAAGGAGAGTTGAGCGTTCCAGGGGATCGAACGGACAACCTGAATGAAGCCGCTGATGGGAAAGCCGCCTCTTTACGCCCAACTCACCTGTCATTTTGAGCACCTCCCCTTTAATTAGATCCGCCAGTCCGGGACCGAAGAAGGACATTTTCGCCTCGTAGCCCCCCTCCTGATACTCATCTCGGGTGATCACATAACCGATATAGTCATTGGCTTGGGAAATGATCAGCCCCCACCTCGGACTGACGCTTTCCTTTATCTCGAGGCCTACTTCAGCCCCAAGGTCACATGGAACACCTATCAAGAGGAGATCATCTATGGCAATTACTCCCAATTGGGTCTTTTCGGGTAACCAGATATCGGCCACCAAGTTCAAACAGGAGGTTAGAATGGGGAGTTGCAAGATCGGCCTGAGATCGGGGCGCAAGGGAAGCAGTATTTCCCTTTCCACGGATTCGATTCGAACCCTCCCTCTGGTTTCGATCCCTTCGAGCACCTGAAGAACCCTCTGCCCCAGCGATTCTCCCAAGGCCTTGGCCTGGTCGAACCCGTTCTCCTCGGCAGTCACCCGCGGCGCGACATTCGCGGAAGCACCGTTGGCAAATAACACTACCCCTCCCCGCTTCTCAAGATAACGCGCCAGAAAACCGGGGAAATCGCCCGAAATCAACATATTCTTAGGCCCCAAAATCGTCGGGTGAGCGGCGAAGTTGACCAAGAGGGCAATGGGCGTTCCTTCTTCGCCCTCGATATTAATCACGCCAATCTCCGGGTCGACGCTTCCCCCTTGTGGCCTTCTGCTTACGCATAAATCGGGAGCCGATCCTCCATTCCACCCGATGACCGCGGGCCTCAGATTTTCCAAAGCCTTCGTGATGGCTCGGGACGCCTTTTCCACTAGATTTCGGAAAATACCCTCATCGTAAGGGCCCATGGCCACAAGTTCAGCCAGGAAATTATCGACATATCCGCCCGTGCCCGAGTGGTTATGGGTTGCAAACAGAAAAATGACATCCAGGTCAATCCCGCTCACCCTTTGCCGGATAGCCTTTTTGAGCTGGATTGTTGTGATTACCAAATCCATGTTGCAGATGGCGATCCTGGTTTTCCCATTGTCCAGAACAATGGCCCGAACATAGATGGGATCGTGAACGGCTTTTGAAGCCTCTCCTCTCCTTGCCCCGTAGCCCGCCAGCGGAGGATTGGTGTCGGGAGTTATATCCACTCTCGCGGCTCCGGCCCTGAGAAGTCCTTTGGTACCCCATTCTGCCACTAGGCCTTGGGATGGAAATCCCGCCGTGAGAAAGGGAAACAGAATCGCAAATATCCCAATGATGAATCTCATGATACTGCTGGTTATCGAAGGTAAATGGGGTTCGAGATGATCCAGAGCCTGTTCTTTCGCCTCACCTTCCGATAGACCTCCATCCTGTAGACTCCTGGGCCTTGGACCTCAAGATTCAGCCCCTTTCTCTCTGCCTCTGCGATCACCTTCCCGTTTCGAATTACTTTCGTTAAAGCTTCCTGAGGAAGATCGACCCGAAGCAGCATACGGTCGCTCCACCTGGTCTCTTCGCCCATTATCAGTTCCCTTTCGCCCTTGCACACCTTGAACATGAATCCCCGGGCCTGCCCCCAAATACCGAAGGAAACGTATACACGGCCTTGCTCCAAAGCCTCATAAACGATCCCCTTATCGTGCCCCAGGTCGCCCGTGAGGGCCTGTTTGGCGAGAACGTGGGTCTGCACAAGCTTGAAGAGCTTCCAATACGGATCGATGGTTCTTCCAAAGACTCGAAATTTGGCATGGGCGTTTGTACTCCCAATTCCGACCATTTTCCCGTGGAGGGTTAATTCATCCCATTTTCCAAGCTCCTGGGCAGGCCTATCCAGATATGAACTGAATGTCTCCCGAGGATTGAAGAGGCCAACAAAGAGGAATTTGATATAATTGATGAGGCATTCCTTCAAGAGATCGTCAGTTAGGTTGTAGATCTCCATCCCCGTAAAACCGGGCAATGTCCAACTCGCCCAATCCCACCGGTTCCGGAAGCCAAAGGGGTGCGCGATGAAGCTCATCTCCCCTTGCTTCTCTATCTCCTTCAAATGCTCCTTCGGATCCCGGCCGACCGGCAACAACGATACGTTCAGGGCCAAATAATACCCCGCCTTGGTAGTAACCTCGTTCCCCACTAAGACCAAGACACCGTCGTGCCATCCTTCCTTTCCGTCCGTCAAGGGGGCCAGCGTGTCATGATCGGGGGTGATGACGAAATCTAATCCCACTTGCCGGGCCGAAGCGGCGATCTCCTCAATGGTTCCCTTTCCATCCGAGTACGTGGAATGGATGTGGATAGCTCCCCTGTAGTCGTTAAATACCGCTGGATTACGGTCTCCGGCCCAGGATAACGGGGTCATGGAGAAGAGGAGGAGCGTTGTCCAAGGAATTCGCCGAACTGTCAAGATCGGAAAGTTCAATTAAGCTCTTCCTAGTCAAGATTAAGGAATGCAACCTAACTGAAATCTATGACCCTATGGTTTTCTCAGGCCTAATGAGTCGAGTGGCGCGGGGGAATCTCACCCCCGGCCTCTCACAGAACCGGACGTGACAGTCTCCCGTCATCCGGCTCCTATCGCCCAGCCGCTGGTCGAAGACCCATCTGCCAGTGAACAAACAACTGTGGCTCTCGGCGCGCTACCCGTCCGAGCCAGTGTGTTGCGCTCTGGCGATGAATGTCTGAGTATTGAGAGCTAAGCCGAAATTCGCCAGTTGATGACATAAACTATGGCTTAGAAGTAAATATGCACTCTAGCGAAGCATGGACCCTCTAGGTCATAGTTTCCATTAAGAAAAACCGTGGCATTCTGGTGATGAAATATTGATCTCGCAAAGTCACTTAATTGTTTGTTCGCGAACCCGATCGCAACGCCATCATTTGCGAATCTGGCAACTAGATTTGTATCCCGAAAGGACCCCATCAGTTCTATTGAAATCGGGGAATTTTGGTAAACGCTAGATCTTAGTAACCAGCGATAATCCTTTTGTCCATTTCTCGCTGGTTTCTTTCCAAGGATATAAAGGCTCCCTCTTTGCTCTGACCTGTATTTAGCATACTCGACTCTCGAATACTTGGCTATTTTCCTTACCAGCCCTTTCCCCAGAGGCGTCTTTCCAAATGTCTCCGCAAGGGCTCCCAAGGTAGCGCGGCCCAGGGTATTGAGGTCAAGATTTCCCGAAGATTTCATATCACAAAACCCATAGACTTGCATTGTCCCATTTTTTGTAACTGCTACATTGAGGCGATTTGCCAGGCAGTCGCTAAATATCTTGCATAGCTTTTCATCTTTGGTGGATGAAATGTCCTCGAAAGTATCCAGTCCATTCAACCATCCCTCCTGGGCAAAGATGGACACAGTGGAAGATAAGATTAACGCCGCCAAGAAGAAAATTTGCGCGGATTTCCTCATGGTTCTACCCCCTTTCTTTGTCCAAGGCGTAAAATCCACAAAGCGTCTCATCCGGTACGCCTGTTGCTTCGCATCCCGTCCTCAGATTCCTTGGTTCCCCCATGTGATTTCAAACTGCCTAATTTACAGGAGCCGTAACCCGGATTTCACAGGGCGGCACACCGGACGAGGATAAGTGATAACGGGGGGAGGAACCCCCGGCCCATTTCCCGACGGCTCCCACTTATTTATTCAGTCTGGCGATCATCGATCTACCATCTAAGGCAACCATTCTT
>CAYFXL010000145.1:0-7061 GCA_964346945.1 uncultured Syntrophobacterales bacterium
CTCTCCATCCTCCTCCTCTTTGCCGGGATCTATTTCGAGCGGAAGAGTGCATAACCCAATGAAAATGCGAGAGAACTGGGGAAGAGAAATGCGGAAAACGCGTCTTCCTAGGAAAGGGCGACCGAGGGGAAAGGACTAAACGAAACACACCCGCCGAACGTTTCTCTGCTTTACCCCGAAATAACCTACCGATAACCTCTGACTGTTCTGACTTGCCTGTGAAATATGGGATAAATTGGGCTGAGGCGGATTTCAATGCTTTGGTTAGCAAGGGTCGCACACTGGTGCGGTGTGCGTTACATGCGGAAGAAACTGCCTCTTGCCTTGGCCGGGACGAAGTAGAACGCAACTCCTAGGATACGAACTCATTCAAAATCACGAATTAGAGCCGGCAGTTTGTGAGGGGAAGGAATGAACATTTCGACCTCGTTCCCAAGAAAGGTAGACAGAGGAAATTGATTTAATTTTTTGATCTGCTAGTATCTGTCTCATTTGGTAAGGGCTGTTCAACTGAACTGTTTTAGAAGGAGAGTAGATATGATAGTTCAACAGTTTTTCGTAAAGGGGCTTGCTCACAGCTCTTACGTCGTCGGTGGTACGGAAACTTGCGCGGTAGTCGATCCCCGACGTGACGTACAAATTTACTTGGATGCAGTCAAGCCCTTAGGTATGAGGATTACCCACATTCTCGAGACCCACCTACATGCTGACTTTATTTCCGGTCATCTTGACCTCGCGGAGAAGACAGGGGCTAAGATTTACGGACCCAAATCGGCTCAATGTAAGTTCAACCATGTTGGAGTTGGCGAAGGTGACACATTCGAGATCGAGGATATAGTGCTGAGTGTGTTGGAAACACCGGGACATACCCCTGAGCATATTTCCTATGTCGTGAGGGACAGAGCAAGAGGAAACGACCCGGTAGCCGTTTTCTGCGGTGACACGCTTTTTGTGGGGGATGTGGGACGGCCTGACCTCTTCCCGGGCAAGGCCAGGGAATTAGCGTCGAGCCTGTACGACAGCCTGCACGAGAAACTGCTGAAGCTGCCCGATTTCTGTGAGGTATATCCTGCTCATGGGGCCGGGTCTCTTTGCGGTAGAGCCATGGGAGCGAAGAGGACGAGCACCATCGGTTATGAAAAGAAATATAACGGTGCCCTGCAGATCAAGAACCGGGGGGAGTTTATAGAATCTCTGACTACGAACATGCCCGGAGCTCCGGACCATTTCAGCCGATGCAGCGCTATTAATGGAAAAGGCCCAACCCTGGTGCGGAACCTTCCCGTTCTGGAAGAATTGACCCCCGAAGGTTTCAATAGGATGGCAAAGAGCGGTGACAACTTGGTGCTCGATGTACGCAGTTATGACTCATTCGGCGGCCAGCACATTCCAGGGTCCTATCACATTGACTTCGGCGGAAACTTCGCCACATTTGCTGGATGGGTTCTACCGCCCGATGCGCGCATTCTGCTAGTAACAGGCGACGGTGTGCAACCTGAAGAAGCTGTCATGTGGCTGAGACGTGTAGGTCTTGATCAAGTCGTGGGGTATCTCAGCGGTGGCATGTTTGAATGGGCAAAGGCTGGACTTCCTACCGGCCACATTGGACAGTTGTCAGTAGAGGAACTCCATAAGATGAGCACCGGTGGTAGCAAAATGGCCGTCGTTGATGTACGAGCGCGCCGTGAATATGAAGGTTTTCATATACAGGGTTCCCTCAATATTCCGGCGCCCGATCTAAGGACGCGATACGAGGAACTCGATCCCGATGTTGCAACCGTGCTTATATGTAGCACCGGGCATCGATCGAGCCTGAGTGCCAGCATCCTGAAGCAACACGAGTTCAAGGACGTATTCAACGTGGCTGGGGGAATGACAGGCTATAGCGCCGCAGGGTATGGCCCTGAGTGTCCCATGTGTGTGGCACCTCACGGGCCACATTTTCTGGGGAAAAAGATCGAGCAATAGATGGACGCTGAGGCAATATAATTGGTTCTGGTTTATGCAGGTTTCCCCGATCCTTCGACAAAGGAAGGAGGAAATATTTCCTATCCATCGAAGAAGAGGAAGAAATATGGAATGGCTCAGTATGGGGCGATGGTCTCCATATGGTGCAGGTATTGAAATTGGACTTCTCAGGTGGGGTGCATTTCCGCTCTGTACAAAGTCAAGGGGTATGGTGAATCCCAAACCAGTCTGCTATTCGTGGTTTTTTCTACTCTGAAACCACATGCAATCAATCCGGGGTATTCAATGCGGAGTTGGCAGTCTTGAAGCGGGGTTGCTAGAGGTTCGGTTCACTCAGATGAATTCTTGAGGCCGGGCTCGACTTTGATGATCCTAGATGAGAATCGCACATAGATAAAGGTCGGGGGATACGTGCTGAAACGCCTCATTCAACTTTCATATCTTCCACATTTGCAGCACAGACTTTTCCTTATCCTTGGGAGGGTGCACGCATTGCTAATCTCAAAATAGGGGGGCTCAAAGGGCAACCCTCTTACCGAAAGAAGATGTGAATGTTCCCTGATTCAATCTTCCGGCGAATGAGGAGTTGAATCTTTGTACGAATCAAGGCCCTCGTATGGGGGATAAGGAGGAGGAATCCCACGGCGTCCGTGAAGAACCCCGGGGTCAATAGTACGATGCCCCCTACCAGTACCAATGCTCCATTGATCAGTTCTCCCGTTGGCATATGACCCTGGGAAAGATCCCTCTGAATATTCCTGATAATGGTGAAACCCTGTTGGCGCATCATAGAGGCGCCGAGTATCCCGGTTACGACGATGATAAAGATGGTATTGAGCGCTCCTATTCGGCTCCCGATCTCGATAAGAAGCAGAATCTCGATCAGGGGAACGACGATGAATATGAGAATGAGGCGCATATTGAATCAGTGCCCCTTTTGGGAAAGGCTTCCTGAGATAAACAGGCCCCTGAGCCCTTCCCCAAGTTAGATCTTCAAATTACAAGAACTCACTCAGTTTATAGAGCAGAGAGATTGCTACCACCACGAAAAATGCCGCCATGGCGATGAAGGGTAAGAATACAGCCAAGACCGCCCTTCCGGTACCGATGCCATGGCTCTCCTTCAGACCGATGATTTCGATGGCCAAGGCATATATGGGGATGACCAAACCCCCGACGAAGGGGATTAAGGCAAAGATTTGGGTTGACCATGAATAGGCGATAACCCGGAACGTTGCCTCGAAACCCCTTCGGTTTCCCCCGACGACCATTAAGCAGAGGTGAATAATAGCACTCCCGAGATAGAGGGTGATTAAAACGATAAACGGGAGCCCGATGGTTATTCCCACCAAATGGGTCGTAGTGATTTCCGGAGATTGCCCGATCCGAAGCAAAAATACCCGTTGCCATGCCAGGCCTAAAACTCCTCCCAGTACCCCTAAGATGAGGCCAAAGATCAAGGGACTCTTAAATCCCCCTCTCGTAGGCATTCGACGATAGAATTGGGTGGGAGAAAGGAGGACCTCCTTCAAGGTGGTCAGAAAGGCCTCCAAGAATCCCAGTTCTTCCAAGTCCTCCCAGGGACAATATTTCTCTTCTTCACCGGTGCGATATAGCATCTTCCCATCTTCCGTTGTTATATCATTGGAACGAGAATATTCCCTTACCCGGACCATCGCCCCGATGGAATGGAAAGCCTCGACATACCGTTCGCTCTCTTTTTCCGTCACACCCCTTTTGATCACAATGGGTGCACGTTGGACCAATCGTATTGCCCTTTCCCGGGAAAGGTTGAATCGAGCCTGGAGTCCTTGAATCACCCTTTCCCTCTCCTCAGCCGTATGGATAACGGGGCCCATGAAAAGGATCTCATACCCCTTTTCGTTAGCACTTTCCATCACTATGCTCTCCAGGAAAAGAATGCCTCTCTTATCGTACCTTTGAGCCTGTTTTAACGGAGGATTGGACACCAACTTTCCTGAAATTCCGTCTCCGGAGTGTCGGTAACTTTCTTGAGGCCTGTCCCATCGCCTTTGATGATATAAATATCCCAGCCCGATTCCCCTTGTGATAAAAATGAAATCCAATCCCCTTTCGGAGACCATTGAAGATTGGCAGCAGGAAAGTCGATGACGGGGGAAACCTTTTTCCCCGTCACTTCCATGCGATAGATGGTATTTGGCATTGGCTTTTCCCTGCCTGTCAGCAAAACCAACTCATTGCCCAAGGGGGACCAGTGATATTCTCGAATTCCCTCCTTGATCGAGTAGAAGGTCCTGTAACGCTCACCTCCGTTGGCTTCTACGAGGTAGAGGACGAGCCTTTGCATTCCATCGGGATCTTCATCCCACCTTCGGTATGCGATCATGGATCCATCAGGAGACCATTGGAGGTCTTCAAATCGACCAGAGGGGGCTATTTCGATTTCCTTCCCATCCTCGATATCTACCTTCATCAGGCCTCGTGGAGATATGATAAGAATCGTTTTTCCATCAGGGGACCATATGGGATTTTCCCCCGGGTATGCTATTTCTCTCAATTCCCCCCCGTCTGCGTTGACGACAAAGATGTGATACTGAGATTCAAAGAGCACTTGATTGCCTTCAGGGGACCACGAATAGTCCTTGATATACGGAGAGCCCTCGAAGAGGAGGACGGGTTCCCCACCTTCTGTCTTGACAGACCATAGTCTCTCACCATCCAAGAATAAGAGCCGTTGCCCATCCGGGGACCAAAGGGGAGATATTCCAGAGGCCACCTTTTCCATTTGCCCTCCTTCTGCCGGGGTGATGAAAATCTCCCTCGAATCGAGGGTGTAGAAAGCGATCATGGATCCATCGGGTGACCAACGGGGAGAGAAATAGGCCCCGGGGCGTTGAGTTATGTTCCGCTCAACTCCACTTCCCAAATAGAGAACGAAGAGGTCTCCCCTGGGCATTCCCTCATCTCGCTCATATTCCCTGAAGAATAGAAATTTTCCCCCATCAATTGGAATCCGTGGCCTCAGGTAAAAGGCTTTGATGTTTTCACCTTCCTCGAGGTTAAAGACCACCCGTTGGGTCACAAAACCGGGAGCGGTAATGGTAAAAACGTTCCTTCCCGGAATTAATTCCTTGACGAAAAACTGACCCTCAGGGTCTGTGTTGATGGTTCCAAAGGTCCCCTGTATCTCCGCCCCCGGAATGGGAACCTCCTCCATTCCCCTCACCAAAACTTTTCCCCTTAAAGAGGGGGGGGCAGGGATCATTTCCGCCTCGAATTGCTCCATTTCAAGCAGGTCGAATTCGGCAATGGCCAACCACGTGCCAAGGCCGAGTTTTCCCGAGGTATGAGTTCCATCGTCTGGGAGGATATATTCCATCTTCAAGTTCCCATCCACGTAGCCCTTAATCTCTCTCCCCCTGATGATGATGGAAATTTCATACCACGTCCGGTTTTCTACCAAATGAGGAATCCCGGTTTCGGGAATAATTTTTCCGTAATCCCATCGGTTCTGTCCGATCCCCGAAGGAATGCCTTCCTGACTATTCAGGCTCCACCAGAGGCTCCAATCCTCATCTCGATACCGGAAAAAGACCAGTAATCCGCCGGTTCCTTCCATGATTCGAGCCCTCATTCTCAACCGGTAGTCGGCCCACTCATTCCTGCCGAAGAGCAGTATTGTGGGGGAAGCTTCCTTATCTCGCTGTCGGAAAACCCTTTCTCCCAATCGTTCCCAATCGCCTGATACTTTCTCCATCATCCCGCTGAAGGAGGAAAACTCCAGCCTCCATTGGCGCTCTTCCCCATTAACAACCTCCCCTGCTGTTGCCATGGAGATCGCTGCCGTTAGCAGGATCCTCAGCCAAACCACATTACTGATCAACTTCATGGATCGTTTATTCCCCTCAAACAAGCATTTTCACACCTTGGGTGGGCCTTTTGACCAATCTTAGCCTGTTCCCCTCATCGAATTCGTAGCAGTAGGGGAAGTCCTTATCATCTGCTGCCATCAGGTCGGTCCACTCCTTTATCTCAAAGAGTGCCTCAATGCCACTTTGGCTATTGAGCTCTTCAACCTTGGATTCGATCCTCGAAAGATACCCCCCTTTTCGTAACCTTCGAACCAATATCTTCTCAAAGGCCTCATGGGGGATCTCATAAGGCCTCTCGCCATCTCCATTACTCCCGGAGATATCCCGGGAGACTTCCGTCAGGTCGACCACGCTGTTTCTCAGATCGATAGAAAAGGGGGAGAATCCAAAAAGGTAAAATTCCGTGAGCAAGAACTCTCGGCGGGCCATTTCCATCAACTCAATGAGGGAGGAACACCTCTTTTCCGAGACTACCAGTGACTCCCGTAGGCAGGGATAGTGCCCAAATTTCTCCTCATCCAATTTCCCCTTCTGTCCTGGGAAGAGGAAGAAAGCCTCCGGGAAGAGCGCACAGGTGATGGGCCTTGCTCCATATATGCCACAGTACTTCCCAGTCAAAAAGGAACAGGGCTTTTTCAGTTCGAGGACAAATCGCCGAATCCATGGGTTTTCTTCCATGGGAGAGGTCCCGATCTTATAATGAACCCGAAGGAGATGGGAGGCCTTTTTCCCCATTAAGAGGGAAGCTGCCACTAAATCAACGATACTAACGCTGACATGGAGCCTTTCGTCCTTGCAGCCAAATCGGTTGCATTGATCAGGACACGAGAACTCGGAATCTCGGCTGAAAAGTCGAGCGCGATTTTCGATGTAGTCCTTTAGCCTCAAATCCCCCCCTTTACCGCGGCCTCAACTTTTGAGACAATGACTTAGTCGTTTTATACCAAAAAGAGGGAAAAGAATAAAGGGATATGATCAGGATTTTTACCCCCTCGGATATGGATCGGATTTTAGAAATAGAAGCTAAGGCTTTTCCCAAATCTTCTTATAGCCGGCGTATTTTCATGAGCCTCTACCGATCCAATCCCACCACGTTCTTGGTTTTTGAGGAAGAAGAGATCCTGGGTTACCTCATCCACACCCTTGAAGGTCATATCATTTCCATCGCCGTCGAACCTCGCTATAGGAGAAAGGGGATAGGAACCCAACTGGTCAGGGAGGTCTTCAGGAATTCAACGG
>CAYFXL010000146.1:0-7025 GCA_964346945.1 uncultured Syntrophobacterales bacterium
AGGGGAATTCGGTTTTCAACCTATGCGACGCTCTGGATTAAGAGATCCATCGAGAGGGCGTTAGCCAATCATTCTCGAACAATTCGCCTTCCCGTTCACATTTCATCCGACCTCAACCGGTTCGCATGGGTAGCCAAGTTGGTGCTTCAAGAACTCGGCCGAGATCCAACGGATGAGGAGATCGCCGCACGAATGAAGGTCAACGTGGAGTATGTCCAAAAGCTGAGAGGCGTTGTAAAGAGGACCTATCCCATTGACGGAGGCATTAAGGATGAGCATTCCGAACAACTCTACGGCATATTCGAGTATATCGAACGATCGCAGCAGCTGAGCTCATGGTTGGAGTTGCTCACCGAAGTGGAGAGAAGGGTGATCACCCTTCGTTTCGGCTTGAACGACGAAGATACCCTTACACTGGAATCGATAGGGAAACGCTTTGGCGTAACACGTGAGAGGATTCGTCAAATCGAAGTAAAAGCCATAGAAAAACTGCGAAAGATTACAAAAAAAAGGGCTGTGGACTTGACGGAGATGATTTGAACACCCTCCCGCTCGGGTCTCTCCAAACCTCGTTCCTTCCATCCCCGCTGTTTCTCACCTTAGGTTGTCCCCTTCTTTTCGCCAGTAATAGCGATGGTCACCTCTTCGACGGGGAGATTTTTGTCGGATTTGCGGAGGGCTTCCTCCGCACATTGGGGGATGCAGAGACCGCAGCCATCATATTTTTCCTGGTCAATTTTGACGATCTTCCGAAGTGCGATGTTCAATCCTCCTTCTCTCTTTGGATGAGGGATAATCCTCTTTTGTATTGACCTCCTTTCCAGAAATCACAAATTGGAGGAACGCTCATTTCCGTTGACTTTTGACGGGGAAAGCGGCAATTTATTGGGTGGAGGAAAGGCTTACAATGGGAAAAGATCCCGTTGAGTTCCGTTTTGTGGTGCATGAACATCATGCCTCCCACCTCCACTATGATTTCAGGTTGGAGATGGAAGGGATTTTCAAGTCCTGGGCAATTCCAAAGGGGCCATCCATGAATCCAGCCGACAAGAGGCTTGCCATCATGGTGGAAGATCACCTCTTGGAATATGGGGCATTCGAGGGGATTATTCCAGAAGGACATTACGGGGCTGGGGCGGTGGTTATTTGGGATGAGGGTTCCTATATCCCGACGGGGGAAGGGAATCCTGAGGAACAGCTGAAAAAAGGGAGGTTTAGCTTCGAGCTCAGGGGAAAGAAACTACAGGGTGGCTTCTCCCTGGCCCTCCTCAAGGGGAGGGGAAAGGGAAATCAATGGCTTCTCATCAAGAGGAAGGATGAACAAGCGAACCCCGAATTCAGGCTCAAGGTTGCCCTAAGCGAGGAGATGAGGGAGAAGCTCGAGGTGAAAATTCCTCCCTGCGAGACCGAATTCGGTCCCCTTTAGTGATTCAAGGGAGGGTTGTCCCCTGGAAAGACCCATGGTTTGTCCAACAAATCGAGGGGGGGTTCAAAGATGGAGATATATCTTATGCAACATGGCGAGGCTTATACGGAGGATCAAGATCCGGAGCGATCTCTGACGAACAGTGGAGAAGATCAGATTCGCTCCAGTGGCAAGGCTCTCAAGAGACTGGGGGTCGAAGTAGACCTTATTGTCTCCAGCCCCAAGAAGCGAGCGCGGCAAACGGCGGAAATCGTAGCAGGGGAGCTGGGTTATTCCACGGAGGGGATTAGGGTTACGGAGGCCCTAGAGCCCTTGACACCTCCTGAGGATGTCATCGTCTTTCTTAAAGGAGTCGGCGATAAGGAGAAGGTGTTGCTGGCTGGACATTTACCCTCTCTTGGGAAAATCGCATCGAATTTGATGAGCGAGGGGGCTCACGTATCGATCCACTTTGAGATGGGCGGGGTCTGTCGCATCGATGTCGAGGCGCTTCCCACCCCTAAGGGGGATCTGCGGTGGATGTTGACGCCGACGCAGCTGAGAATATTGGCGGAAATAAAATGAGATCCCTGGAAAACTCGCTCTTCGCTACTCACGATATTTTTTCGATCATTCTAGAGTTCGATTCACTGCAAACGAGCGCCTGTTCGGCGCCACTTCGTTCCGAAACCTCGCCCTTTGTGCTCAGACAGTAAGTTTACGGCCGTTTTGCTTCACTCAGAATGGTTGGCAAAAATTCTTTAATATTCGCCCCAGGAGGTTTAAACAAAAGACCGGGGAGATAGTAACGTTAGATCTTGAGGCTGTTCGAGCCTTGAGTTCCACTGAGAGAAATGCGTTCACAAGACGTCCCCAGCAGGTGGGTATGGAGGGCTCCCATGGGAGATTGTTTAAGATCCCTTATAGACTTTCCGGCGAGGTGGCTTCCCGTTAACGCACGAAGCCGAGGAAGCGGGAGGATTATTCAGTAGAACAAGTATAACGGAGTTTCAAGAGTTGTGGAAACTCAACGTCAAATTGATTTGACAGGAGCTCACTTTTGACATATAAAGGGATTGATGCTTTGATGGCAATGAAACGGGGATCAGCGAGATGGATTTCCGTCTCGAGATTTTTCATGCCGGTACTCAAGTGAAAAGCTTTACTAAAGCGCCAGAGATTCTGAATTTGACGCAGCCAGCAATTACATTTCAAATAAAGAATCTCGAAGAAGAGCTCCAAACGAGACTCTTTGACCATTAATCATGGACTGAATAGAGGAGGAAGATTGTTTTGGAAAAGGCTAAGAATTTGAGGGATTTATTTGGGCGTAAGGGATTGGTCCGGATTGTAGGTGCCCACAATGGCATTGGTGCGAAATTAATTGAGAAAGCCGGATTTGACGGCGTATGGGCTAGTGGCCTTGAAATTTCCGCTTCTTATGGAATTCCGGACGCGAGCCTGGTTTCCATGTATCAGTTCTTGGAGGCCACACGTTCTATGAACGAAGTTGTTGACATCCCCGTGGTTGCGGATTGCGATACGGGCTATGGAAATGCGATCAATGTGATGTACATGGTTAAGCGGTATGAAGAGGCGGGTATCGCCGCTGTTGTTATCGAGGACAAGAAATTTCCAAAGGATAATAGCCTCTTGGCCGGAGGAAGGCAAGAGTTGTTGAGGGTTGAGGAATTTGAGGGAAAAATCGAGGCAGCGAAGGTCGCCCAAAAGGATCCGGGTTTCACGGTAATCGCCCGGGTTGAGGCTCTCATTGCTGGTTGGGGCCAAGAAGAGGCCCAAATGAGAGCTCATAGATACGTCGATGCGGGGGCTGACGCGATTCTGATTCACTCCAAATCAAAAGATCCCCAAGAAATCATTGAATTTGTAACCGCCTGGGATAAAGACGTTCCACTCGTCTTGGTACCGACAACCTATTCAACTCTCAAAGAGAGCGAGATCGAAGAGCTGGGAAAAGTGAAGATGGTCATTTATGCCAATCACGGTCTTAGAGCCTCAATGAGGGCAATGGAGACGGTATTCGATAAGATTAAAAAGGACGGGGGAATCTATGGCCTGGATGAAATGATTGATCCCGTGGATCACGTCTTCGACGTGCAGGGAGTCCCCTCCATGAAGGAAAACGAACGGAAGTTTCTCAGGTAGAAAGGAGTTGAAATCATTGGCTTCAGGATGAAGCTTCTCGGAGAGAAAGGGGGTGAGGTAGCGGGATTTTATAACGAAACTGTTGGAGAAAGGGGGTGAAACGGACGGATTGAGAAGTGAGGTATTTAAGAAAAGGGTTTCAAAGGATGATCACCTTAAAGGGGGGAACTACCATGGAATTTTATAAGAAAACAGGATGTGTACTGGTTGTCTGTTTTGTCGCCTTTGCATTGGCGTCCACGGGAGGCGCCGAAACAATAGTAGATAAGGCAAAGGCAGAGGGTAAGTTCATATTTTACACCTCTATGGATTCGAAAACGGCGAACTTATTGGCGGAGAATTTTGGGAAGAAATATGGGATTACCCCCAGTGTTTACCGCTCTGGAACGGGCAAGGTCCTCGCAAAAATCGAGGCGGAGTTTGCCGCAAAAAAAGCCATGTGGGACGTAGCTCAAGTTTCTGATATGGCCCCGTTTATTGTGTGGGCAAGGAAAGGGTTGATTGAGAAATATAAGCCCAAGGACTTTGACAAGTTCTTCGATTACATGAAGGATCCTGATGGATATTGGCTTGCGGTAAAGAGTAATACATCGGTTATCGCCTTCAACACCGATAAGATAAAGAAGGCCGAAGCGCCAAAATCCTGGAAGGATTTGTTGGACCCGAAGTGGAAGGGCATGATTTCCATGAGTAATCCCTACTACGCGGGAACAACCGCTGTGAATATAGCCTGCATTCTGGAGCTGTATGGATGGGATTATTACAGGGCTTTGGCCAAGAACCAACCATTCATCGGCGATAGCCACGGCGCCCTTCAGACCATGATGATTTCCGCAGAACGTCCCTTGATTGCGGAGCAGAATAACTATTCCGTGCTTCCCGGGAAATATAAGGGTCAGCCCTGTGATGTTGTTTATCCGGTTGAGGGGGTTACCCTTTCCCCGGGGCCTGCAGGAATTCTCAAGAAGGCTCCCCATCCCAATGTCGCGAAGCTGTTCATGGATTACATTTGCAGCAAAGAGGCTCAGGAGATCATCGCGGCTAAATACTACTATCCTGGGCGAGTGGATGTGCCGGCAAAGGGACAGCCTTCCTTGGGCGAGTTGAAATTTCTGTACCCAAAGGTATCGTGGTTGATCGAAAACAAGCAAAAGCTCATCGATAATTTTGATACCATTATGGGGAGGAAATAACCTCCGAGCCTGAGGAGGCCCCGCTCCATCTTACGGGGTGGGGCCTCTTTTTTTTCCTAGTTCGAGTCTTGCGAATGCAAAAGAAATTGTGAGGGGAAAATGCCGAATGGACGCCTTACAACGGGATTGAAGGGAATCGATATGGTGAAATGGGTGTTGTTTCCCATTGCACTGATAGCCGTAGCAATTCTCATTCTCTTTCCGTTGATTATGATGTTTCAGGGGAGTGTTTTTACCCCGGAAGGTAAGTTCGGCTTCTTCTATTTCTTGAACATTTTCAAACAAAAGGTCCTTTTCAAAGCCTTTAGAAATTCCATGGTGATTGGCGTTTGGGCAACCCTCTTAAGCCTGCTGACCGGCGTCCCCATGGCCTGGGCTGTCAGCAGAACCGATATTCCACTGAAGAATTTCATCCGAAACCTTACCATGGTTTCCATGGTAACGCCCCCATTTCTCGGTGCAATTGCCTGGATTTTCTTGTTGGGACCGGGTGCCGGCAAGTTCAATGTTCTCTTCAAGGAGTTATTTCATTCGAAGGTGACCCTCTTTAACGTCTTTTCCATAGAGGGGATCATCTTTGTCATCGCCATGTATGTGTACCCTTTCGTCTTCATAAATACGGCTTCGGTTTTGGACAATATGGACTCGAGTTTGGAAGATGCCGCCAATATGTTGGGGGCATCAAAGTGGAAAACAGCGTTCAAGATCACGCTGCCGTTGGTAGCCCCCGCCATTATCAGCGGTGCCATTCTCTCCTTCCTGGAGGCTTTAGCGCTCTTCGGAGTCCCGGCTGTTTTGGGAATGTCGAGGGGGATTTTCACCTTAACGACGCAAATTTACCAGTTATTCCATTATCCACCCCAATATCAGCAGGGCGCTGCTTTGGCGATCCCCTTGGTCGTTATTACGGGCGTGTTACTCATTTTTCAGTACCTTTACCTCGGCAAGAAGCAATTCGTTCTCATCTCGGGAAAGACCACCCAGCCAACGATCATAAAATTGGGCAAAGCCAAATGGCCGGTTCTCGGTTATTGCCTTTTGGTTGTGAGCTTAAGCGTTATCATCCCTTACTCCATGCTATTGCTCATTTCTCTGAGCAAAGTCTGGGGTGCTCCCCTGACTCTGGGCAATGTGACATTGCACAATTTTGAGTTCATTTTGTTTCACTACAGGCTCAGTCAGAAATCGTTCCTCAACAGTTTTTTCCTCGCATTTTTGGCAGCAACGATTGCCGTTTTTTTGGCGTTGATCGTCGTGATCTACAACAAGAGGACCGAAAATGTGGGCCGCCGCTTCCTTCATTTCATGATGGTTTTACCCTTTGCCATACCTGGTGTAGCAATGGCCGTCGCCTTCTTATGGGCTTACATTAGACCGCCATTCATGTTGTACGGCACGATATGGATCTTGTTAGCGGCTTACGTTGCTCGGCGGATTCCCTTGGCATACATGGCCTGTTCGGATGGTATGACGCAGATTAACCTTGAGCTCGAGGAATCAGCACGTATTATCGGAGCCTCGTGGTTTAGATCCATCATGAACATAACCGTTCCCTTATTGAAGATAAGCTTAGTTTCCGGGTGGATTCTGATCTTTATCTCTTCCTTTCGAGAAATTTCCGCATCCATACTCCTCTACAGCACGAATAACGAGGTGATAGCGGTGACCATCTTTACGCTATTTGAAGAAGGGGAGTTTGAGGCCTTAGCAGCCCTTTCAATTTTGGTACTATTCATCACACTCATATTCGTCGCTGGTTCAAGAAAGGTCGTGGGGAAAAGTTTCGCCCAGGTTTCATGAGAAAATAGAGAGAATAGTAGGGGTTAAGCCCTTATGACGAGCATGTAAAGAGGGAGATCGTGTATGGCGAAGCTCAGGATCAAGAATCTCACGAAGAAATTCGGCGAGGTGAAGGCCGCCGACAATTTTTCCCTGGATATCGAGGAGGGTGAATTCGTCGCCCTTGTTGGACCGAGCGGGTGCGGGAAGACCACCACGCTCAGGTGTGTCGCGGGTTTCATAGACCCCGACGATGGTGAGATTATCCTCAACGATAGGGTTATCTCTTCGAAAAAGTTCGTCTTGCCTCCGGAACAGAGGAATATGGCGATGGTCTTTCAATCTTACGCGGTTTGGCCTCACAAGACGGTGTACAAAAACATCTCCTTCGGCCTCGAGTTGAGGAAACTTCCCAAATCTGAGGTGAGGGACCGAGTGATGAAGAGCTTGGAGTTGACGAAATTAACAGGTCTTGGAAACAG
>CAYFXL010000147.1:0-7000 GCA_964346945.1 uncultured Syntrophobacterales bacterium
CTCATCCTTTCACGAATCCTTAATTGGACCGGAGTGTCCAACAAGATAGAACCCCTTAAAGGCGCCATCACCAATTGGAGCTTTTTTGTCGTCGCATATACCGTTGTTGGGCTCAATCGTGCGGTCTTCCTCGGGAACCCTTTTTCCCTTATTCCGATAGCCCTGGTAGCGTTGGCAAGCACCTTCCTTCTCGGAATGGTTATCGAGAAGGTGGGCGATCTACTTCGTACTGAACGGAAGACGCTGACCAGCCTCATTCTGCTCGGCACACTGAAGAACTACGGGCTTGCGGGCGGCCTGGCTCTGGCGCTCTTCAGCACGCGGACGGCGGTTCCGGCTACCGTTTCAGTCATCTTCATGATCGTCTACATCATTTGGTTGGGCTACAAGAGACGTTGAACCAAACCGGCATTCTCGGGAGTCGTTGTATCATACTGGCCATAACCAAAAGGAGGGAAAACGATGTCAGGAAAGGAGAAGCTGATCAAAATTTTTGAGTACGCCCTCAACCAGGAAGAAACCGGAAAGAGCTTTTTCCAACACTCGCTCAAACGCCTGGGCATGGGGGCTGCGGTGAGCGCTTTCAAGCGGTTAATCCAGGAGGAAGAGAAACATATCCTCTTTATCAGGAGAATCCTGAGCGATCTGAAAGAGGGTGACGAAATTGAGCTACTGACCGGTAAAGACAATGCCCTGGAGCCGACGAATTACTTCGACGAGCGAGCCAGATCCGAGTTCCTACAACAATGTGTGGAAGGCTCTATGGTTCCGGATGTAAGCGTCTTCAACACGGCATGGCTCATTGAGAAGGACCTGAGCGAGTTCTACGGAAGGATGGCCAATAGCACCGAGGGAAAAGCCAAAGAGGCCCTCATGAGGCTATCACGTTGGGAAAAGGGCCATGAGCTCTTTTTCCGTAAGTACCGTGATAAGCTCTCGGAAACTTACTCCAAAATGCCCTGGGGCGGTTAGTACTCCGCATCCGGATTTATCATAGGGCGGGATCAATCACGCCCCTTTCCGGAGGTTTTTTGCATAATCAAGACTCAATAGATCTGCGAGAGATCGTCACCCAGCCCGTTGAGACCTGCACGCAAGCCTTGGAGTTGGACCGACATCGGATAATCTCCCTGGTCGGGGCCGGAGGAAAAACCAGTTTGATGTTCGCCATGGCGAGGGAATTGGCAACTTCTGGAAATCATGTCATAACCTCTACCACAACAAAGATCTTTAAACCCTCCCCTGAAGAAACTCCCTTCCTCCTCACCAGGGAAAGGGCAGGGGACATCATCAAATCCATCCCCGATGTAATCCACCGATATGGGCATTTTACCTTGGTCGAAGGTCCGTTGCCTGAAAGGAAGCTGAAGGGAATCAACCGTGAACTCATCGACGAGCTGGCATCCCTCAATGAGGTTGATCATATCATCGTCGAAGCAGATGGAGCTTCCCGACTTCCCCTCAAGGCCCCGGATGAGAACGAGCCAGTGATTCCATCGGAGACCTCCTTGGTGGTGGTAGTAGTGGGCATCGATAGCGTCGGTGTTGAATTATCGAAGGACCACGTCTTTAGGCCCCATATCGTTTCCGAGTTAACGGGCTTACCGTTGAGTGGGACGGTGACCGCAGAGGCCATTGCCGAACTGATCGTCCATCCTAGGGGAATGGCCCAAGGGGCTCCTTCCCATTCAGCCATCATCCCCTTTTTGAACAAGGTCGACATACCCGATGGCCTCAAAAAGGGGAAGGTGTTAGCGGGGCGTATACTGCAGAGGGGACATCCGAGGATAAACAGGGTTGTACTGGGGCACGCCATGCATGATACGCCCGTGGCAGCGGTGGTTTTCCGGAAAGCAATTGTCTGAATGCCGCGGTGAACCCCCCCTCGGGACAAAAAATGTCACCGTGCGTCCGATACCCCCCTCAGCCTCAGCGGAAAGATACGGGTTATTCCATAAGGGTAATGCCTAATTATTTATAAATAAGAGGAAATTCATAACCCTAGATCCTTATCATGGCAATATGAAAGAGCATTTTGATTTTGTTATGAATCTTGCTTGATATGTGAAAAAAAGGGCCGAAAAGCCACACCCGTCGCAAGGCGGGGTCGTCCGCCGGTTCAAAGGCGGAGGGAAAGCCATGGGTCCCGGAGTTCCGGGATAGCCGGGTTGCCGAAGCGATCAATACTGAATAGATCCGTATGTCCATAAAACCGGGCTTTCCTCAGGAAATGGCCGGTTTTATTTGTTAGAGAGGAAATCGTGGATGGCATTGAAAGGGAAAGAAAGCCATGAACGTAGCAAGTCCATTGAAAACGGAGGAGAGCACCTATCATCCCGTCGGTGAAAGCGCAAGGTCAGAGCCGACTTCTAAAGGGTTCAGCGGAGAAGTACTCTGTCACGATATCTCCGAAATCATCAGATCGCTTTCCCTCGCCAAACTCGATATTGCCCTTGTTATCAAGAACGGCCCGAAAGACCGGAAAATCGTCTTCAAAGGTGGGAAGATCATGGCCTCAATTTGTGGGGATTTACGGGGGCAGAAAGCGGTCTCGAAAATCAAGAGCTGGAAGGAAGGGCACTTCGCCTTGTATCGGATTTTCGATGGGATTCTCTGTCGAGATGAGTGAAGCCTCCAGGATTCGGCAGAAGGATCGCGGAATGACCCTGGAGACCACTCTTCCCCGCACCCAGTTTCCTTCCTCACTGCGTTTCGTGCCCCTCCCTCTCTCTTAAAGGCCTTGAGGATTTTCTCCGGGGTAATGCGAGATTATTGATTCTGATTCCGATGGCATCGAGGATGGCGTTAGCGTTATGTTCCCTGATGGTCGCCACATTTCGAATCTGGGCGGAGCCGATAGTATCCACGGCATCGCTCAGAATGGGGTATCTTTGTCCGATAAGGGGAGACTTCTCCAGCATGCTGTGGGTTGTTATGCTCCCGATTCGAAGAATTCCCTTAGCCTTTTGGTAGCGTATGTACGCCAGCTCGGGGTGTGTCTTAGGGAGATGAGGAAATCGGGGGAAAACTTTTTCTCCTTGTTCTTTACCAGGATATCCCTGTCGTCGGCGATATACCGTGCCCCTTCCCCATAGCTCTCCATGAGGGAGATGGCCTCATCAATGGATTTCGGCCTCAAATATGCGAAGTTATGCATGAGGAGCCTCCCATGGAATGGGAGGCCCTCTCTCCAACCCTAACGCTTGTCGAAGACGCGTTTGCTCTTTCTCTCCGTTCGGGGGAGACTGGCATAGTCAACGATCTCCACCTTACCACTGACCAGAATCTGTTTCTTGATGGTTTCCTCAATGTGCCCCTTCAGCGAGGCATCTCCCCTCGGATCTCCTCCTTTCCTCCTTTCCACCTTGATGCTCATGTAATCCCTTCCATCTGTCCCACGATCTAGGATGACCTGAAACTCACTTCCCACGTCGGGGAAACCAGACAGGATGTGGTCTATGTGCCCGGGGTAAATGTTGACGGCCCGGAAGATGAACATATCATCGGATCTCCCCAGGAGTCGATCATGCATGGGGAGGATGTTTCCACAGGAACATCGATGGGGAATGAGCCGCGTCAGATCGCGGGTTCGATAACGGATGAGGGGGGCCGCTTCCTTCTTCAGGGTTGTAACCACCATCTCCCCCGTCTCTCCATCGGGGACGGGCTTGAGCGTCTCCGGGTTGAGGATCTCCAGGATGTAGTAGTCCGCCCAGTAATGGATTCCCTCATGCTTGGGACATTCCAAGCCCGTCCCGGGACCATAGAGTTCCGTTAATCCCGGAATATCGAACATATCTTCAACTCCTGAAAGCTGCTTAATCCTGGCACGCATGGCATCACTTGACCTCTCGGACCCATAAATGATCTTCTTGAGGTTGATCCTGTCCCTGAGGCCACGGCTTTCGATCTCCTCCGCCATCAAGAGTCCCATGGAGGCTGTGCAACACAAAACCGTGGTTTGCAAGTCCTCGAGAAATTGGCATTGCATGTCGAGGTTTCCAGGACCGACGGGAATGACTAATGCCCCAAACCTCTCGCAGCCGAGCTGGAAACCTATCCCCGCCGTCCAGACCCCATAGCCCACCGCGATCTGAACCCGGTCTTCCTGATCGAGTGCGGCCATCTCATAGCACCGGGCGAACATGTCCTCCCAGTCATCGAGGTCCTTTTGGGTATAGCAGAGGATCTTCCGTTTCCCCGTCGTTCCCGAAGAGGCATGGATGCGGACGATCCGATCAAAGGGCACTGACCGGAGGGGAAAGGGATATCCTTCCCTTAGGTCATCGGCAACGGTGAAGGGAAGTTTGGATAGATCATCCAGGTCGGAAATATCACTGGGTTTCACCCCCGCCTCTTTGAACTTCTTCCGATAGTATTCCGAACCCTGGTACGCGTGATCAACTGTCCACTTCAACCCTTCCAGCTGTAAGCCCCTGAGTTCCTCCTCAGAGCGAATACGTGGCATAAAGGTCCTTTTCATGGGGCGATCTCCCTTCTGGCGCTCGAATACCGGGGATCTGGAGGGAGCCTTCTCAGCGGATGGTCCTAAATCGCCAGGATAGATTGTTGGGAAACGTACGTTCTTTCCATTACAAGGCCCCCCACAAATGACAGTATACCGGGTAAAATCACCACCATCATACCACATCTACCGTAAGTTGACATGGGAAATGTTTCCCGTGGAGCGTTGCCCGGGAAAAATACTCGAACCACCTCGTGGCACCCTCATTTCGATGGAAGGAGCGTCACAAGCTTATCCACTGAGCATGACCGGGAGTGGTAAATCTACACTCAGCGTATCATTCCCGGGATGATGAGCACGATTTCGGGAAAGATTATCAGAATGACTATAGAGAGGATGCAGGCCAGCAGGAAAAAGCTCACGCTTTTGAAAATGGTGCCAATGTCTATTTCTGGAGCTAGTGCCTTTACTACGTATAAATTGACGCCTACTGGCGGGGTGATTGCTCCCAACGTCGTCACCATGGTTAGGATTATGCCGTACCATATCGGATCGAAACCAAGCTCCATTCCCAATGGAAAGAAAATAGGGATGGTAAGCACCAGAAACCCCAGGGCGTCCATAACACAGCCCCCTATCAGATAGATCAATAACACGAATGCCAAAATGACGAAGGGCGGCACTGGAAGTGAAGTGGCGAAATCCGCCACCAGAAAGGGAATTCTCGTTACCGCCAGGAAGCGACTAAAAATTATCGCTCCCGTGACAAGAACAAAGACCATACATGATACCTTCAGCGTTTCGGTAATAGAACTGACAAGTCCATTCCAAGTCAGCCTCCGAGTTACGACAGTTACGAGAAGGGTGCAAAAGACACCAGTTGCTCCGGCCTCAGTAGGGGTGAATAAACCACGAAATAACCCCCCGATTACCAAGATAAATATAGCTACCGCCTCGATAACACCGCGGAGGGATTTTATCTTGTCCTTGAAGCTCGTCTTTGGCCCCGCCGGGCCAAACTTCGGGTTGAATCGGCAAAGAACGAGGATGGTAAGCACGAACAATATGCCCAAGAGAATTGCGGGCAATATACCGCCGAGGAAAAGCTTGATGATGGATTGCTCTGTTTGTAAACCGATTATAATGATCACCACACTGGGAGGCATAACCACCCCCAGGGTGCCACCGGTGGCAATGGTTCCGCTGCTCAATCTGGTGTCGTAGTTATATTTCTTCATTTGTGGCAGGGCTACTGCACCCATGGTGGCAGCCGTGGCCGTATTGGAACCACAGATAGCGGCAAACAGTTCGTCGGCGCCTATAGTGGCGATGGCTAACCCCCCCGGCCAGTGCCCCACCCACTTGTAAGCGGCATCGTACAGCCTTTCACCTATTCCCGCATTGAATGCAAGGTATCCCATGAGGATGAAGAGGGGTATGACAGTTAGACTATACTTGGAGAAGGTAAACCACAGGTCAGTACTTATCATGTTGAGGGCTGCCTTGAGCGAAACAACATACCAAAACCCGCAGAATCCCACCACTGCCATGGCAAAGCCAACGGGCATTCCCAAAAAGAATAAGATAAGGAGGAGGATGAGGATTCCGATTATTCCAACAAGTACTAAATTCATCTATTGGGCTTTTTCCCTTCAACCAGGACTTTCAAAAAGTCAACCAATGAGACGAGAGCAAGAACCATACAACCAAGGGCAACGCCATAGGTGAAAGGGTAGAAGATGATTCTCAGCGTCTCCGTGACCTCCCCTGTTCGCCAGAGGATTGTTGCATAGTTAGCAATTTGCCAGCCAGCCAAACCAAAGAAGATCATGCAGATGAGGTAATTGATGCCATTGAGGATTCTCCCGGTCTTTGCTGAGAAATGATTTACCATCAGATCTATCCCCACATGGCCCCGCTTCATCTGCGTATAACCCAGGGCAAAGGCAGTGACGATGGCGCCGAAAAATCCCATGAGCTCGTATGTGCCTGGTATTGGTTTCCACACGGAGCGGAGAAATATGTTGGCGCACGTCAGAAATACCATTCCGGCTAAGGTGATACTGCCGACCAGAAGAAGCAATCGATTCAGCAAGGCGCTTATCTTTTCCAGATAGCCGACCATCCCCTTCCCCTCTGGGCCGGCAGAGGGGCGTTCAAGCCCCCCTGCCGGGATACCTTAAGGTTAGCCTCCGTATTTTTTACTGTATTTCTTATTCAACTTCTTCAGGTCCTTCACGATCTTCTTTCCCGGGATGCCCTTCGCTTCTGCGGCCTCAATCCACTTATCGGTTATCGGCTCCAGCAATTTGTTCCACGTGGCCATCTCCCCCTTCGGTAGGGTAATGATCTCGACATTTTGGGTTTTCTTCGACCAGGCAACGGAATCCTTCACATGGTTATCCATGTAATTGCCCGTCCACTTGGCCTGTTCTACGGAGAGGTCATCCATGACCTTTTGCACATCCTTAGGGAGGGAGTTCCATTTCGCCTCGTTCATCACCACAGCAAAGGGGTAGATGACTGTGTTGGTCA
>CAYFXL010000148.1:0-6953 GCA_964346945.1 uncultured Syntrophobacterales bacterium
ATATCCCGGTGAAAACCCAACTCATCGATATGATGCCCCAAACCTATCACATCGAAAGCGTGACCCTGTTGCGCAAGATCTCTCAAGGGATGTAAGTTCGTGATTAAGGAGACACATCTATCGGCCAGCAAGAGAATCATACCCAAGGGGGATTTTATTTTCGATATCACCGGGTTCGGGAAGGGGAAAAGATCAATAAGCCCATTGGCTCCAAGCCGCCTGCTGTTAGAGGATTGGAACAACGATCGGATTCGATGGAAGGAGTACGTCGAGAGGTATTTTCTTCAGCTGTACCACGACCAGAGGGCAGGCACTCTTTTGGACGAGATCATCTGCCTTTCCATGGAGAGGAACGTTTGGCTCGTTGGGCTCGAGAAAGACTACCCCTGCCCCCGTTTCCTGTTAAAGCAGGTCATTGAAAAGGTCCTCTACGAGAGAAAGGTCATCACCTCCATGAAGGACTATTCGGAACAGTACCACAAGTTTAAGAACATGACGAGGTCTCAGGCCATCAAGACGAAAAAGGCTGGCCTCTCTTCTCCCGTCCCTGCCTCCCGCTTACCCGGCTAATGCCCTGTTCTCGGATCAAACCTCTTTCGTCACTCCCATGCCGAGGGATATATTTCTTCCAGTGCCACAGTCGTAGGCATAATCGGCCAGGACATTGAACTCCCGGTTCACAGTTCTTTTTTGATGTCAGCATTTCTAACAACTGAAATCCGACATCTAAGGCTGCGCAGGGGCGCAAGAGGTAATAATATTCACGTGTGCAACGACATGCTGATCAAGAAGGTCCGCTCCGAATTCTGCTCATTGCTTTCTCCTCATCCCATTACGTAAATGATATGTTGCAGCTATATCTGCACTTAAAATTCCATTGTTTCCCAGTGGTAAAGCACCCACACATATTGAGGCTACCATTTTCCTCTCTCCGTCGAAAGCTCTAATCACTGTGAGAAAATCCTCATGGTAGGCATCTTCATAGAATCCTGCCTTTTCAAAGCCACCGGGGATTGCCAAGGCATCGTAATCCCCCGTGTTAACCTCATCTATTTGAAGTTGAGGAATAACGGTAAAATTCCAGCTGCACTTCAGTTGACGAGGTCTCCCCGTGGTAGTTACCTCAACTGGAATATCTCCAAAAGCCCTACTCCACCCTAAAACATCGGTAAAAACACTTGTTCCATATGCAGTTCCTCTCAGGCGGCAATTTCACAGTACGCAGGGTATGAGGGAACTTCGTTGCCCCGTTCTACCGGACCCCCAACTGTACTTGATTATCCGGGACTCAGAAACGTTCCATCCATTGGATAAGCATAGGCCAGAATCCTGTCATATTTCTTCCTATGGCCTATATAGACGCTATTGGGAGCACATTCCAGTCTAATTTCCACCTCCTCCGCGAGGCCGATGTCCTTCTCCCCTATGCCTTGACGATTCACGATATTTAGTATCCCTCCCGGGCCTCTCGGGGTCTCGCCAAAGCACTCTGGATCCATGAACTTCCCGCGTATCAACCCAAAGTACTATCTATTTTGGCCATTGGTGGGGGAAAGCATGTCGCCTTCAACGATCAAGACATGGTCTCAGGCCTTCGAGCAGATGAGACCATGTTAACTGGAAATGAATGAGGGAAATTTAGAAAAAGGAAGGCGCGTCAATTGGTTACGATCTTTCCACGATGAACTGCAAGACGGTATTTCCGATTCGGATCTTATCTCCATGATTCAGGACGCAGACATCAACGAATTCACTGTTGATAAAAGTTCCATTGGTGCTCTTCAGATCTTCCAGAATGAACCTGCCATCTTTCCTCTCGATAGAGGCATGCTCCCGGGAAACCGATGAATCGTCGATTATTATATCGCTTCGATCAGTCCTCCCGATCAGCGTCCTCTTAGGGCCCAATTCGTACTGCTTTCCCAGGTGGGCTCCATAAATTACGATGAGCTTACCAGAGGACCCTTTCCCGAGTGGTTCCTCTGCCTTTTTCCCTGATTTGAAAAGTGCAATGGGCCTCGTTGGCGTATTACCCTGTTTCATGGGGAACTCCTTGTGATTGGTTGCGGTTTAAGCACTGATCTGCATATTCCATACCAAATTCAGCCACCACTCAATCCATTCCGAACAGCGAATGTTCGATAATATCTGCACATCTAGGGGGAAAAAATACGAAACCTCTTTCCCTTTGCTATGTAAATATTTCAAACCATGACGACGAAATCAAGGCTACCTCACCCCCGACTCTAGCTTCTTTGGTAACCGGCCTATCAGCACCTTGTATGGGCCCAAGTGGTCCTTTCCCCAAAAATTTCAAAAAAGATTGCATTTTTCCCCCGATTTTTGATATGAAGATATCGCGGAGAAGACGAAAGAAGAGGAGGATGTGATGCAGAGGAAAAAAGCTGGGGGAAATTCGGAAGGCTTCCAAGATGAGAACAGGAAATTTCCTCGCCGCCATATCGAACTCCCCCTTTTGTATAACTTCATCGACAACGTCAAGACCTATGGCGGAGAAACAGCAAATATCAGTGAAGGTGGCCTCCTGGTATACTTGAAGGAGGCCTTATTGGAGGGAATGAAATTGAAGATCGAGATTTTCCCTCCGGACTTCTTCGGATTAAAACCCATTAAGGCCGTGACGCAAATCATCTGGTCCCCGGCACGCCAAGGTGAGGGGTGGGAGGAGTATCTTCAACATGGGTTGGAATTTATCGAATTGGATAATGGGAATCTCCTCAAGCTGAAAAAACTGCTTAGGTATATCGAGTGATAGAGTCACCCTATTGTTGGCATCTTGTATTCTTTGGATCTTCCATCCTCTCTCTACATGCTACTTTCCTCCCAGAAACCCCTAAGAGAAACGATCTCTTCGGAAAGGAAAACTATGAACCACATCGAATCGGAGTATTGGGACGAACTCGCTCGATTAAACCCCGAAACGGTTTGTATCAGGACAATGGCCGACTATCACGTAAGGCAACGGGGCTATACTTTGCCCATTCTCAACCAAGACTATTTGATCCTTCCCAATCAGAGGGAAATGAGGAGGTTCGTTGAAGGTGACACTTCCAAAGGGGATGATTTGACCACTGAATTCACCCTGATGGTTCTCTTTTACCTCTTAAAGACCAAAAATATACCCCTGGACCGTAGATGGATCAGCGAGAAGGATTTGCTCGGTGGGGAAGCCTTTTTCCGGGGTCCCCATGCCCTCAGTGTCGATCTCATCGAAAAAAAATACGGCGACGATCCAGAGGGCTTTATCGAGGCCGGTAAGGCCCTCGGTGGTACCCCGGTTCGTTTCGGCGACAAATCCATTGCCATGGACGTCTTTCCCCGGATTCCTATTATCTATATCTTATGGATGGGAGATGAGGAATTCCCCGCGAAGGCAGGAGTTCTTTTCGATGCTTCCATCGGATCCCATTTCACCCTTGATATGATCTGGATCATGGTGCACGAAGTGAGCAAGCGTCTCGTGGAGGCTGGGGGGTAAACTCCGCTTCAGATCTCAACCGACCCTTTCTCGGGCTTGATGGGATGGGGGTCAATCCGGAATTCGAAGATCTTCCAGCCTTCTTTCGCCTTGACTAAGGAATAGCGTTCCTCAGCACTGCCCCGTTCGTATGAGGAGTTGTAGCTAAGGGTACAGCTCTTCTCGCCGTTCATCGACCGATAACTCCATCTCAGGAGATCCCGGCGTCTGACTCGTCCCAATTCTCGTCTGATCTTCTTCATCTCCCTCAGATATCCCTCGAGCGAGATCTTTCTCTGGAGATCGGACGCCATATATTTCTGGAAGGCACCACGATAGTTTCGGTGATCGATTTCGGAAAAATATGAATTCAAGAAGGAGATTACCTGATCTTTGTTCGTTGCAGTCTTCAGAAAAAAGTAACCAAATAGTAAGGGAATCAACATGATCAAGCCCAACATCACTGCCAGCCACCGTAAAAGGTGGAAATGCCGAGGCTCCCTATGGGGAAACGGACCTTGATCAGTCCAAGTTCCCGTGCTTAACTCGTCGTCGGCTTCATGGGGTCCTATTAAATCCCCATCCGAAAGATAAACCACCTCGGAGTTATCGTCCTCCTCAATCCGAGCCAGGTCAATGCTGCCCCCACAGTTGGGGCAGGGGAAGAGAATAACCTCGGTCTCCGAAGCCGGAACTCGAATTCTCTTGTGACAATAAGGACATTGAAGGGCCATAGATTACTTCCTCAATATCATGGAGGTAATGAACGTGAAGCAAATTCCACGCCAATGGACGAACGCAAAGAAAACTGGCTGACGGGCTAGGATTCGAACCTAGATACCGGGATCCAAAGTCCCGTGTCCTACCGTTGGACGACCCGTCAGACCCAGTACGAATCAAGTGTTTTTTTATCACGCCTTCCCACCTCTGTCAATACAAGGCGGTTATGGATGAGTGTCCATTGTGAAAAAGGTAAGGAAATTGACTTGCTCCGTACCTGCGCGGTATGGTCCAGCCGAATTGTGGAAAAGCTGGGCTGTAAACCCTTCTATTTTCAGGGTGTATACCCAGGAGGAACAACCAGGAGGACATCATTGGGGTTGAGCTTGGTGGCGTGTTAAAGAATGTTATCGCTCTGGCCGCCGGAATGTGTGATGGTCTCGGTTTTGGCGATAATACAAAGAGCACCCTCCTGACTCGAGGGCGCGTTGAGATATCGCGCCTCGGCATGGCAGCCAGCGCCGAACGGCTTACTTTCGCCGGCCTGTCAGACAGTGGTGGCTTAATAACTACATCCTTCTCTCGGCATAGCAGGAACCGTGCTTCAGGCGAAAAGATAGGGCAAGCCATGTCACTTCGGCAGGTCCTGGAGTCGACCGAGAAAGTGGCCGAGGATGTGTGGACGACCACCTCTTCTCGGGAATTGGCCCAGAAGCTCAGCGTGGCAGTTCCAACAACTGATGAGGTTAACAAGGTCCTCTTTGAGGAAAAAGATCCCCGCCATGCGGTCGTGGACCTCATGACACGCGGAAAAAAAAGAAAGCGAAGATCTCACAGAGGAGACCAACAAAGCTTGTCGGTACCACTTGCCCAGGTTGCGGCCGCCAATATGGGGCGTTTAATGGATTATGGGGCCAAAACGCGATTGTAATGTTGACTTTTCTGAATAAATACCATATATGACTAAACACGAGTGGGAAAACTCGGTTTCATGACGGAACGAATAATTCCTTATGGAAGGAGGTGATAATAACGGAAAGGATTTGAACTTGAGTAAATTATGAAGGTCACTCATTTCGAAAGGAGGGTAATTGCGTTCCATCACTGGTAACTTTTCCAAAAAGGAGGCATACAATGAAAGGTAGAATCTTGACAGGAATAACCATCCCTATACTATCGGTATTGCTATCGCTCTTTCTGGCGCTTCCGGTTCAAGTAAAAGCGGCGCCAGACAAGGTCGGCTGGGTCGGTCCCATCTACAAGGAGTTATCCGACAGCCTGACCAAGGGTTTCAAGGAGTACTATAAGAAGACCTACGGTAAGGACGTGGAGATCACCTTCGTGCGACCGGGCGGGTGGCCGGTCGTCGTGGATAAAATGAGGGCGTGGGGCGGCAAACCGGATGCCGATGTATTCCTCGGCGCCGGCGCCCCAGCTCATGAAATAGCGAAGAAGGAGGGGTTGATCGTCCCTTACAAGCCAAAGGATTGGGATAAGGTCCCCGCCGAATGGGGCGGCATGAAGGTAAAGGATAAAGATTATTATTGGACCTGCTTCGCGCCCTGGATCGTGACCAATCTGTACAACGAGAAGATTTTGAAAAGGCTGAAGCTGCCCCCTCCAAAAACGTGGAAGGATCTGCTCAACCCCATTTACAGGGGTAACGTCGTGCATACGTTGCCATACGCTTCCGGCACGATGCATGAAACCGCAGAAATCCTCATACAGGCATTTGGGGAAAAGGAAGCCTGGGCATATCTGAGATTATTGGCAGCGCAGTTAGCACGTTTCTCCACCGGCAGCACGGATACGACCCAGTTAGTGAGCCGCGGTGAAATTCCCATCGGGATCGCGCAGCCGCAAATGAACGCAATGGCTGCGCGCAAAGATGGCTATCCCGTTCGTGATTTGCTCCCAGAAAAAACCATCCTGGTTCCAGAGGCAGTGGCGTTGATGAAAGGCGCGCCCAATGAAGCAACCGGGAAAATCTTTCTGGACTGGCTATTCAGCATGGACGGACAAAAATACGTGCTGGAGGGGAGATACTTCACAGCCAGGACGGACATTAAGTTCTCCGCGTGGGAAAAAGAAGGCGTTGAGATGGCCAAGCACGCGAGGGCTGCGATCGGAGTTGATTCTTTCTGGGATCTGAAAGTCGGGTTCATTGAGTACGACCTGGATCTCGCGACAAAGAGATGGGACCAAGTCAACCGCACCTATGAGTACGAGATCTTCAGAAAGTGGGGCGAGTTGAAAAGCAGCCTATTCCTGATAGAGGAAGTTGAGGGAGAAATTGAGGCGGCGAAAGCCCAGAAGATGGACGTGACAAAGGCTGAGGCGAAAATAAAAGAAGCCAGAAAGCTCTTCGAGACAGATGGCCAGTATGCGGCAGCCCGCCTGGCCGCATCGAAGGCACGGTCTCAGCTTGTCGCGCCGTAACGGCAACGTAAGGTCGTAATCACGTTGGCGAATTGATTAACTGAATGTTGACAAAACCGTTCGTGCTGCGCTTGATGTACGGGCGAGCCACCGCTCGCTCGTACATCACGTAAGAGATGGTAAAGGATGTGAAATGTCTCGTGGCAATATTTTCCTGGCATCAGTTCTGTGGCTCGTCATTGCCTTCCTCGTGCTCTATCCGATCTCGTTTCTGGTGGTTGAAAGCTTTAAAATCGCCGAAACCGACAACTGGGGCATAAACAATTACCTGGAATTCTTCCAAGACGCGTATTACCTTAAAACCTTTGGAAATACC
>CAYFXL010000149.1:0-6923 GCA_964346945.1 uncultured Syntrophobacterales bacterium
AACGGCCAGCTCTATTTTGGTTATCCTCGGGGGAACAGGGGCCAGAGATTATCTGTAGAGCTGGTTTTTTTTTGCAAGAGCAGGGCGATCATGGTAAACGGTGAGACACTCATTCAGGTGACTCTCCGGGGTGAATTGAGAAACGATGGCGAAAAAGATCAGTGTCGTTGAACGACGTTTATTTTCCAGGCTCCGTGTTCCCTTGAGGGTCCTCTTTAGGATTATAGACCTTTGGAGCAAGGAACAGAGTTCAATGGTCATAGGAGGAAAAACATGGAACGTCTCTTATGACGGGTTGTGCATCGAGACTGATGCCGTTGTGCGGGAAGGTATTATGACCTTCTCAGAATCGAGCGGGCCAAAAAGGGTTAAGGTATTGCCGTTTCTGGTAATGAGAGAGCAGCAGTTGGAGCTGGAAATCGACCTCCCATCGCCCGCGGGGAAGATAATCGCCTTGGGTAGGGTAGTTTGGAGCGAGTTAAAAGCGACCGATGAGGTGTACCACTTAAAGATCGGGGTTTTTCTCGAGGAGTTGACTCCCAAGAGGAGGGAGCAGTGGAACCGTTTCATCCGGCAGGTCAAATAAGTGGGGTACACGGATAATGCCTCAGCAAAGGAGAGGTTCTCATGGAGACCCATAAGGGAAAAGAGCGGAGAAAGCATCCTAGAGTGAGGTTGCGGATAGAGGTGAGTTACCAAAAGATGGATTCCTATCTCCATCGGTTTACGGACAATATCAGCGAGGGAGGATGTTTTATCGAAACGGATGAATTGTTGCCTCCCAGGACAGAAATTCCGCTGGAATTTTCCTTCCCGAATCATGCCGAACCCTTGGTGATCGTAGGAGAGGTCGTTTGGGTTCTCGAGGGAACGCATTCGGGAATGGGGATTCAATACAAAAAGATTTCCGGAGATGCGCAGAAGATGCTCAGGAAAATCGTTCAATCCCGAATGAAAGAGGATAAACATCCTTGACTAATATATCCATTTCTTGTAAAGTGGAGGTTCAATTTATCAATGCGAACAAGGAGTTCATGGGTAAGAGTAGCTTTTCCTAGTAGGTATACGATCGAAAGCCCCGTCCGATTACAGTCCTGCAGGTGCTTGTGGATGAGGATTTATTGAATATTATGAGGGAAATATTGATTCAAAAGGGATGACCTTGTCCATTTTGCAAAAGGAAACTTCAGCAGGGACCCCTTTCTAAAGAGATTTGGTAGGTTAAAATCACAGTGTCCTTTTTGTTTTCTTTTCCGTTCTGTAAGGAAATCAGGTCCTCTCTCATCGTATGCCTGGTCATCATCTTTGTTGGTTGTGCCGCTGAAAGCCCATATGAAGGCTTCTCCTTTGTCAGATATACAAAGGAAGCATTTCCTGAAACAGCGAAGGCGGAGGTTTTTACCAAAGACGTGGAGAGGCCATATATTATTATCGGGGAACTAAAGGCGACTCTCTCCCCCGAATTGGAAGATGAGGAAATGCTGAATCGGATGAAGGAGGCAGCCCGAGGAATTGGAGCTGATGCCGTCATTGGCCTTGAGAGGGAAGTAGTTGAAATCGCAATCCCGCAGGCTATTACCGAACCCATCAGGAGGAAAGCAAGACATCAACCATTGGACATTTCCAGTCCCGAAGCAAAGGAGGAGAAAGTTCTCTTAAGGGGCCTTGCCATCCGGTATCGGTGAATTGAAGATTACCGAAGGGAGGGTGAAGATGAAAGAAAGGATCGGTGTTTCGGGCGTGGAGAGAAGGAGGTCTCAACGGTTCAAGGTGGAACTGCTCCTGGATTATGCCCGGCCAGAGAAGATGCGGCTCAAGGCTGGCTTGGTGGTCGATGCCAGCGAAGGGGGACTGATGGTCTATCTGCAAGAACGAATGAAAATCGGGACAAAGCTCTATGTTGCCCTCCTTTTCTCCCTGGGGTTCGAGCTTACTGGAGTTAAAGCATTATCCCAAGTGATGTGGAAGGCTGCCCGATTGGAAGAGGGCTGGGGTCGATACAAGTATGGGTTGAAGTTTTTACAGATTGCCGATGAAGACCTGCGTAAATTGAAGCGGCTCCGAGCGGATTTAGCGATCCAATCCTAAATACATCCTCGGAGAATTGAATTCCACCTTTTCCCTTGTCCCTCCAAGGCTTATTCCAACCCCAAAACGGTTAATCCCCGGACCTTTTGTTTATCCCCGCGGGGGCTTATCTTTGGCTCCACTTCCATTAAAGATATTTCCCGTCTACGTTGGTGCTTCCTTCCCTCATTAACCGACGAAAACGCAAGAGAACCCAATCTCATCCCATTAGGCCTTTCTGGGCAGGGGATCGGGGTCGACGGGCTAGCTTTGTCGAAGTTTGGCACAGAAAATGCAAAAAATGTCACTATTGGGGCAAGGAGATCATCCAGAGCCATCAGCGGATCCTTATCCCCATACAACAATTAACCCGGGTTGTTACCTAGTTTCTCGGTGGAAGGAAGTGGGACCGAATCCAATCTTATGTTGGAGGGCGCATGGAAGGCCATTTTCCACTCTATGAGCGAAGGAGACATCCCAGATTCCCCGTTGATTTTCCGGTCGACTACCGTCTCGCGGATGGAGGTAGGACCTTTGTAGGGAAGGCCGTCAATGCCAGTGAGGGGGGACTGATGGTCTGTCTCGAGGAGAGCATGAACACCGGGACCAAGCTGGTTCTTTCCATGTTATTCAACCTTGGCTTTCAACTGACGGAGATCAAAGCACGATGTCAGATCATGTGGAAAGACGTAGGACTACTTTCAGATTTACCAGGTTATCAATACGGCCTCAAATTTCTCGAGATCGATGAATATGACATATCGAAATTGAAGCGACTGAGAAAGTACACAGAGGACCAGATGGTCTGAGTAGAGGAGGGTACTGGAGATGGGCCGTGACCGAAAACGGAACCTTCTGAAGAAGATCCATTGTCCACAAGACCTGCGCGAATTGAGCAGAGGAGAACTATACCACCTAGCCGACGAGATAAGGGAGAAAATCATTCATACCGTTTCCATCACTGGAGGCCATCTGGGCTCGAACTTGGGCGTTGTGGAACTGACTATTGCCCTTCATTACGTCTTTGATTCCCCTCGGGATAAGATAATTTGGGATGTGGGACACCAGTGCTATACCCACAAGCTCCTAACGGGGAGGAGCGGGGCCTTTCATTCGTTGAGGCAGTATCATGGGTTGAGCGGCTTCCCTAAAAGGGAGGAGAGTCCCCACGATGCATGCAATACCGGCCACAGCAGTACCTCCATTTCGTCCGCTTTGGGAATGGCCATAGCCAGATCCCTCAATGGGGATAAAAGGAGGGTTATCGCCATAATCGGAGACGGTTCCATGACTGGAGGTTTGGCCTTCGAAGGGTTAAATCAGGCAGGCCATCTGGGAAAGGACCTCATCGTGGTACTCAACGACAATGAGATGTCCATCTCCCCCAATGTGGGAGCGCTCTCCGCTTATTTGAACCGAATCATGACTGGCCAATTGGTTAACCGATTCCGACGGCAACTGAAGTCCCTCCTTCAGACCATCCCGGGGATCGGTAACTCCATGGTCAGAATTATTAAACAGGCGGAGGAGTCATTTAAGGGATTCCTGACACCCGGGATATTATTCGAAGAACTCGGGTTCAAATATGTGGGTCCTATCGACGGGCATCATATTGACCACCTTATCGAGACCTTTAGAAACGTAAAGGAGTGGCATCGTCCCATATTGATCCATGTGATCACCAAGAAGGGAAAGGGCTATGAACCCGCAGAACTCGACCCACCCTCCTTCCACGGAGTAGCCCCCTTTGCCATTGAGACGGGGAGGCAAATGAGCGAGGGGACCACCCGTATGAGCTACAGCAGCGTCTTCGGAGAGACCATGGTGAAGCTTTCGCGAACCGATGCAAGGATTATCGCCGTCACCGCTGCCATGCAAAATGGCACTGGCCTCAACGGCTATGGGGAAGAATTCCCAGATCGCATATACGATGTGGGAATCGCAGAGCAGCACGCCGTCACATTTGCAGCAGGATTGGCCTCGGAGGGGTTCAAGCCGGTTGTTGCTATCTATTCAACTTTTTTGCAAAGGGCTTATGACCAGGTTGTCCACGATGTTTGCCTACCGAAGCTCCCGGTAGTCTTTGCATTGGATCGAAGCGGAATCGTCGGAGAAGACGGTCCCACCCATCACGGCCTTTTCGATATTGCCTATTTACGCCACATCCCCAATCTCATTCTCATGGCTCCTAAGGACGAAAACGAGTTTCAACATATGCTCAATACGGCAACCCTCTTGTCCCAGCCCGTTGCTATTCGTTATCCCAAAGGGGCGGGAGAAGGGGTAGCCATGGACCCAACATTGATGGTTTTGGAGATGGGAAAAGGGGAGGTTCTGGCTGAGGGGGATGATCTCCTCTTGCTTCCGGTGGGCTCGATGGTCTATCGGGCCTGCGAGGCTGCAAGAGAGCTTCGCGAAGAGGGCATCAACATTACGGTGGTCAATCCCCGTTTCATCAAGCCTCTGGATAGCCCCCTCTTGTGCGGTCTGGCCCAAAAGATCGGTAAGGTCGTTACCATCGAGGAGCATGTTTTGGCAGGAGGATTTGGAAGTGCTGTGATTGAACTTCTCCACGAGAGCGGTCTTTCCGATGTAAAGGTGCTTCGCCTCGGAATACCGGATCAATTCTTGGAGCATGGGTCTCAAAGAGTTCTCAGGGAAAAATGCGGCCTCGATTGCAGGGAAATCCTGGCAAGGGTTAGAGGGTTTTTCATGGGTGAGGTGGATCTGCAAGAACCCGGATCACGGGCTGTGAGACCGAGGGAGAACGAAATTACCCTCTCAATGGAGAAGTTGCTTCAGTAGGGACCCGAAGTCCGCTTTGGGGACTTTGAGGGTCTGAAATAATTTCATACTTTTTCCCCCGAGAATAGCAAAAAATTGCAACATCCCTCCTCTATAATCAGAAGGGAGAAGGAAAAATATCCCTTAATGTCAGGTAATTATCAATTATTACCCTTTGCTTGTAGCCTGGCATGGAAAATGCTGTCAATCCTATGCTGCACCGGGCGGGATAAGAGCATGAAAAGAACATGGAATCAGAATCCCATACGGTACTTACAACCCGCGAAGCCTGCCAATACCTGAGAATCTCCAGGCCAACCTACCTAAAGTATGTCTATGACGGCAAAATCCGAGCGAAAAAGGTCGGCAAGGGCTGGAAGGTCCTGAGATCAGAGCTGGACAGGTTTCTCAGGGGAGAAAGGTTCATACCGGAGAGGCGAAAACATCCCAGGTTTCCCGTCGACCTTCCCATTGATTGCACTCTCACAGAGGATGGGAAGGCCGATGCGGGAAGCGTCGTCAACGCCAGCGAAGGGGGACTGATGGTCTTCTTGAACGAGAAGATGGATGTTGGAACCAAAATGATTGTTTTCGTTCCCTTCGTCTTGGATTGTGAGGTCACGGGTATCAAGGCCACCTGTAGGGTTGTTTGGAGGGACTTTGGAACGGTCGCTGGAGGAACCCGTTATACGTACGGACTGCAATTTACCGAAATCCTCGAAGAGGATGCCTATAAACTGAGGAGACTGGGCGGCCAAATGCTCGGTCAACTTCCCCCATCCTAATTGACAGGATTTACCTCTGCGGAGGCCCCGAGCCATGGAAAACTCGCTCGGGACGAGTGAGGGGTAAGGCCCAAGGGATTCACCGCATCCAGCCGATAGGCATCGACGCATTCAAAGCGAGTTTGTCGGACCCATCGAAATCGGCCAAACTCCATAGGCCATTGAGCCCCACCGAATCCTCTACTATCTCCCTGACTGAGATGAAACCATCAACTTCTCACCGCTCAAACTCCTTTTGTCCCATATCCTTCAGTAACGACACGCGGTAAAATGGCATGGATTCCCGTAAAACGCCGTCAAATCGGGGTAATTATGCAAAAAATTCATAAATATGGCAAAAAATGCTGCTCTGGAAAATATTGAGAAATGGTACAACTTATTGGGATCATTGGTAACTTTGCCAATTATCCAGATTGGCATGGAAAATGCACTAAAACCCAAACATCTTCGGGTAAAATGTGATAAACCGACAGACGAATCGTATCAATGTCAATCAAATTCAATCAACACTGAGGGCAACCGTTATGGAAAGGGGCAATTTTGCCCGGTCGGAAGCACGTCACCCGGGAATGGGTTTCCCAGAGCGCCGAAAATACCCCAGGTTTGAATGCGAGTTGCCCGTCGACTGTATCACCACCGAGAGCGACATCCATGTGGGTATCGCCGCCAATATAAGCCAGGGTGGCATGTTGATCTGTCTCCATGATCGGGTTAAGGTTGGGGCCTCTTTGAGGGTCAATTTAGTCTTCAACCAAGGTTTTCAGCTCAAGATTATCGGCACAAATGCGGTTATTGTCTGGAGGAATATTGAGCACCATCCGTTTCGGGGAAGATATCGGTATGGATTAAGGTTGATAGGAATCAGCGACAGCGTCTTTACGGATCTTAAGGTCCTTTTGGGCCAACTGGCTCGAGCATTCCATCCTAAGAATCCATGTCCCACGAGCTAAGGGATTTGCGAGAACCCCTGGCAACCGGAACCCTGACCTCCTCTTTATGAAGCACTGGATGATGGGGGTCATCCAGTGCTTTTTTTTATTCCGATTCATAGCTCGGTTATGGTTCTTTTGGATGAGACACAGGTGGTATGCGGCGATGATGGCTCGCTCCGGTGGCCTATATCGGATCAAATGCGAAAACGGTTGGAAGCTCCCTTGTTGAGTTCTCCTGACGTGGACAAATCAGACTATCCTTTGTATTGGTTCCCATATGGCATGTAACATGGTAAAATAAAAAATACGTATTCCGCTATTTCCTTCCGTGCCCACAAACATTCTTGTCAAGAGT
>CAYFXL010000150.1:0-6837 GCA_964346945.1 uncultured Syntrophobacterales bacterium
CACCGACACGGATAAAACGGACATGAGAAGAATTGGCGTATTCATCTGCCATTGCGGAATAAACATTGCGGGAACCGTCGATGTGAAGAAGGTGGCTCGGGAGACGGGTGAGGCGGAGGATGTGGTTCACAGCGAGGACTATATCTATATGTGTTCGGATCCAGGGCAGCTGCTGATTCGTAATGCCGTCCGGGAAAAGGGGTTGGATGGGGTGGTCGTTGCCTGTTGTTCCCCGAGCATGCATGAGGTGACATTTCGTAACACGGTAAAATCGGAAGGTCTGAATCCCTATGTGTGCGAGATTGCCAATATCCGAGAGCAGTGTAGCTGGGTCCACCAGGAGAATAAGGAGTTGGCAACCCAAAAGGCGGAGGAGATCATTCAGTCCGTCCTGGAGAAACTGCGAGGGGACGAAACCCTCGAGACGCTGGCCATGCCCCTTACGAAACGGGTTTTGGTCATCGGCGGTGGAATCGCCGGGATAACGGCATCCATCGATTTAGCTGATGCGGGATATGAGGTCATCCTGGTGGAGCGGCAGCCCTCAGTGGGGGGAAGATTGAGTCAGCTTTCGCAGACCTTTCCTCATCTGGATGATGCACGGTGTATCCTTGGTCCCAAGAAGGCGGAGGTCATGAGCCACCCCAAGATCAAGGTGATGTCGTACTGTGAGGTAGACGAGGTAAAGGGATTTATTGGCAACTTCGATGTACGGGTCCGGCGCAAACCGACCTATGTCGACTGGGAAAAGTGTACAGCCTGCGGAGTCTGTTTGGAGAGGTGTCCCGTGGAGACTCTCTCGGATTTCGAGAGAGGGTTGAAGATGAGAAAGGCGATCTACACGGGCGCTCCTTCCGGAGATTCGGGAAAACCCGTTATCGATCCGGGCCGTTGCCGCCATGTATTGGATGGGACGTGTAGCATCTGCCAAGAGGTTTGTCCGGAGGGGGCCATCCGATATGATCAAGGGGAAGGGCGTCTTGAAGAACGAGTGGGTGCCATCGTTGTCGCCACGGGTTACGACCTCTTCCCAACGGAGAGAATTGGCGAATACGGTTACGGACGGATCCCCGATGTGATCGATGGGCTCGCCTTTGAACGCATGCTTTCCCCCTCAGGTCCAACAGGAGGGGAGATTCGGCGGCCTTCGGATGGGAGGATGCCTCAAGAGGTCGTTTTCATCCAATGTGTGGCCTCGCGCGATCCAGAGCGATATATGCCCTACTGCTCGCGGGTCTGTTGCATGTATACCGCGAAACAGGCCAAGCTCTTGAAGCAAAAAGTTCCGAGCGCCCAACCGTATATCTTCTTTATGGACATCAGGACAGACAGCAAGGGATACGAGCAATTCTTGCAAGGGGCCATTGAGGAAGAGGAACTGATCTACCTGAGGGGTCGCGTGGCTAGGGTTTTTCAGGAGGGAGATAGGGTTAAGGTTTGGGGAGAGGATACCCTCACCAATAGGAAAGTGGAACTCGACGCGGATATGGTTGTTCTGGCCACGGCGGTAGTGCCGAGCAATGGGATTAAAGACATTGCTGCTCGGCTGAGGGCAACCACCGATAAACACGGTTTCTTGACCGAGGCCCATATTAAACTCTACCCCGTGGAGAGTCCGACCAAGGGAATCTTTCTGGCCGGATGTGGGCAGGGACCGAAGGATATCACCGATACTGTGGCCCAGGCCAGTGCCACGGCCAGTAAGATACAGTCCCTCTTCTCCCAGGACGTTCTGCTCCAAGACCCGCTGGTGGCCTTCGTCGATCCCGAGATCTGTAGCGGATGCGGTATCTGTGTGCAAGTCTGCCCCTATGAGGCCCGGGAAATGGACGAGCACCGAAGGATTTCAAGGATCCACGAAGCCCTTTGTCAAGGTTGCGGCGCGTGCATTGCTGCTTGTCCCAATAACGCCTGTGAATTGAGAAACAGCAAGGCCGTGCAGGTTTTCGGAATGATGGAGGTTTTTTCAGGAGAAAGGCAAGGGAGTTTGGCGGATGGATGACCGACCACCGGCCTTTGCATTGCTGGACACAGAGGGAAGGCATGCGTTTCTCGAGGAAGTTCAAGGGAGGTGTGGGGAGAACCTCCGGCTCTGCTATCAGTGTTTGAAATGTACCGTTGGGTGTCCAACGGCTCCGCACATGGATCTTAATCCCAATACCGTCCTCAGAATGATTCAATTGGGGCTAAAACGAGAGGTCCTGGAGAGCAATGCCATTTGGCTGTGTGTCTCCTGTGAGACCTGTGGGACACGCTGTCCCAACGAGATCGATATCGGTGTGCTTATGGATGCACTGCGGGAGATGTCCCTGGAAGGAGGCTATCGACCGCGGGAGAAGGGCATCGTTGCCCTGCATAATGCTTTCATGGAGAGCATCAGAAGAGGCGGGAGGGTACACGAGGCCACGATGTTGATGGAGTATAAGCTTCGGAGCGGTGATTACTGGACTGATCTCATACCGGGGATGAAGCTCTTCATGAAGGGAAAGATTCCGTTAATCCCGGGGAGGATCAAGGGAATTGCCTCCATACGGGAGATCTATAGGAAAGCTCGGGAGAAGGGGGAGGGGGAGAGGACATAATTGGTGGCTAACTTCTTCATAGTGCTGGCGTATATCCCCGGACTTCTCATCTGCGTTGTCGGTTTTGTCATGTATCATGCTGTCTTCGGGAGCCCGGGAGGGAAAAGGAAATGAGCCGAAATACCCTGGGACAAGACGGCGAAAGGTACTCGTATTTTCCGGGATGCACATCCCATTCAACGGCGGTGGAGTACGATCTCTCTACCAGGGCCGTATTGAAGGCCTTCGGCGTGGAGCTCGTGGAGATCGAGGATTGGAACTGCTGTGGTGCGGCAGCTGTCCATAGCATGAACAAATTTCTCTCCCTCTGCCTCCCTGCCAGGAACATCGCCATGGCTCAGAAGAAGGATCTGGAGCTGGTCGTTCCCTGTGCGGGGTGCTTCAATATGCTGAAGAGGACGGAACGCGCACTGAAAACGGATCCGGAGATGCGTAGGAAGGTCGAGAGCACGATCGGGTTCACGTACCGGGAGGATCTCAAGATCCGGGCCCTCATCGACATGGTGGTCAACGGGATCGGTTTCGGGCGAATCGAAAAGGAGGTCCAGAAGCCACTGACCGGATTGAAGGTAGCCCCTTACTATGGGTGTGCGCTGGTTCGTCACCCCAAGGTGACTCAGTTAGATGACCCCGAAAACCCCCAGTACCTGGATACATTGATGTCGTCCTTGGGTGCGACTCCGGTGGAGTGGTCTTTTAAGACGGATTGCTGTGGCGCTGATTTGGCATTGACCCACGGTGATGTGGTGGTGAAGCTCGTGAATAGGATCGTCGAAATGGCCAAAGAAGCGGGAGCAGAGTGCCTGGTCTGCTCATGTGGCCTCTGTCAGATAAACCTGGAGATGAGGCAAGACGCTGATGTCCTCGGCTTGCCAGTTTTCTATTTCACCGAATTGATGGGGATTGCCCTCGGTCTGAAGGGAACCCAGTGGTGGTCCAAACATTTGCTTAATCCCGCCACATTACTCGGTTCCTTAAATCTGCAGTAAGGGAAGTGAGGACCACCGGGGTGAGGGCAGTTGAGGATTGATCTCATGGCAAAAGCCGAAAAGAAGGGAAGAAGCCGGAATGTTGCGGTAATTGGCGCCGGAATTGCGGGAATGCAATCGGCCCTGCTCTTAGCCGAGGCTGGCTTTGAGGTCTATCTCTTGGACTCTTCCCCGGCAATCGGGGGCTACTTTCCCTTGCTCGATAAGACCTTTCCCACGAATTCATGCGGCGTGTGCTTCATGAGCCCGTTGCCCCCGGCCTACTGTCCCATATACGAAAGCGAACTTCATGAAAAGATCACGCTCATGACATCGAGCCAGGTGAGCGGGATCGAGGGGGAGCCCGGTGCCTTTCGAGTGTCCGTCACCCGGAAGCCGACCTTCGTGGACCCATACAAGTGCAGTAATTGTGCTGCCTGTGTTGAGGTGTGTCCCGTTGAAGTTCCCCATGAGTTCGGCGGAGGGCTTGAAAAGAGGAAGGCCATTTATCTCCCCTTTGCCCAGGCCATCCCCAGGTCCTATGTCATAGACCCGGTTGCCTGTACGCGATGTGGAGAGTGCCTCAAGGTCTGTTCCCCCGGCGCCATCGATTTGGACATGTCTGAGCAACGGCATACCTTAGCGGCGGGGGCGGTTATCCTGGGCCTCGGATTTGAGCCCTTCAGGGCCCAGTTAAAGGGGGAGTACGGTTTCGGGAGATACGATAATGTGCTGTCGAGCATTCAGTACGAACGGATGTTGAGCTTCTCCAGTCCGAGCAGGGGTATGCCCATGAGGGGGTCAGATGGAGGGATTCCCAAGAAACTGGCATTTATTCAGTGCGTCGGCTCACGGGATCCCTCGTGCGGACAGACCCACTGTTCATCAATCTGCTGCATGTATGCCATCAAACAGGCCATGATTACCAAGGAGCGCAGTGGGGAGGCAGAGATTGCTCTATTCTACATGGATATCCGCCCTATGGGAAAGGATTATGAGCGGTATTACGAAAAGGCCAAGGCCGAATATGGGATCGATTTCAGGCGCAGCGCTGTGTCCGCGGTAAAACAACTTCAGCAGACGAAAAACCTCTCGGTTACGTACGTTACGGAAGAAGGTTCGTTTCGGGAAGAGGAATTCGATTTGATCGTTCTTTCGGTTGGGTTCACCGTGGGGGATGAGGTAAAGGATCTGGCCAGGAAGATTAGGATCGACCTCAATGAGGCTCATTATTGCCGCACGGCGGAGTTTGCTCCTACCCAGACTTCCCGGCCGGGAGTCTACATCGCTGGAACCTTTCGGGAACCGAGTGATATTCCGGAGACCGTGGTGGAGGGTGCCAGTGCTGCAGCCCAAGCGGCGGTTCTCTTAACAGGACTCGGGAAAGAAGAAGTACCGGCTAAAACCTATCCTGAAGAGGGGGCCCTGGGGGAAGGCCCGCCACGGATAGGGGTCTTTTTCCTGTCTCAGGAACATCGTCTTGCAGATGTGGTTTCCGCAGAAGAGCTGATCGACCATATTCAGGGGCTCCGGGACGTTGTCTTCACAGAGGAGATCCCCTGCAAATCTCCATCGGAGGGGTTTGATCGAATCAAGCGCCGCATAGGGGAAAAAGAGCTCAATCGACTGGTTGTAGCCGGTTCCTCACTGCGTGCATTGAGGAGGGACTTTGGGGAGATGGCGAGGGGTATCGGTTTCAATCCCCATGTCATTGAATATGCCAATATTTGGGAAGGATGCGGGCTCGTTCATCCCCAGGGTTTTCCGGAAACTCACCAAAAGGCAAAGGTCCTGATGGAGGTTGCCATAGAGAGGGCGAGGAGGCTCGAGCCCCTCAAGCAGGGTTCAAGTGCTATTGTAAAAAGCGGGCTGGTTGTTGGCGCTGGGATAGCGGGTTTGACGGCTTCCCTGAATTTGGCCAGGCAGGGATATGATGTTACCTTGGTGGAGCGGGAGGACGAGTTAGGGGGAAACGCCCGACATACTTGGTACACGCTCAAGGGGTCCAATCCGCAGGCCTTCCTGAGGGAGCTCATGGAAGAGGTAGAGGAAGACCCCAAGATTCAGGTTTTCAGAAAAGCAGAGGTGAAACATCTCGAGGGATACGGGGGAAACTATCGGACGGTGATTTCCGTGGATGGCCAGGAGAAGTCGTTAGAGCATGGGGTGATCATCTTGGCCACCGGGGGAAAAGAGGTCAAACCTCACGAATATCGCTACGGTGAGGATTCCCGGGTCGTCACACAACGTGAGTTGGAAGGCCTCATTCATTCAGAAGATGAGAGGATAAAGGGCCTGAATAAGGTGGTGATGATACAGTGTGTGGGCTCCCGGGATGAGGAACATCCGTATTGCAGCAGAATCTGTTGCGGCCACGCGGTAAAGAATGCCCTCAAGCTCAAGGAGCTTCGGCCCGATATGGATCTCTTTATCCTGTATCGGGATGTCCGGACATATGGATTTTACGAACATTCCTATTCCCAGGCCCGGGATAAGGGGGTAATCTTCATTCGACATGATCTGGATCGGAAGCCCCGGGTCATTTCCCGGGATGGTGGGCTCTGTGTCTCAGTGGTCGATCCCACAATCCGCGCAGAGGTGGAGATACCGGTTGATTTGGTGGTCCTGAGTACTGGGGTAGAACCGCATGACAATCGGCGTCTCGCCGAGGTCACGGGTACTGAACTGAACCTGGATGGATTCTTCATGGAGGCCAACCCAAAGTCGGCACCTTTGGATTTCGTGGACCGAGGAAAGTTCTTCTGCGGCCTCTGCCACTCCCCCAATTTCATTGAGGATTCCATTGCACAAGCCCAGGCGGCCTCTATGAGGGCGGCGGTGCTGCTGTCCAAGGGGGGCATCGAGCAGACGGCACACGTAGCATATGTAAATCATCGGTTATGCTGCGGATGCGGCCTCTGCATTTCCGCTTGCCCCTATGGGGCCCGAGTCATGAATGAGGAGATTTGGAAGGCCGAGGTCATGGAGGAGGTTTGTCGGGGTTGCAGCTCTTGCGTGATCGTCTGCCGCAACACCGCCTCACAGCAGCGTAACTTCGAGAAGGCTACGGTAATGGCAATGGTGGATGCAGCTGTCACGTAGGGGAAGTCAACAGGGCTGAACCGTTGAGTAATCCATTGGAGGTCCTATGGAAGAATTCGAGCCGAGAATTATCGCTTTTCTCTGTCATTGGTGCACCTATACAGGGGCCGATTTGGCGGGTACTACCAGACAGCAATACCCGCCTAACATTCGCATCATCCATATGATGTGCTCGGGCGCAGTGG
>CAYFXL010000151.1:0-6818 GCA_964346945.1 uncultured Syntrophobacterales bacterium
GAGCTTGAGGGATACCCGGATGGCCTTTCCCCATTGAAATAACGAAGCCCCTTTGGTATAGTCGGGACGAGGCCGGGGGGAAGGACATCTTTGGAAATCCATACACCACACATCTACACCGTCAGTCAATTGACCCAGGAGATAAAGGGCCTTTTAGAGGAAAACTTCATCGATATCTGGGTAGAGGGGGAGGTTTCCAATATGAGGGTTCCCCCCTCAGGCCACATTTATTTTACCTTGAAGGACGTATGGAGCCAGATGAGGGCCGTCGTCTTCAAACAGCAGGCGCGATATCTGCGCTTCATACCTGAGGATGGCCTTCAGATTATCTGCCGTGGAAGGGTGTCCCTTTACGAGCGGCGGGGTGAATATCAGCTCATTGCAGATTACATGGAGCCCAAGGGTGTCGGGGCGCTCCAAATAGCCTTTGAGCAATTGAAGAGCCGTCTGGAGAAAGAGGGGCTTTTCGACGAGGAACGGAAGAGATCTCTTCCGCTTGTTCCTCGGCGCATCGGGATTGTGACCTCTCCTTCAGGTGCGGCAATTCGGGATATGCTGCAGATCATCCATCGGCGTTTTCCCAACGTCGAGATTTTGATCTACCCCGTGAGAGTCCAGGGAGCCGAATCTCCCCTTGAGATTGCTCAAGCGGTCCGGGATTTGAACGCCTTGGGAGACGTGGAGGTTATCATAGTGGGAAGAGGGGGGGGATCTCTTGAAGATCTATGGGCCTTCAATGACGAGAGAGTGGCAAGGGTTATCTATGAATCGGGAGTTCCCATCATCTCCGCGGTGGGACATGAGACGGATTTTACCATTGCGGATTTCGTGGCGGATTTGAGGGCTCCTACCCCTTCGGCTGCAGCTGAACTGGTTGTTAGGGAGAAGGCCGAATTACTCCGATCAATGCAAAGCGTAAACGTGAGAATGATGGGCAGCATGAGGCAGCACTTGGGGTTTTTGACGGGTCGGGTCGTTCAGGCGAGGGGGGGATTGATAGATCCCCGGAAGAGGGTGGAGAGGTTTTGGGAACGTCTCAATGAATTATCGCGTCGCCTATCTTCGGAAAGCTATCGGCTCGTGTTGGCGGCTCAGAGTAAGATCAAAAGCTTGAGGGAAAAACTGCTTTACAGGAATCCTCATGAGAGGGCCGAAGGATATGCATTGAGAGTTTCACAATTGACCAAGGAGTTGAGCGGTTCCATCCAGAAGGGAATAGGGGAGCGGGAACATCAAGTGAGGCAGTTGGTCTCCAACCTGGATAACCTCAGTCCGCTAGCCATACTCAAGAGGGGATATAGTATCACGAGGAAACATCCCTCCGATGAGATCGTAAAGGACGCTCGGTCGGTTGAGAGGGGCGAGAGGGTAAGGGTGAAGTTCTATCGAGGAGAGATCATATGCGAAGTAGAGGAATCAGGCTTGCCATAATCTCCTTCTTATTGATCGCCCCTTTGGGGTGGGGGTTCTGTTTCGGTGGGCAGGATATCTGGAGAGTGGATGGAATCCCTTCGTCCCTCAAGCAAGGAGATGTTTTCAGGATCAGGTTGACCCCTGATGGAGGGGGAGTACCTTCGGGGCATTTTCAAGGCGAGGAGATTGCTTTCTATCCCCAGGAAAATGGGACAGGCTATGAGGCCCTGATCGGGGTGGATTTGGAATCTCCGGCGGGGCCCTACCAGTTGAGGATCGCCGTTGAGGGGGGAAGCGGGGTGAGGAGTCGGATGTTCCAGGTAGAGGTGGCGAGGGCCATTTTCGGCGTTCAGAGGATTACGGTTCCTGAGGAACTGGTCCATTTGGACCACCAATCCCTGAAACGGGTAAAAGAGGAGACGCGGAGAATCGAGGCGTTGTGGGCCGGAGGAAGCGATGATCGCAGGTGGCATGGGGAGTTCTCGGCACCCGCGGAGGGAAGGATCAATGCCTTCTTCGGTGTAAGGAGGATTATCAATGGCGAGAGAAGGGGGCGACACAATGGTATTGATATCAAGGCTCAACGGGGGGCGAAGGTCTTTTGCCCCAATGACGGAAGGGTAGTCATGGTAGACGAGCTCTTTTTCGGGGGAAGGACGGTGGTGGTAGATCATGGTCAACGGTTGTTCACTTTTTACATGCATTTGGATAGGGCAGCGGTCCGAATGAACCAAGAAGTGAGAAGGGGTGATGTCCTCGGTACGGTGGGGCAAACGGGAAGAGCCACAGGTCCTCACCTCCACTGGGGTGTTCGTATTAACGGGGCCAGGGTAGATCCGCTATCGTTGATGGAGTCTACTACCAACGACAGGCAAGCTATGAAAATAGTTCGTAAACGGAGATATTTGGAAGAAAAGAGGAAAAAGAGCACAAAAAATGGCGAAAATCTCGGTCAAGGGGGGAAAACTCTTGACTGAGAGGCCAGGGGGTGTATACTAAAGGTAATTTGATATGGATAGAAAGGGAAAGAAGACCTTTGAGGATGCACTAAGCCAGTTGGAATCCATCGTGGCCCGACTGGAAAATGGCGATTTGCCCTTGGAGGAATCCCTGAAGCTTTTCGAGGAGGGGATAAAACTGTCCCGTTTTTGCAATCAAAAGCTGAATGAAGCCGAGAAAAAGGTGGAGGTGCTCCTCAAGGGAAACGGGGGAGGGTTGGAACCGCGCCCCTTCGAGCCGGAAGAGACGGCGGAAGAATAAACCCCGGAGGAGAAATGGATATCCTCGAATACCTTGAGGGAAAAAAGAGGGTTGTCGATGGAGCTCTGGAAAAAATCATCCCCAAGGAGACCGATTTTCCCCAGTCACTTCACAGGGCCATGCGATATGCCCTCTTTCCTGGCGGGAAGAGAATCAGGCCCATCCTCGCCATGACCGCTTATGAAGTCGTCGGAGGAAAAGGGAATGGAATTTTACCATACGCCTGCGCCCTGGAACTCATCCACACGTACTCCCTCATCCATGATGATCTCCCCGCCTTGGATAACGATGATTACCGAAGGGGAAAGCCGACGAGCCATAAGGTATTCGGGGAAGCCATGGCCACTCTGGCGGGGGATGCCCTCTTAACTGAGGCATTTCACCTCATGAGCAGGGAGGGGCTGAGGGGGGAAGTGGACCCGCGAGTCGCCATCCAGGTGATCGACGAGATATCGAGGGCTGCGGGATTTACGGGAATGATAGCCGGGCAGGTCGTTGACATCGAATCCGAAGGGAAAAAGGTGGAATTACCCATACTTGAATTCATCCATACTCACAAGACGGGCTCCCTGATCCTGGTTTCCGTAAGGACGGGAGGGTATTTAGGAGGCGCGACAGACAGCGAGATGGAGGCCCTTGCCAGATATGGCAAGGGCATCGGTCTGGCCTTTCAAATAACCGATGATATCTTGGATGTGGAGGGAAGCCGGGCCTCCACGGGGAGGGCCCCTGGAGTCGATAAGGCCCGGGACAAGATTACCTATCCGGCCCTCTTAGGACTTGAGGAGTCTAAGCGGAGATGCAACGAATTGATCGGTCAAGCAATAGCTGCCATGAAGCCCTTCGGAAGTAGGGGGGAGCCCTTCCGAGAGATCGCCCAGTACATCGGGAAACGTAGCTCCTGATATCACTCAAAAGATGTAATGTTTACCAAGAGACAAAAAACAAAATCCCCTTGAGGTTGAAAGGGATGGAAAAATTGTTGGACCGTATAGGCTCGCCGTCTGACCTAAAGGCATTGGAAAGAAATCAATTGCCCCTGTTGGCCGCTGAAATAAGAGAGGAGATCATCAAAACGGTATCATTGACGGGGGGGCATCTGGCTTCCAACCTCGGGGTGGTGGAGTTGACCATCGCCCTCCACTATGTCTTCAATTCACCCACTGATAAGTTGGTCTGGGATGTGGGGCATCAGACCTATACGCATAAGCTCCTTACTGGCAGGAAGCAGAGGTTCAAGACCCTTCGGCAGTTTGGGGGCTTGAGTGGTTTTCCCAAGGGGGAAGAAAGCCCTCATGACTGCTTCGACACCGGACACAGCAGTACCTCCATTTCGTCCGCCTTAGGAATGGCCGTAGCCAGATCCCTCAAAGGGGATAAAAGGAGGGTTATCGCCATAATCGGAGACGGCTCCATGACGGGAGGTTTGGCCTTCGAAGGGTTAAATCAGGCAGGCCATCTAGGAAGGGACCTCATCGTGGTACTCAACGACAATGAGATGTCCATCTCCCCTAATGTTGGGGCCTTGGCGTCCTACCTGAGTCGAGTTATGACGGGGCGATTCGTGAACCGATTCCGTACTGAGATGAAGGCCTTCCTGCAAACCCTTCCGGGTATTGGAAGATCCATGTACAAAATCATCAAACAGGCGGAGGAGTCCTTTAAGGGTTTTCTCACTCCCGGTTTGCTCTTCGAGGAGTTGGGGTTTGAATATATCGGACCCATCGAAGGCCATCGATTGGATCACCTCGTTGAGACGTTCTCCAACGTAGCGAAAATGGAGGGACCGATATTAGTCCATATTTTGACTCAGAAGGGAAAAGGGTATGCTCCGGCAGAGTCCGATCCATCCCGATTCCACGGCGTCGGCCCCTTTGATATCGAGACAGGGAAGCTGCGGAAGAGGGGAGATGCGCCTCCAACCTATAGCGAGGTTTTTGGGAAGACCTTAGTACAATTGGCTGAACAAGACGATAGGATCATTGCCATCACTGCTGCGATGGAAGACGGAACGGGGTTGAGGGAATATTCAAGGAGATTTGTTGAAAGGTTCTTCGACATTGGAATCGCTGAACAACACGCCGCCACCTTTGCCGCCGGGTTGGCCATTGAGGGTTTCAAACCGGTGTTGGCCATCTATTCCACTTTTTTGCAGAGGGCATATGATCAGATTCAACAGGACGTTTGTCTCCAGAACTTGCCCGTGGTTTTTGCCTTGGATAGGGGGGGAATGGTGGGGAGTGATGGACCAACCCACCACGGGCTCTTCGATTTTTCCTACCTCAGACACCTGCCCAATATGGTTGTAATGGCCCCGAAGGATGAGAATGAGTTTCAACATATGATCAAAACAGCCATCGAGTGGAAGAAACCTATTGCCTTTCGCTACCCAAGGGGGACTGGATATGGTGTGAGGATGGACCGAGAGCCGAAAGTAATGGAGGTGGGAAAAGGAGAGGTTCTGCTGGAGGGAGATGATTTGCTTATCTTGGCTATAGGGTCCACTGTCTACCCGAGCTTAGAGGCGGCCCATAGGTTATTAGAGCATGGGATCAGGGCTTCGGTCATCAACTGCCGTTTCGTAAAACCCCTGGATGGGGAGTTAATTTGCACTCATGCTGAAAGACTGGGGAAGGTCCTCACCGTTGAAGAGAATGTATTGGACGGTGGCTTTGGCAGCGCGGTCCTGGAGCTTTTTCAAGAAAGGGAGCTTTCCGAGGTGAAGGTGAGACGTATTGGGATCCCTGACCGATTTGTGGAGCACGGCCCACAGGAAACCCTCAGGGGAAAGTATGGACTCAATATTGAGGGAATTGCTGAGGTGTCAAGGGAAATGGTCCTGGGGGTGCATAGGGGAAAGCACGACACTGTGCGATTTGGAAAAAGAATTTTGCTGCAATGAAGAGGCGCGAAAGGCTGGATAAAGTCCTGGTAGATAAGGGGTTTGCTATATCCCGGGAGAGGGCCAAGACCATTATTCTTGCTGGTTTGGTTATGGTGGATGATCGAGTAGTTGACAAAGCGGGAAGCCTCGTGAATCTCGATTCGGACATTCGGGTAAAAGGGAGTGATCATCCCTATGTGAGCCGAGGAGGACTTAAGCTGCAAGAGGCCCTCCGTAGATTTCAGGTAGACCCGAAGGGAAAGGTAGCCATGGATGTGGGGGCTTCGACGGGTGGATTTACCGATTGTTTGCTCCAAAGGGGAGCCAAGAGGGTCTATGCAATTGACGTGGGTTATGGGCAGCTGGCCTGGAAACTGAGGAACGACCCACGTGTGGTGAGCCTCGAAAGGAAGAACATCCGGTATTTGAGGCCCCAAGAGGTAGGGGAGAAGGTGGATTTGGTGGTTATCGATACTTCCTTCATCTCAGTGGTGAAATTCCTCGACAATATACTTCCCATGATGAGGGATGGAGGGGAGATAGTCGCCTTGTTGAAGCCACAGTTTGAGGTGGGAAGGGGGGAGGTTGGAAAAGGTGGTGTGGTACGGGAAGGGCCGAAACATCAGCAGGTTCTCGATCGGATCTCCCGCTTTTCGGAGTCAATTGGTTTAAGGGTTGGGAAAACGATGGAATCTCCCCTGTTGGGACCAAAGGGCAACAGGGAATTCTTCATCCACCTGGAGAAGATTCCGAAGGCATAAAGCTGATATGGGCGGGGGCACCATTTCGGGCGAGGGTTATGGGTACGCCAAGGGTTCCGAAGCCAGCTAAGCTGATGATGAGTTTGATTTCAGGCGAAGATAAGATATTGATGCGGGCCATGGAGGATTTGAAGGCCATTTATGGAGAAGTCGATCTCCTCAGCGATTTGCTTCCCTTTGATTTCACGAGGTATTACGATAGGGAGATGGGGGCCCCGCTTTTCAGGAGGTTTATCTCATTCGAGGAACTTGTTCAAAGAGAGGCCCTTGCGGACATCAAGAAGAGGACGAACGGAGTTGAGGAGAGATACTGCCGCGATGGGTGCAGAAAGGTGAACATAGACCCGGGGGTCCTCTCAGAGGAGAACTTGATCTTGGCCACCACCAAGGGCTTTGCTCACCGGGTTTATCTTCGGGATGGTATTTATGCGGACCTGACGCTCGTTTTTCGGAGGGGATCCTTTAGACCGCAAGAGTGGACATACCCCGACTATCGTCAA
>CAYFXL010000152.1:0-6784 GCA_964346945.1 uncultured Syntrophobacterales bacterium
TTATCCCGGACGACCCCAGAAAGCCCTACGACATCATAACAATCATCAACAGCGTCGTGGACGACCATCATTTCCTCGAGGTCCATAAGTACTTCGCCAGAAATATCGTCGTCGGATTCGCGAGGCTCGGCGGAACGCCGGTGGGAATCGTTGCCAACCAGCCCAACTGGCTTGCCGGGTGTCTCGATATCGACGCCTCCGTAAAAGGGGCCCGTTTTGTCCGATTTCTGGATGCCTTCAACATTCCCATCATCACCTTTGAGGATGTTCCGGGTTTCCTCCCAGGGACTGCTCAGGAATTTGGGGGGATCATCAGAAACGGTGCCAAACTCATTTATGCCTATTCTGAGGCCACAGTGCCTAAGATCACCGTGATCACCAGAAAGGCTTACGGAGGAGCTTACTGTGTGATGTCCAGCAAACATTTGCGCGGTGACATCAACTATGCCTACCCTACGGCGGAGATCGCCGTGATGGGTGCCGAAGGGGCCGTACCCATCATTTTCAGGAAGGAGATCGATATGGCCAAAGATCCGGAAAAGAGGAGGCAGGAGTTGATGAGCAAATATGAGGAGAAGTTCTCCAATCCATACCGAGCGGCAGAACTGGGGTATATCGATGAGGTGATTCGACCCGAAGAAACGAGGCCTAAGCTCATCGTGGCCTTAGAGATGTTGAAGAACAAAGTTGATTCCAATCCCCCGAAAAAACACGGCAACATACCGCTCTGAGTCTTCCCCAGTGCGCAATTACACCACGATATGATAAGAGATCTCTGAAAAACTGAGGAAGGAAGCTCTGAGCGCGAAACTATAGAGTGTTGCGGTGCTACAGTTAAACAAGGGAAAAATTCTAAATCCGAAGCACTAAATACTAAACAATATCTAAATCCTAAAGGTTTTGGTCATTTGATCATTGGTGCTTTGTAATTATTTAGGGCTTAGAAATTAGGATTTGGAATTTGCTTGTATTGTCTCCCATACGGAAATATCTGCGAGTGGCGAAGGACTTCTTTTCCCAGAACCTCGAAACGAAGAGGTGAAAGGATTTCCATAAGACAGAAAAAAGGGGGGGTAACCATGAAGGAGAAACGAGATCTGGGGAAGGGGCTGAATAGATGGGAAGAAACCACTCTTGCCCTCGCCCTCAATCGATTCCCCGAGAGAAGGGAGACCTTTAGAACTGATTCAGGAATCGAATTGAAGCGGCTCTACACCCCCCTAGACCTGAAAGGATTCGATTACTCCGAAAAACTGGCCTTTCCGGGTGAATACCCCTTTACAAGGGGAATCCAACCGACCATGTATCGGGGCCGATTCTGGACTATGCGGCAATACGCCGGCTTTGCCACTGCAGAAGAGACCAACAAGCGCTACCGATATCTCCTGGATCACGGTCAGACGGGTCTGAGCATGGCTTTCGACCTTCCCACCCAGATCGGTTACGATTCCGATCATCCCCTGAGCGTGGGTGAAGTTGGAAAGGTCGGCGTAGCCATCGATACCATGGCAGACATGGAGACCGTGTTTCAGGGAATCCCCCTGGACGGGGTTTCCACCTCAATGACCATCAATGCAACAGCGGCCATCCTGTTGGCTATGTACATCGCCGTGGCCGAAAAGCAGGGGGTAAAGCCGGAGTCCCTCAGGGGGACTACCCAGAATGAGATCCTCAAGGAGTATGTGGCTCGGGGAACCTATATCTTTCCTCCAGAAGAATCCATGAGAATCGTAACTGATATCTTCGCCTTCTGCAAAGATCACCTTCCCCATTGGAATACCATCAGCATCAGTGGTTACCACATGAGGGAGGCGGGGTGCACCGCAGTCCAAGAGGTTGCCTTCACCCTGGCCGACGGTATCGCCTACGTTGAGGCAGCCATCAAGGCCGGAATGGATGTTGACTCGTTCGCTTCGAGGCTCTCCTTCTTCTTCGGCTGTCACAACAACTTCCTGGAGGAAATCGCCAAATTCAGGGCGGCGCGGAGGCTCTGGGCGCGGATCATGAGGGAGCGCTTTGGAGCCAAAAAGGACGCCTCATGTGTGCTCCGGTTCCATACCCAGACGGCGGGATGTACCCTTATCCCTCAACAGCCGGACAACAACATAATCAGGGTGACGCTGCAGGCCTTATCAGCCGTGTTGGGAGGTACCCAATCCCTCCACACTAACTCCCGGGACGAAGCCTATGCCACTCCCACGGAAGAATCCGTAACCATCGCACTGAGAACGCAACAGGTCATTGCTCATGAGAGTGGGATAACTGATATTGTGGACCCCCTGGCGGGCTCGTATGCCCTTGAGAAATTGACCGATGAGATCGAGGCCAGGGCCGTTGAGTACATCGAAAAGATCGACTCAATGGGAGGTGCCACGAGGGCCATCGAATCAGGATTTATGCAAAACGAAATCCTCGACAGTGCCTATGCCTATCAGAAGGCAATCGAGAACGGGGATCTCGTCATCGTCGGGTTAAACGAATTCGTCAGCGAGGAGGAGCCCCTCAGGGATATTCTGAAGATAGACCCTGAGGTCGAGCGGTATCAGAAGGAAAAACTGTCCAAGGTTAAAGCGGAGAGGGACTCCCGCAGAGTTGAGAGGGCTCTATCCGCTCTAAGGCAAACAGCCGAGGGAGATGGGAACGTCATCCCCCCCATTCTCGAGGCGGTGAGATCCTATGCATCCGTGGGAGAGATTTCTGACACCATGAGGGATGTCTTCGGTGAGTACAGGGAAAGCTAAGGTCTTCGATTCATACGTTCACCGAGGAACGTATTCGGACTTCCGAGTGAACTCATGTGAAAACTCCATTCGGCTCGAGCGTTCGGACGAGCCCTTCGGTCTGAACTCAGGGTAAAGACTCTCGCCGAGGGGAGACTTAAGGGCTCAGTCGAAGTCCTGGGGGAGAAGGAGAATGAAAGGGGAGAGGAAAACTCGAGTACTCATCGCAAAACCGGGATTGGACGGGCACGATCGGGGTGCCAAGGTTATTTCGAGGGGCTTGCGGGATGCCGGAATGGAGGTTATCTATACCGGGATTCGGCAAACCCCCGAACAGATTGCAGCCACGGCTATCCAAGAGGGGGTTGATGTCATCGGGCTGAGTTGCCTTTCCGGGGCCCACAACCACCTCTTTCCGCGGGTTGTTGAGGTCTTAAAGGAAAGAGGTTCGGGAGATATTCCCGTCTTCGGAGGAGGTATCATTCCCTTAGATGACATTCCCGCGCTGAAGAAAGCGGGGATCAGGGCGATATTCCAGCCAGGCACAACCATTGCGGATATCGTTCAGTTCATCGAAAAGATCATCAAACGTTGAAGGGGAGCTGTAACATCCTGCTCAAGGAGGTTGTTGCAATGATAAAGAGGATAGATCACATAGCCATTGCGGTGAATGATATGGATGAGGCGGCCAAGTTTTACACGGATACCCTCCAATTGGACCTTGGCGGCGTGGAAGTGGTCACGGAGCAAAAGACCAAGGTCGCCTTTTTGAAAATCGGAGGGAGCACTATCGAACTGGTTCAACCCGCCAGCGACGATTCCCCCCTCGTCAAATTTCTCGAAGCAAGGGGGCCCGGAATCCACCACATTTGCCTCGAGGTAGATGACATCCAAAAAGAGGTGGAGGAATTGAAGAGACGGGGTGCCCGCATGATCGACGAAACACCCCGTCCGGGCGCACACAATACGAGGGTAGCCTTTATTCATCCCAAAAGCTCAGGAGGGGTTCTCATCGAACTGAACGAGCTCCCCGAGGACCACTAACATAGCGCCCGGTGATTATGGGAAAATGGAGGGAAGGGGGTCGTAGCCCACTGTTCATAGGAAGGAGGAATAACCATGCCGGAATACACGGGAAAGGACCATGTTAGAGCCGCATTTAAACGAACGTTTACGGACCGCGTTCCATGTTATCCCATTATAGGGTTGGGCGGGATAGCTTGGTTTGGCGTAAAACCCAAGGACTTTTTGAAGGATCCAAAGGTCCTTGCCGAAACGATCACCCACTACTATGAGCAATTTGAGCCCGATATCGCCGTTTTGATGACGGACTTGTTGATGGAGGTTGAGGCCATCGGTACGGAGGTGGAATTTCCAGAGGACACCGGGGTCCAGATAAGAAAATACGTGCTGGAAGATAAGACCACCCTGTCAAAGCTGAAGGTCCCAGATGCGAAAAAAGACGCACGATTTCCCTATTATTTGGAGGGCCTCCAGAGGGTAATGGAGATTGTCAAGGATGCTCCCGTCAGTGCCAATTGCGTGGGCCCGTGGTCAATAGCAGGTAGCCTCAGGGGCCTAGACACCCTCATCCTGGACACCTTCGACGACCCCGATTGGGTCCATGAATTGATGAAATTCACCACAGAGGTGGTGAAACAGGTAACGAGTGCTATCAAGGATGCGGGGGCTGGCCTGGGGTTCTCCGAAGCGGCATGCTCTTGCAGCCTGATATCACCTGATGTGTATAGGACCTTTGTTAAACCTTACCATTCAGACCTGGTCGATTATTTCAAGGAGAGAAAGGCCGGATTAACTCTGCATATCTGCGGGTATGTCGATCCCATCATGGAGGATCTGGTTGATGTGGGATTGGCGGGGTTGAGTATCGATGCACTATCATCGTTGGAGAACATGATGGAAATCGCCCAAAAGAAGGTGGTCGTTATCGGAAACGTTGATGTAAGAATCCTTGCTGAAGGAACGAAGGAAGATGTCGAGAGGGAGGTAAGAAGGTGTATCGATACAGCCGCCAAATACAGCGCTTACATCCTTTCCACCTCCTGTGAAGTTTCGCCGGGAACTCCGATAGAAAATGTAGAGCATATGATGAAGGTCGCCAAGGAATATGGCCAATACAAGAATTTGGGTATAGAAGTCCCCCAGGCCTGATGGAGGGGCCAGCGCTCCATTCGTCCAATGGTTTTGGGGTAATCAAACGGACAGGGGACTACATAAAATATGCCCTGAGAGCGAGGAAGTGAGAAATGCACGGGACAGCTTTAAGACCTCATTGAGAAAGGAGGAATTTGAAATGGCAATTAAATCCGCCGAAGAGTACATCGACAGCATCAAACAGCAGAACCCAAAGGTTTACCTCGGTGGGAAAAGGGTTAAGGACCTCTTTAAAAACCCGACTACCAAATCCGTCATCGACGCCACCGCGAAGATGTATGAGCTTGCCTTGGATCCGTCATTCGAAGCGACAATGACAGCACAATCTCATCTCATCGATGAGAAGATAAACAGATCCTTACACGTAAACCGAGGTATTGAGGATTTACGGAAACGGGCGGATATGGCCCTTTTGACGGCCCAAAAGGTAGGCACCTGTAACTACCGGTGTGTTGGTTGCGATGCTATTAATACCCTGGCCAGCGTCACGTGGGAGATGGATAGGGATCTCTCCACAGATTACAATAAGAGATTTAACGAATATCTGAAATACCTGCAGAAGAATGACCTGGCCTGCAGCGGTGCAATGACCGACGCGAAGGGGGACAGGAGTAAAAGACCTGTTGAACAAGACGATCCTGACGTATACATTCACGTTTCCGAGAGGAAGAAGGACGGCATAGTAGTCAGGGGGGCAAAGGTCAACCAGAGTGGGGCCATAGCTGCCAATCAGACCATCGTCATCCCGGGGCAAGCCTTGCGGGAGGGCGAGGAGGACTTCGCCGTTGCCTTCGCCGTCCCAAACGGAGCCCAAGGTATCACCTACATAAGCCAATATACTCCGTATACGGCTGAAAGAGAAGCGGCCGAGGATATCCATGAATTGGGTAATCCCAAATACGGACAGAGGGAGACTTCGCTGATAGTCTTTGACGATGTATTCGTTCCCTGGGATAAAGTCTTCATGTGCGGAGAGGTAAAATATACCCGGCAACTGGTAGCTCGGTTTGCCAAGATCCATCGGATGAACTGCGGGGGGGCCTGTAAAGTGGGCTTCGCTGACCTCTTAATCGGCGCCACCCAGCTTCTCGTTGAATATGCCGGGCTGGAAAAGGTCCCCCAGGTAAGGGAGAAGATTACGGACATGATCACCTTGAGCGAGACGGCGAGGGCATGTACTCTGGCTGCTGCCGTGGAGGGTGCCGAGGAACCAAAGGGCTCGGGCGTATTCTTACCCGATGATATGTTTGGGAATGTGGCCAAGGTTAATATTGCCAATGGATTCTGGGAGATGATGAAAATAGCGGGTGATTTGGCAGGAGGATTGGTAGTGACCATGCCTTCGGAGAGGGAATTGAAGAATCCCGAAACCAGGAATTATGTGGAAAAGTTTTTTAAGACGACCGTGCCCGCCGAAAAGAGGATGCGTATCACGAAATTCCTTCAACATTGGATAGCCGGTCAGCACGGACCTGGAACATGGCACGGGGCTGGTCCGGTTCAAGCACAGAGGGTAATGGTGAGCAGGTTGGCCGACCTGGAGGGAAAGAAAAAACTCGCAAAGGAGTTGGCAGGCCTAAAGGACGAAGAATTGGGTAGTTGACTAAACGGGCGCTCCATCTGAAGGACCCCTCCCCCTCCAACCGTTGGGAGGAGTCGGAATTGCGAAAGGAGGATAACATCCATAATGCAGCCACATCCTTTTAGGTGATTGTCCTGTCAAAAGGGTGGCAGTCAAATTGAGTACCTTTTTGACCACCAAACCATTGAGACCAACGGGGAATATTTTCCTTATTTCCTCTTCCTCTTGGCCGGTTTCTTCTTTACCATCAGATCCTGAACCTCGACGATGTAGTTGGGGGGCATTGGGGCCTCATCCATCGATGTGG
>CAYFXL010000153.1:0-6777 GCA_964346945.1 uncultured Syntrophobacterales bacterium
GCTCTATGGCATTCACCGCCACGGTAATACCGTAGTCGCCCTGGGCGTGAATCGCGAGCTGATAGCCAAGGCTGTGAGCCTCGGCAACAACCTCATTCAGGCGTTCCTGGGTGTATCGCAGTCCCTCCAAACCCCGTGTGTCCCTCGTCACATAGGGCTCGTAGAAGGCACAGGTGAAACACTGAATAGATCCATCGACCAGGAGCTTCACAGCACCCAAGCGAAGCCGGTCGTTGCCAAAACCCGTGCGTAACCCCAGATCATTCTTTCGGTAGAACTCTTCGTGGATCATCAGGTAAGTCCTCGTCTTCAGCCTGCCTTCCTCAACCGCCTCTTGGTAGGCCCTATACGAATCGGGTTTGTCAATAGCACCCGCATCACCCGTGGAGGTCACACCTGTCTTAACGTACTCCTCGCCGGCGATGGCAAGCCCATCCTTCACATCTTCAAGCGTTGCCTGGGGCACCACGGTTTTCACGGTGAGGACATCGCGCAAAACCCCCGTGGGCTCACCTGTTGAAGGGTCCTTCTCGATGACCCCTCCCTCTGGATTGGGCGTATCCCTGGTTATGCCCGCCAATTCAAGCCCCCTGCTGTTAAGAACGCAGGCATGCCCTCCCCGTATTGTAATGATCACGGGATTTGCGGGTGCGCAAGCATCAAGCTCCTCCCTTGTGGGCCACCTCTCCTCCTTAAGCCCGTTGGGATCGAAATACCTTCCCCCAATCCAGTCGCCTTTGGGGGTTTCCTTGGCCCTATCCCTGATCTTCTTTTGCACTTCGGCGATGGACGGGTTGAGCTCCGCAGCCATATTGAGCAGCTTGAAATTGAAGAGAAATTCACCGATGTGTGCATTGTGGGTGTGGGAATCTATGAATCCCGGCACAACGGTTTTGCCCCTGAGGCCCATAACCTCGGTCTTCTCCCCGATGAGGGGTTCCATGTCCCCGTTCTTGCCAACTCCCACGATAATCCCGTCCCGGACAGCGATTGCTTCCGCTGTTGTGTCCTCAGCATCAACTGTAATAACCGTTCCATTCCTTATGACCAAATCCGCTGATAATCCTTGCATGTTCATTTCTCCTTTCCACATTCATGGGAATCATGGGGGAGGTTTTATCGCAGTATCGTGGTGAATCCCAGGTAACTAATGAACATCTGAGAATCTTTATTGCCAAATAATAATAATATTATTATGGCTGGAAATTACCGCTGCGATAGCCGAGGATCCAATGCATCCCTGAGGGCATCCCCCATTAAGTTAAAAGCGAGAACCGCGAAGATGATCGCAAATCCTGGGAAGACCGCTAACCAGGGCGCCAGCTCCATGAATCTCCTGCTTTCGCTCATCATGAGGCCCCAGGAGGGTGTTGGAGGCTGAGTCCCTAGGCCGAGAAAACTGAGAGCGGCTTCAACCATAATGGCGGTGGAGAGATTAAAAGTTGCCTGAACAATGACCGGGGAAAGAACATTGGGTAAGATAAAGAACAGAATGATGGAAATATCCCCGGCGCCGACGGAGCGAACCCCCTCGATAAACTCCTTTTCCTTGATAGCGAGGACGGAGCCGCGAACGATCCGGGCAAAACGGGAATGATAGAGGAATCCAATAGTGATCATTAAGTTCTGGAGACTGGGTCCTAAGATGGCGACCAGCATCAGGGCCAACAAAAGTAATGGAAAGGCAAACAGAATGTCCATCAAGCGCATGATAATATTGTCCAGGAGTCCACCGTAGTATCCCGATATGAGGCCAATAACGACCCCGAAAGCGATGGCTATCGCTATCGCGCCAAAGGATACCATCATTGATATTCTCGTTCCGTATATTAGCCTACTCAATTGATCCCTGCCAAAACGGTCGGTTCCCAACCAGTATTTTGCACTAGGCGCCTGAAGAGAGTCTTTTGGATTCATCACCAGGGGATCATGGGGAGCGACAACATCGCTGAAAAGGGAAACCACGATCAAGATGATCACCATGACGGAACCGATAATGCCCAGCTTGTGTTTCTTAAACCCCCTCCATGCTAACTTTGAAGGGGATAGTATTTCGCCGTTTTCTCTCTTTTCACCCATGGTTATTTAACCCCTGCCCTTAATACGTAATTCTTGGGTCCAGAAACGCGTAAACAATATCGACGATCAGATTGATTACCACAAAAACCCATGCGATAAAGAGGATGGATCCAGTGACGATCATAAAATCCCGTTGTTCAATAGCGAGTAGAATTAATCGCCCAACGCCGGGCAATACGAATACCTCCTCGGTGAGCACCAGCCCGCCAATGAGAACCCCAATCTGGATTCCCAAGACGGTTATAACCGGGATCAGGGAGTTTTTCAGCACGTGAACGAAGAGGACAACTTTTTCCTGCATCCCCTTCGCTCGGGCCGTTCTGACATAATCCTGTCTTAAGGTATCCAGGACCGAGGAGCGCGTCATTCTCACGATATACGAGAGGGTTGTCAGGCCTAAAACAAAACCGGGGATGATCATGGACTTGATGTTCTCGAGGGGGTCCTCCGAAAAGGGGACGTACTGCAGAACGGGTAACCATCGAAAGTAGAGGGAACCAACGAGGACGACGATGGTTGCCAGCCAGAAGTTGGGAATCGAATATCCCATGATGGTCGCTACTCTCACAAAGCCGTCAAGAAATGAAAACTGCTTGTAGGCCGAAAGCATTCCTACTGGGATTCCAATGAGAATGACGAATGCAATGGCAATCAGCATCAATTCAATGTTTACGGGGAGCCGGCCGAGAATTTCGTGCATTACGGGTTTGCCGGAGGTGAAGGATTTACCGAGATCACCCCGTACTGCATCCCGCAACCAGTAAAGGTATTGGAGATAGACGGGTTTATCGAGATTGAGCTCCTTCCTCAGCTCCATCAAAGCCCTGGGGTCCCCGGCTACTTCATCTCCCATCATGATATCCACCACATCCCCGGGAACGAGATGAAATGTGGCGAATACTAGGATGGAAACACCGAGCAAAATGGGGATCATGCTCAATATGCGGATGCTGACGTATCGGAGCATCGAAGTCTTGCCTCTCTCGATGAAATCAAAACAAGTGCCCCATCAAAATCATCTTGATGTCTGATTGAGATGGGGCACGTACTTCAATTCCAATTTGCTATTCCGCTATCCACGCTTCCCTCAAGAATGAACGGGAATTGTTTGATAGGAAATGATAACCGTTTACCCTCTTGTTTACGATCTCGAAGCGGGGAGTCATGGCATAGGGCCAGATGCAGGGCACGATCTCCGCCATATACCTCTGCAGTTCGTGCCACAGCTTGATCCTCTTCTCCAGATTTGTCTCCGTGTGCTGGGCTTCAAAGAGCCTGTCCAGCTTTTCATCCTTGAACCCGAAGTAATTGCCGCTCGCTTTACTGTAATAGTAGTTGTAGGCATAGCCCTCTGGATCAGGGAACCAGATTCCCGCAAAGATCATCGAAATGAAATCTCCCGATCGCCAGGTTTTCAGCGTTATTCCCCAGTCCTTCTGAACGATGTTCATCTTGATGCCCGACTTGGCCAGCTGTCTCTGCATGATTTCGGCGAAGGGGATATAATCGGGGCTGTGGGGGGAGGTGATGCAGGTAAATTCGAAACCATCGGGATGCCCCGCCTCTTTGAGGAGTTTCTTGGCTAGCTCATGGTCCTGCTTGTAAAATGGAAGTTGAGCCATCTCCTCTTGGGAGAGCGCATAGGGGACCGCACCCGGGGGAAGAGCTGTGGAGAGCGTCCCCCTGCCCATTAACACCGTGTCGATGATTTCTTGCCGATCCAGGGACGAGGCCACGGCCTGTCTGAGCTTGACATTGTTAAATGGGGGTCTATCGAGTTTCATCCAGAATCTGTTTTGCCTGACAGGAGGGCCCATCAATATTTTTAGGTTTTTCTCCTTGGCGAGCAAGTCAGCAAGCTGGGCTTCCTTCACCCAACCGATATCAATCGTGCCTTTTCTGAGTGCCGCCACACGGGAGGTCTCGTCCTTGATCACGATGAAATCGAACCCGTCGATGTAGGGTTTGCCCTTGTCCCAGTAGTCGTCGAAACGCTCATAGACCCCCTTGACTCCGTGCTCATATTTCTCTAGCTTGAAAGGCCCGGTTCCTATTGGATTGGCTTGAAGGGATCCATATTTCTTAACGGCCGCCTTGGAAAGAATGGCCCCATACCATGCTGAACCAATGGTGTTTAAGAACGGCGGATAGGGTTGCGACATGGTGATCTTGACGGTGTACTTGTCGGGGGTTTCTATTTTGCTTATCGATTTGAAAAACGTACCCCTAGGGGTCTTCGTATTCGGGTCGAGGAGCCTTTCAAAGGTGAACTTCACGTCCTCCGCCGTCAATTCACTCCCGTCGTGGAACTTCACCCCTTTCCGCAGATGAAAAACGTAGGTGAGGTCATCCGGCTGCTCCCATGAGGTGGCCAGACACGGTTCCAGCTCCATGTTCTTATTGTATCGGATCAAGGTCTCATAGACGTGCTCGAAAAAGGTATAAGAAGCAAAAGCCAGGGCCAATTGGGGATCCAAGCCAACCGCGGTCGAATCGGTGCCAACCTTTAACCGTCCCCCCCGCTGTGGCTTCTCGGCCGCCTGAAGGGGACTGGGTGATACAATGAGAAGACATGAGAGAAACGCCAAAAGGGTAAAAAGAACTAGGTATGTTTTTAGATGATTCTTCATTCAAGCACCTCCTTCTTTGGTTTCACCACTTCCCACATTGGTTTGCCTGAAATGACAGGCCCGTCCTGCCTTAAGATCTCACCTCCTTTCTCTTTGCCGCGGTATTGAGACGTCTGACAAGGCCAAATCCATTGACATAATCCCCGAGGCCCTCCTATTTGCACCAATCGTAGATGGTCAGTGCCAGGACCTTAACCGACGGCACCATCGAATCTATGGGGATGAATTCGTCCGGCTTGTGAATGTGATCCCCCCAGCCGGGACCGAATACGGTGGTTGGAATTCTCCCCTGATTGATCAAATGCCTCATGTCACAGGAGGCGGTTCCCCTATAGACCGGGGGTCTTTCTCCGGTTACCCTCTGAGCCGCCGACAATAGTGTCTGAATAATCGGTTCTTTTTCCTCAATATCCGATGGATCATCATGGTGGAGGAAAAAGACCTCCGCGGGAACTTCTGTGAGCCACTGGTCTTTTTTGTTGGCTTCTGAAATTGCGCCCCTGATGTATTCCATGACGTCACTGACTGATCCCACTTCGGATCCGAAATAGGCACTTCCGTTCAAGGTACATTCGGAAGCCGTCACCGTGTCGTAATGGCCACCGTGAACCCTCCCCATGACGAGGGAAAACGAATTCTGATCAGGTATATGAGGATGATGGCATTTCCCATTTAGCTTTTGTTCCAGCTCCAATAGACTATCGATGACCTTGGATAGCTTCTCGATGGCACTAACCCCATCCTGCTCCCTTCCCCTCCATCTCGCCCCGGTTGGTTTCGGCCTTCCTTTAACTTTGACGCCCCAGTACACTGCTCCGGCATTTCCCAACCGTATATGATTTTTCGTTGGCTCGGTGATAATGGCCGCATCCGCAGTAATGCCCCGAGCCACACAGGCAAGGGTTCCGTTGCCAGCGTGTTCTTCATTGACAACGCTTTCAAATATTACGTCTCCCCTCAGTTGAACTCCCAACTCAATCAAAGATTCCAGGGCAACCATGGCCACAACAATACCGCTTTTCATATCAGATGCACCCCGGCCGTACATTTTGCCATCCTCGATTTCCGCTCCGAAGGGATCGTGCGTCCATTCATCCCTCGGTTCTACGGTCACCGTATCAATATGGCCATTGAGGATGAGGGATTTTCCGCCGCCAGATCCCTTCCAGGTTCCCACGACGTTCGGCCTGTTCTTGTAGTTCAAGACATCCATCTTCCCCGACTTGACCAGATCCCCGTATCTGGGGAGATCCTGATAGGGCAAAATGAGATCGTGCTGCCAGTGAGAGGGATACTGGGCTACATCGGGGTACTTATCGAATAACTCCTTTACGTCCGGTTCCCAGAAATCCACCGTCAATCCTAATTTCTTCAAAAAACCAGCGACATATTCCTGGGCATCCCCTTCTTCTCCAGTCAAGCTGGGGATTTTTACCAATTTCGCCAGGAGTTCAACGATCCTTTCCCTTTTTCCCTCAACCTTGTCTATGATTTTCGTTTCAATCATAAAATGGTTTTCGCAGAATGCCATCGGTGAAGGACTAGACACGAGTGTTTTTCTCGTATATACAATTCCTCCTATTATGTCAAGTGAATTTGTTCCCACTATTTTATCTCCCTGTCTCTCCCACGATAACCCTCTGACCTCACTATATGCTTAAGCCGCCTTTTACCAACACAAACCAATCTCAACCTGAATGCACAGATTCCACCCCATCATTTCTGAAAAATCGAAAAGGGTATATTTTCCACAGATAGAGCGGCACGAATTGTAGCTGGAGTTCCTCCCTTGTAAATTATGAATTTGCTTTGGTATCATTAAATCCAGGGAATGGCTCGCTCAGTTAACTTCCGGGATAACCGAAACCATGGGAGGAAGAGATGGGAGTGCTTATCCACACATCGCGCATTAGTATTTCCCGGGTTAAGGGTTCAATTCGTAAGGCCTTCATCGAGGGATTCGCAGAACCAGTATTCTATGGTGTGCACGGGGGAATTAAGCGTTTTTACGGGCGTGAACCGGAAGAGGAACATGCAGCAACCCTTGACCACATTATAGGCGGTGTTG
>CAYFXL010000154.1:0-6763 GCA_964346945.1 uncultured Syntrophobacterales bacterium
CCCTGGTGGCCGTATCCCTCACCTCCCCATTGGAATCATCCATGGCATCCATCACTTTGGGGGTAATCTTGGCCATTTCGGGTTGCCTAATCTTCCCGAGGGCATAAAGGGCGAAACATCTCACGTGAGGGTCGAAGGAACCCGAATAGAACTTGAGCAATGGCTTGATGGCAGGTTTGCCGATCTGCCCCAGTACCTTCGAAAGGTGGAATTGAACATGTAAATCCGCCTCCTTTAATTCGTAGAGAATCAGGGGGATCGCCTTTTCTCCTAATGCCACCAATATTTTGAAGGCACGGTCCAAGGCAGGCTCCAAATCAGGTCGGTCAAAGAGATCAATATAGAAGAGGCTGCACAAGGCCAGAGTGGCTTCATTGAGATCTTTTCCCCGTAGGCCCTCTATCTTCCACTCGATTTCGTTGAGCCCTTCGATGATATCATCGATACTTTTTGCCCTGAGCTTTTGAAAAGCTGACTTTAGATTGCCCTTGTCCACCGCCTTTCCTCCTTCTTGGAGCCCTATGAATTGAATTAATCGTAATGTATTCTAACGGGGAAATTAAGGCCCTTGTGAGCCCTGAAGAATGAATCCCACGGTGGGTACGAACCACTTCCCCAAATAGTCAGCGATGAGGACCGAAAGATTGGCCATCAATACCGCGCTGGGCTTTTCCAAAAGACGGCCGAGTTCAACCCCAAAGGCCTCAACGTAGTTCTCATCTTCCTTGTATTTCTTGGGGCCGGTGCCGTCGAAGTCGACCCCGATCTTCTCCATTTCCTTCCCAATGTGACCTGTCAATCGATTCAAAAGGGGTTTTCTTTTCCCCTCGTCTTCCAGATATTTATTCAAGCAGAAACCGACGAAGAAGATTAAGATATTTTCAATCTCAGCAAAAATCCGAAAGGTATTGCCCTCCCCGTATCTCTCCATCAGTGCCTGGTAGTCGTCGCCGTGGATCCGGAGCCAATCGTTATATCCCTTGTCCAGATCCCACATCCGCTTCTCCTTCAAGGGGTCCTTTGCCTCGTTGAGGCTCAAAATGGCGTATACAAGCTTTCTCCCCTCATCGATGAGGAATTCGCCTAAAAGCTCGGCTTCCCTGTTTAATACCATTTTTTTACGGGACATCTCCACCTCCATAGGATATGCCTTATCATACTCCAAAAAGGTGAATTGGTAAAATATTTTCTTCGAATCCATGAGTGATCGAACCATCTGAACGGAATTGATCCCCACAGTTGGGGGGAGGTTGATGCATTTTTCAGAACCGTTGAAGACCCTAAAGGCATCCAGCTGAATCGTGCTTTTCTTCCCTTTTTCAAGATGCCTTTGGGGCGGTTTCCAAACTGTCGAGGCCATTCGTAGGAAATTCCTGGAACATTCGGTACGAAAGTCGCACCTTTTTCGACGACAAATAGCGGTGCCCTTTGAGTCTGAACCCCATCCCTGGGAACAGTGGGCAGTGTCGATATTGATGCTCGAGGTGTCCTTGCATGCTTCAGACTCCTTGGGATGACCTGAGGAGCAGCAGTCCCAATGAATACATCTCACCCTCCCAATAACAGGCGGATGATATCCACAGGAGTGAGAAAATTCCTCTGGAGTCCGGGGAGGAGGTATTGATTATTCACGTCAGGGTTATGAAGGGAGGGGGGAGAAAGTTATTTTTTGTCTTGACAAAAGAGGAGGTATGTTTTAGGATTCTTGTGCTAATTATCACATAGTAGCCCGGGATCGTTTTCCCCCTGGAAGTAGATCAGTATTAACCACTAGGATTTCTGTATTTTTCCCATCTAAAATCGTTGGAGAAGAAATGGAGGGTTACGTCAGTTTCAAATGAGAAGTGAATTCCTCATAGGCTTGTCGCCTGAACAATTTTTTGAAAGGAGGTAATCGGTATGGCTGTTGAGAAAAGGTATCCCGTTCCCTCGGACCTCGAGATTGCTCAAGAAACCGAGTTGAAGCCCATTAGGGAGATCGCGGGGATGTGTGGAGTCACCGATGACGAATTAGAACCATATGGTAAGTATATGGCTAAGGTCAACCTGAGCATCCTCGACCGGCTGAAGGACAAGCCAAACGGCAAGTTCATTACCGTAACGGCCATCACCCCAACCCCACTGGGTGAGGGGAAGACCGTGACAAACCTGGGCCTTGGGCAGGCCATGTTCAAGGTACTCCAGAAGAAGGGCAAGCTCGCAATCAACTGTTTGCGCGAGCCCTCGAAGGGACCCACCTTTGGAATTAAGGGAGGTGCCTGCGGGGGAGGCTACTCCCAGGTGCTCCCCATGGAGAATATTAACCTCCATTTCACTGGAGACATTCACGCCGTGGAGACAGCCCATAACCTCTTCAATGCGGCGATGGATGCCCACATTCTTCACGGGAATAAGCTCAACATCAATATCCACAATATCAACTTGCGGCGCTGCGTGGATCTGAATGAGAGGGCCCTTCGCAATATCGTTCTGGGGCTCGGCGGGAGACTGGATGGAGTTCCTCGAGAGGGCGGGTTCGATATCACCGTGGCCACGGAGACCGCGGCGGTTCATGCCTTGACCTCCGGACTCAAGGACCTCCGGCAGAGGCTGGGAAGGATGGTCTGTGCCTTCACCAAGGATGGGAAACCGGTAACGGCGCAGGATCTGAAAGTGGCAGGGGCGATGACTGTTCTCATGAAGGACTCCATAAAGCCTAACCTGGTCCAGTCGACGGAAAATCACCCGGTATTCGACCACGGGTTTCCCTTTGCCAATGTCGCCCATGGAAACAATTCGGTCCTTGCGGACATGGTGGCCCTCAAATTGGGTGATTATGTGGTTACGGAGAGCGGCTTCGGCGCTGATTGTGGGGCGGAGAAGCTCTTTAACGTAGTTTGCCGTCAGAGCGGGCTCAAGCTGGACTGCGTAGTTATTACCTGTTCTATTAGGGCCCTCAAGATGCACGGTGGGGCCTATGAGTTCAGGGCCGGTCAACCCTATAACAGGGAGGCTGCGGAAAAGGAGAACCTGCCTGCTTTGGAGAAAGGGGCTGAAAACCTGAAGGTCCACATCGAAAATATGCTCAAATTCGGGGTACCGGTGGTGGTAACCATCAACAAGTTCACGGCAGACACGGATAAGGAGGTGAACTTCCTCATCAAATACTCCAAGGACTGCGGTGCCGTGGACGCCGTTCCCATCGAGGCATGGTCCAAAGGGGGCGATGGCTGCATCGAGGCTGCGGAGGCGGTGATCAAGGCCTGCGATCAATCCAACACGTTCAAGCTCCTCTACCCCGATGATATGCCCATCAAGGAGAAGATTGAGACGGTGGCTAGGGAGATTTACCGGGCCGATGGAGTGGATTACACTCCCCTTGCCGAGCAGAAGATTAAGCTGTACACGGACCTGGGCTGGGGAAAGCTCTCCCTCAACATGGCCAAGACCCACCTCTCCCTCTCCCATGACCCGAATTGGAAGGGCGTGCCGAAAGGCTATCGCGTACCCGTCCGAGATATCCGGGCATCCGTGGGGGCCGGGTTCCTTTACCCCTTGCTAGGGGAAATGAGGACCATGCCGGGATTGCCTTCTCAGCCGGCTTTCTGGCCAGTGGATGTCGACGAAAAGGGCATAACAAAGGGGTTGTTCTGATGGCGAGTTGAGCATGTCGGTTGCCATTGAGATCCTGGGGGGCATTTGGATATAATTTAATAGTGAAATCAAGGGGTTTTATGCCTAAGAGCGCTATCACCTTTCGCCCGAGCGGGAGGAAGATAGAGGTAGAACGAGAGGAGAATATATTAGAGGCTGCCATAGCGGCGGGAATCCATGTCAATGCCTCCTGCGGCGGAAGCGGGACATGCGGGAAATGCAAGGTCAAAGTAGTTGGGGGAACGACGCGTTCTCCCCAAAACCCAAAGCTGTCCAAAGGGGAGTTTGACAAGGGGTATCGGCTTGCTTGCATTACCTCGTGCATGAGCGACCTGGAGATAGAGATTCCCATTGAATCCCAGGTCGACCCATCCGTATTGAGGCTGAAACGGGAGGGCAGGTACCTGCTTTCTCCCCGAGATATCGATCAACTCGTTGAGGGTTGGGAAATTGACCCTGCCGTCTTCAAGCGTTACGTAGAACTGGATCCCCCTAGCTTGGACGACAATGTAAGCGATCTGACCCGGGTCCTCAACGCCCTCCACAAGGAATACGGTATCAAGGGAATCTCCACGGATTTTCGTGTCGTTATGAAGTTGAGCCGTCTCCTCAGGGAATCGGATTGGAAAGTGACGGTCACCCTCGTCCTCACTCGGAAAGGATACAAGCTCATTAATGTGGAACCGGGGAATGCGGTCTGTGACAACTACTCCATCGTGATAGATCTGGGAACAACCACGGTCTTCGGGCAGCTCCTCAACCTGAACAGGGCTGAGGTATGCGGTTTTCCCGATGGGAATGGCACTTTCACCATGGCAGAGGCCTCCGATTATAATGCGCAGATAAGCTATGGCGAGGATGTGATCAGCCGGATCATCTATTCCCAGAGGCCCGGTGGATTGCGGAAGCTCCAGGAGGTTATTATCTCCACGATCAACGGGATAATCGAAACCCTTTTGCACATGAGCGGAATAAGGAGGGACTTCATTTCCCATCTGGTAATCGCGGGAAATACAACCATGACCCATATCCTCTTGGGACTTGACCCTAAGTATATCCGGGAAGACCCATATGTTCCCACCGCCAATTTTATCCCACCCGTTAGGGCCGTTCACCTGGGGATCGCCGTGGGGGATCACGTACACATCTATATCTTCCCCATGGTGGCTAGCTACATGGGTGGGGATATCGTCTCGGGGATCTTGGGATCGGGGATCTTTCAGCGGGAAACCCTCACCTTATATATGGACATCGGGACCAACGGGGAGATTGTCCTGGGAAACAGGGATTGGTTGATTAGCGCTTCCTGCTCCGCGGGACCGGCCTTTGAAGGCGCCGGGGTCAAATGCGGCACCCGGGCCGCCAGGGGGGCCATAGAGCGGGTAAGTATCAATCCAAACACTTTTGAGCCCATGCTCTTAACCATCGGAAGGGCAAAACCCATTGGGATATGCGGCTCGGGGCTCATCGATACCGTAGCTGAGCTCTTTCAAGGAGGGATCATCGACCAGAATGGAAAATTCAAGCAGGAACTCGATACCGATAGGGTGAGGGAGGGAAGCGACGGATTCGAGTATGTCTTGGCCCGGAAAGACGAGACGGGGATTAAGAGAGATATCGTCCTGACGGAAATCGACATCGAGAACCTCATCCGGACTAAGGCCGCTATATATGCGGGATGTAAGATACTCCTGAACAGTGTGGACCTGGGATTTCAGGACGTAGAACAGTTCATCATCGCGGGTGGTTTCGGCAATTACATCGATCTGGATAAGGCCATCTTCATCGGCCTCCTGCCCGAGATGGACACCCGGAAGTACCTCTTCGTCGGAAATGGATCGCTGCTGGGGGCTCGGCTCCTCTCCTTTTCCAAGGATCTCCTGAAGGAGACGGAGCGGATCGCCCATATGATGACCAATCTCGAGCTGAGCAATAACCCATCCTTTATGAGCGAATTCGTGGCAGCGATGTTCCTGCCCCACACCGATGCCACCTCCTTTCCAGAAGTCACGGAGAGGCTCCATGAATATCAGAGGGCGAAGAAGGCCTATGCGTCATAGAGGGGAGAGAGTTGACTTACACCATCGCGGTTTCGGGAAAGGGAGGAACCGGCAAGACCACCTTGTGTGGAATGCTGATTAAATACCTTTTGGATACGGGAAAGAAGCCCATATTAGCAGTCGATGCGGATTCCAATGCCAATCTGAATGAGGTCCTGGGGGTAGCGGTAAAATCGACCATAGGGGAAGCACGGGAGTTGATGAAGGGGGATGTCCCGACGGGGATGAGCAAGGAGATGTGGTTCGAATACAAGGTTAATGAGGCCCTCATCGAAGCGAACGGATATGACCTGCTCGTCATGGGGCGGCCGGAGGGGCCCGGCTGCTACTGCGCCGCGAATACCCTGGCTAGGAAGTACATCGATATCCTTTCGGACAATTACCGCTATGTGGTTATCGACAACGAGGCGGGAATGGAGCACCTCAGTCGGCTGACGACACAAAATGTGAGCCTTTTGATCATCATATCGGACCCCAGTAGGCGAGGGGTGAGTACCGCGGGCCGCATCCGTGATCTGGTCCTGGAACTCAATCTGGACATCGGTCGCAGCGTGCTCATCGTCAACCGAGCGCCGGGGGATCTAGAGCCTGCCATTACCCAACAGGCTGAGGATTTAGGCTTGGAACTGGCAGGGACCATTCCGTCAGACGAGACGATATTTCAGTTCGATTCAGAGGGGAAGCCCACCTTCGGGCTCCCCGTCGATTCTCAAGCGGTTCAATCAGCCCGGAAGATTTTCGATGACCTTATCCAATAGTGTTTAGGAGGGGGGAGAAGATGACGGCGAAGATCATAAGCGGTAGTGAGGTGGCCAAGGAGGTTCGGGAGGAACTGAAGCAGGAGGTAATGGAGTTGAAGGAAAAACACAACCTGACACCTGGATTGGTCACCATTTTGGTTGGCGAAGATGCGGCCTCCGTGAGTTATGTGACGGCCAAACAGAGGACTGCCCACGAACTGGGTTTCCATTCCATTCAGGACAACCAGCCCGCTGATATGGCGGAGGATGAACTGTTGAAACTCATCGATCAATACAACAAGGATTCCAAGATCCACGGTATCCTCGTCC
>CAYFXL010000155.1:0-6711 GCA_964346945.1 uncultured Syntrophobacterales bacterium
ATCATTGGTTCTTCCCAAGAGCAGGTTTCAACAGGGATTGGGATGAAGATTTTGTTAATTACTACGAAGGCCTTTGGGTTTTTGGTAGTTGGTATTGTTCTGGGTGTAACCTTCAGCAAGAAACTCTATCGCTGGGCAGCAACACTCGAGTTAAGCGGAATGTTGCTAACACTTTCCTTGACCCTATGCTTTGCCTTTGCATATCTGTCCCGTCGATTCGGGTTAGCCCCTCTTGTGGGGGCATTTGCTGCAGGCCTCATATTGGAGCCGGAGCATTCCCTGATTTTCAGATCTCAGGAACGGGATAGACTTGAGCACCTGCTTTTACCCCTTTCAACGCTCTTCGTGCCGATATTCTTCCTTCACATGGGCATGCAGGTGGATCTGAGGGCTCTCTTCTCGGTCAATGCCATTGTAGTGGGGCTCGTCTTGTCTGCTTTAGCTGTAGCTGGAAAGATGGCGTGTGCAGGGGGAGTTTTTTCAAGGAATGAGAGGTTGGATCGATGGACAGTGGCCCTGGGTATGATTCCCCGGGGTGAAGTGGGCCTGATTTTTGCGGGGCTCGGGAACCAGTTACGGATGAACGGTGAACCATTATTGGATCCCGCTCTCTATGCGGCCATCATTGTGATGGTTTTTATCACTACCGCCATGACACCACCACTCCTCAGCCATCGGCTATCCGGATCCGCGCGAGGATGATGATTGTCAGTTTTCCCCGTTAAATCGTTGACTCATCCAGGAGGGAGAGGCAGAGGGTTCGACAATTGTCCTCCGGGAGTGGCCATTTTTAGCGTCTACTCATGAAAAAAGTGGCATGTACGTTCTTCGTACATTGCATCCGGATGCGTTTTGATGAGCCTAGGCCATTTCCCATCCCACCATACTACTATCCCTACCTATACTCCAATGTGCTTATCTTGCTCCTTATCAGGGGACCCATGGTTGAGTCCGGGAATTTCTCCAAGAAAATACGGTAAGTCTTGAGGGCTTCCTCCCGTTTACCGAGCTTCTCGTAACACCGACTCACGTTGAGATACCCCCAGGGTTGGAGAAAGCTCTCCCCCTTGGCAACGAGGCTTTGGAAAGAATCCAAAGCCTTTTGGTAATCCCCCTGTCCCTCATAGGCGTAGCCCAAATTTTGCAAGGCCAAAAGCCGGTAGAGCCTTTCGCGCGGCCCGCGATCGAGCAATTTGCGATAACTTTCCACGGCCTTATCATATTGTTTTGTATTCAGAAACCCTTGCCCTAACTGCAGTTGAGCTAGCTCAACTACATCCGTATGGGCATATTCCCTTTTGATACGTTCGAGTTCATCAATGGCCTCTTGATAACCCTTAGAAGAGGGGTCCTCGGCAGACATCAACATCTCCGAAGCCCGATGAAAAACATTCAGCGCGTCGAGCTCTCTGTTTCTCGCTCTTATTCGCCAAAAGACGACCGATAGCACTATCAATGCGCATATAATGATACCGATGAGAAGGAGTTTCAGATTTTCCACAGTCCACGAGAGTATCCTGGCCGTAGTGGAAATAAACTCGTCGGGCTCCTTCAGTTTCTTCTTGGGAATTCGCCTTCTTTTAGCCACCGTTCATACCTCCTCAGATCATCTTGACTTCCTCTCATACATCCAAACAGGCTATTTTGTCAATAATTTCCTCAATCCCCTTCGGTTCTGGGAACAACCTCTATTTCTCTCGACACATGGGGAGATTGTGGGAACGGACGATGAGGGAAGTCAAAGCCCTCAGGAAACCCGTTCCATCCATCAGGGAATCTCCGAAAAAGTCGCTCTTCTCCCCCCAAAATATTTTTTCGACCATGCTAAAGTTCGCTTTACCGCAAAGAGCGCCTGTTCGGCGCTACTTCGTTCCCGCAACTCGCCCTCTGGGTTCAAACAATGGATTTGCGGCCGTTTCACTCCGCCAAGAATGGTTACCGAAAAAATCTTCGATTCGTGTCAGTACTCTTTTTCCCGGATTTCAGAGATCTCTTAAATTGCGCTTGACTAACGAGGGGATTTGACCTACGTTTTTGAGAAAGTAGTCCTACCGACGGGTGGCCCATGGAAGAGGAAGAAAATATCGCCACCGAGACTCTGGCCGAACTGTATCTCAAGGGAGAAAATATTGCAGAGGCTTTTAAGATCTACCGACAACTCCTTAGGCAAAATCCAACCAGTGTGAGATTTAAGGAAAAGGTGAGGGAGCTGGCATTGCGCTTACGGGAATCGAGGGAGATCTCCCCGGGAGGAGGTGAATCCCCAATAAAGCCAAAAAGAAATATCGAACGTGCCATTGGGGAGCTGAAGGAATGGCTGAACCGGATTCAACAGGCCAGGAAGACCATGGAAGAGGGGTTGGAGAATCAGAATGAGGCAGGAGAGGATCAATCGTATTAAAAGGGTCCTGAGGGAAGATCATCTAGATGGGATCATGATTACAAGCTTGGAGAACGTCCATTACCTAAGCGGATTCACGGGGAGCGATGCTGCCCTGGTGATGACTGAGACCAAGGGGTATTTTTTAACCGATTCTCGTTATACAACTCAAGCTAAAGAAGAGGTGTCCGGTTTTGAGCTGATCGAATACAAAAAGAAGGTCGAGGGATTGTCTGATCTCATGAATGGCCTGGGATTGAAGGGAATAGGTTTCGAGGCCCAACACTTGACCTACCGGGTTCATAAAGAGCTCGCCGACAAGGTAAGCTGCGGTGAATTCATTCCCCTCAATGAGAGAGTGAGGAACATCAGAGCGGTAAAGGACGATGAGGAGATAGAGCGAATAAAGGGGACCATTGATATCGCTTCCAAGAGCCTCAGGGAGAATATATGGAGGATAAAGCCTGGTATCCAGGAAAGGGAGATCGCATTGGAACTGGAATTTTCCATGAGGCGTAACGGTGCCGATGGCATCTCTTTCGATACCATCGTTGTCTCTGGAGCCCGTTCCGCCCTTCCTCATGGCAAACCCAGCGAGAAAAGGATAAATAAAGGCGATTTCGTCGTGATCGATTTCGGGGGTCGGTATCGAGGCTATTATTCGGATGAAACCTGTACTTTTTTTTGTGGGAAGCCGAATCATCGCCAGAAAGAGGTTTACCAAATCGTTAAAGATGCCCACGATAGGACCATTACCTCTATCCGCCCAGGCAAGAAGGCAAAGGAGCTCGATGCCGTTGCCCGGGGTTGGATCAAGGATGCCGGATGCGTAGCCTACTTCGGCCACATGACCGGCCACGGGGTGGGGCTAGCCGTCCATGAGGACCCGGTAATCGGCCCCGAAAGTGAGGATGTGGTAGAAGAAGGGATGATCTTTACGGTCGAGCCTGGGATCTATATACCCGGATGGGGTGGAGTGAGGATTGAGGACATGGTATTGGTGACGGCAAGTGGATGTGAAGTCCTTACTAATCTCTCCAAGGAGATTGAGGTTATTGAGTGAATTCGAGGGGAAAAGCCATGCCCACGACATCTGAATTTCGAAAAGGGCTCAAGATAGAACTGAACGGGGAACCCTTCATCATCGTCGATTTCCTCCATGTAAAACCCGGAAAAGGCGGAGCTTTCGTGCGAACAAAGCTGAAGAGTTTGCTAACGGGGAACATTTTGGAACAGACATTCAGGTCTGGGGAAAGGGTGAAGAGCCCGGACATTGAGGAGAAGGAGGTACAATACCTCTATCAGGATGGAGAAGATTACTACTTTATGGATAAGGAGTCCTACTGGCAATTCGAATTGACCGAGGATCAACTGGGCGATAGCAAGGATTTCCTCCGAGAAAATATCACCCTGACAGTGCTTTTTTACAACAACAATCCAGTGGGTGTGCAGCTCCCCACGTTTGTTGAGCTTCGCATCGACCGAACGGAACCGGGCGTCAGAGGGGATACGGCTGCTGGGGGAACAAAACCGGCGAGATTGGAATCGGGGGCGGTGGTTCAGGTGCCGTTATTCCTTGAAGAGGGGGATATCATCAAGATCGATACTCGGACGGGTGAATACATTGAGAGAGTTACCAAATAACTCCATCGAAATAGCGGTTCCGCAGTGTTGCGCTCATGCGGTTGGGGCGAAGGTCAGAACGCAAATTCACTCTCTGTTGCATCAAGATATGGACGGCAACACAGCAACACTGCACGACTGCAGCACGGCAAATTTTCCTTGACAAGACATGTGAAATACCGTAGTTTAAGAGTGCCTTTTGGGAGATTACATGCGGGCGTAACTCAGTGGTAGAGTGTCAGCTTCCCAAGCTGAAAGCCACGGGTTCAAATCCCGTCGCCCGCTCCAATAAAATCAAGGGGTTAGCTAATACGGGCTAACCCTTTTTTTGCAGGCTACGTATAGGGGCAGATAAGAGGCTGAATTCCGGGTCGTCGAGTTCCTCCACTTCGGCCTTCTTCTTGATCGATCATCATCGATTTCAACCGCAATTCGATAGTTCTGGGAAGGCGTGTCAGCTGTCGAATACACTTAGATCCTATGTAGTTCAGCGCTACTCCCAAGAAAGCTGGGAAAAGAAAATTGACTTGATGTTTGAACCTGCTAATATGGGGGTACTACCTCTTTTGAGCTGCACCTGGAAATTGAACGCAGGGGATGTTGAATTGATGTGGAGCCCGTTCCGGATGTGGGGATGAGCGTTTTATTGAATTAAGGAATGGGGGCAATAGACCCTAAAAGAGATATTTGTGATGCCATCGGAATAGGTTCTCACTCACGGCTCCAGATAACCCTTTAATCAATGGGTAATTCATCGGAGGACTATCAGAGATGAGGTGCCCAAAGTGCCAGTTTGATAACAGAGAAGGAGCCAAGTTTTGCAAAGAGTGCGGGAATAAATTGGAACTCGCTTGCCCTGGATGTGGGAACATTTATACACCGGGCAGCAAATTTTGTGATGAATGCGGCCAGCATCTGACCCCTCCGTCAGAGCCATCCCCCAGAGACCTCGCCTTAGATGATAAACTGGCAAAAATTCAGCGGTACCTTCCTCAGGGCCTGACTGAGAAAATACTGGCCCAGAAGGGAAGGATTGAGGGTGAGCGTAAGCAGGTTACGGTGATGTTTTGCGACATGGAAGGGTTCACCGCGCTATCGGAAAGCCTTGGTCCTGAGGAAGCCTATTCCGTCATGGACCAGGTCTACGAGATCCTCATTCACAAGGTCCACGACTATGAGGGCACGGTCAACGAGATGACCGGTGACGGGATTATGGCCCTTTTTGGGGCCCCCATCACCATGGAGGATGCCCCTCAGCGGGCGATCCGGTCAGCAATGGCGATTCATCGGGAGATGGCCAGATTTAGGGACAGAGTGAAGCAAGAAAGAAAAGGCATACCAACTCTGAGAATGCGAATCGGCATTCACACAGGGCCTGTGGTCGTTGGTACCTTGGGCAATGATCTCCGGGTTGAGTTCAAGGCGGTGGGGGACACGGTGAATCTGGCCTCCAGGATGCAGGAGCTGGCAGAGCCGGGGACAACCTATGTGACTGAGGAGACCTTCAGGCTGACAGAGGGGCTCTTTCGATTTGAAGCCCTGGGAGAAAAGAAGGTTAAGGGCAAGGAAGAGCCGGTCGCTGTCTACCGTGCCATCGCCCCCAGCACGAGGAGGACACGGTTTGACGTTAGCGCGGAGCAGGGCTTGACCCCCTTTGTAGGAAGGGAAAGGGAGGTTGAGCTTTTGCTTGATGGTTTGGAGCGATCCAAGGCAGGCAGGGGCCAGGCTTTTTCCATCCTGGCTGAGGCGGGGGTGGGGAAGTCTAGGCTGCTATACGAGTTCAGAAAGGCTGTGGCCAACGAGGATGTGACCTTTTTGGAGGGGCGGTGCCTCTCTTTCAGCAGGGGTGTGGCCTACCATCCGGTCATAGATATCCTGAAGGCAAACTTCGATGTTCATGAGGGCGATGGGGATTTCGATATTAAGGAGAAGGTCAAGAGGGGCCTGAAGATACTGGGTGCCGACGAAACCTCCACCATTCCATATCTTCTGGAACTCTTAGCGGTCAAAGACAGCGGCATTGACAAGATTCCTATGAGCCCTGAGATGAAGAAGGATCGAGTGATCGAAGCATTGAGACGAATCGTCCTGAAGGGTTCTGAGATCCGGCCCCTGATCATGGCCTTTGAGGATCTCCACTGGATTGATAAAAGCTCAGAAGATCAGTTGAAACATCTGTTGGAAAGCATACCGGGGGCAAGAGTCCTATTGATTTTTACCTATAGGCCTGAGTTCGTGCACACCTGGGGTGCCAAGTCCTATCACAGCCAGGTAACCTTAAATCGGCTTTCCAACCGGGAAAGTCTTGCGATGGTTACGAATCTTCTAGGTACGGAGGATATAGAGAGGGACCTTGAGGAGTTCATCCTTGAGAAGACAGAAGGGGTCCCCTTTTTCATCGAGGAGTTAATAAAGTCCCTGAAGGATCTGAAGATCATAGAGAGAGAGGGTAATATATATCGCATAGCAAAAGATATCAAGGAGGTGACTATCCCTGCCACGGTTCAGGATGTGATTATGGCCCGGGTTGACTCCCTCCCCGAGGGAATGAAAGGCCTCATTCAAACGGGTTCAGTGGTTGGGAGGGAGTTCAGCTACGATTTAATTAAGAGCGTGACGGGCCTCACAGAACAAGAATTACTATCCCAACTAGCGGTTTTAAAGGACTCGGAGCTTCTCTACGAGAGGGGGATATATCCCCAGTCGAC
>CAYFXL010000156.1:0-6703 GCA_964346945.1 uncultured Syntrophobacterales bacterium
CATTTTTTAGCCCAGGAATTCGGCGAGTACGTGGGGAATCCTTATGACTCACCTTTCAATGATCATTGCCTTTCAAGGGAAGAATCGCATGATCGAGAGTATTTAGGGACCGCGTATGCGGATCATACGCTCCGGGTTAAGACCCCTGGACCGAGTATTCAGCCCAAATACTGGCAGGTCATCAACCAATTCAATTAATTCACTGGCGTCCCGGGCGTCCTCACCACAAGCTTGAATGTGGCGGGCCAGCCTATGGTCTACATCCCCTTCGACGCTCTCTTGACCTTCTTTGCCTGCGGCCTGAATTATCTCGCCATGAGAGACTTCCTCGTCTGGAATAGCAACTCATCCGTGGACGTATGCTCACTGCCAGTCCACTCCCCTGGGGGGTAAATCGGTAAAGGGGAGAGCGAAAATCGGTATGCAGTGCGTTGCCCATGAAGCCATCACTCCTTGACAAGCTTGGAAGTACTGCATTATCATGATTGGTATCATTTCCACGTGGGAAAGGAAAATAGAACTGGGTGCAGGGGACGAGCATGATTCCAGTGGAAGGAAATGGGTAAGGCTCAATGGGTGGCGAGGAGATCTCCTGGAGCACATTGTATGCAAACCGGGTAAAGGTTCATGAAGACTTTCCCAGGATCTGGGACTTAAAGATCCTGAGGAAGCGATTTCCCCTCATGTTGGAGGTTATCCGGGACGGCGAAAAGGTATTGGATATTGGTGCCTCCAAAAGGAATCTCGAGCCCAGGATCAAGGGCCATTACCCCGGCGTGGTTTATAAAAGCCTGGATGTAGATCAAACCCAGGTGCACGATTTCTACTCCATGGATGAGGTAAATGAGACCTTCAATGTAGTCCTCCTCTCCGAGGTAATCGAACATCTGGAATTGAGGGAAGGTGTCGAAATGCTGGCCAAGATCTACTCAATTTTGAGGGAGGGAGGAAGGTTGATTCTGACAACGCCCAACGTGTTCAATCCGAGCCGGTTCTGGAGGGATGCTACGCATAAGGTGGGCTATTGCTACGATGAACTAGGGGGAATCCTCTTGGGGTTAGGCTTTCGGATTGTCTCCATGTATAGGACCTATAACGATGCATTTCACCGTTTCTTCTTTCGCGTGCATATCATGGCACCGCTGCATCGTTATCTGGGGATTGATTTCGCCAAATCCATACTGATCGTGGCGGAGAAGGAATCGGATCAATGAAAGTTCTCTTCTTGATCCAGGGATGGAAGGTGGCAGCAAGCCGTTATCGGGTCCTTCAGTATCTTCCTTATCTGAAGGAGAACGGGATGGAAACTGAAGTAATCCCGTACCCTAGAACCCTTTCGGAAAAGTGGTCCTTCTTTAAATCCCTGCCCTCGTATGACATCGTCTTCCTCCAAAGGAAGAGATTGACCGGATTGCGCTTGTGGCTGCTGCGGAGAAGGAGTGACCGGATCGTCTACGACTTCGACGATTCAGTCATGTACCGAAATTCCACGGCCGCGGATCCCACCTCGAAGACCAGGAGGAGGAGATTCGCCAGGATGCTCAAGGCATCGGATGCGGTGATCGCCGGAAACGAATTTTTGAAAAAGGAGGCCTTGAAATACAATCATAACGTGGAAATCATTCCTAGCCCCATCGATATCGAGCGGTATACCCCGAAATCCTACGATTCGAAGGAGGAGGGGGTGATTTTGGGATGGATCGGCGACCACGGGAGCATCCACTATTTGGAAAATATGCGCCCCGTTTTCGACGCCTTGTCGAAGAAGTACGAACATTTAAGGCTTAAGATCGTGTGCGATACATTTTTCGACTGCAATCAGATGGAGGTGATTAAGAAACAATGGAACTCCGACGATGAGGTCCAGGACCTGCAGAGCTTCGACATCGGCTTGATGCCGTTGATGGATGACCCCTGGTCTTGGGGAAAGTGCGGTTTAAAGATCGTCCAATATCAGGGGGTTGGCGTTCCCGTGGTCTGCACGCCTGTGGGGATCAACAGGGACCTGATCAAGGATGGCGAAAATGGGTTTTGGGCAATGAACCAAGAGGAGTGGATCGATAAACTCTCAATCCTCATTGATGACGGGCCTTTGAGGCGAAAGATGGGGTTAAAGGGAAGGGAGAAGGTAAAAACGGGGTATTCTCTCCAGGAGTGTAGATTAAAGATATACAGGATCTTGAAGGAACTGATGGAGAGGCCGGTTCCATCGAGGAAAGAGGTCTGATGAGAGTTCTGCCGTTAACCCACCAGCACACCCAAGGGTCAAAAATAAGACCTTGACTCCATGCAAAGGCTTCCAGGGGTTCCCACATAAATTTATATATCAATAGAGCACCGAAATGAACATAAAAAAAGCTATTCGGAGATTGCTTACCGCTTCTCACCCATTTTTGTGAGGAAGAGTAGAAGAAGAATCAGAAGATATGCGAAGTATGACATTGGCGAATGGACGTATGGTGTCCCAGGGTGCTATCGAGGCGCCAAGACGCCACACTTAAAATTGGGAGGTTTTGCTCAATTGCAGACGGAGTTAGGATGCTCTTGGGAGGAGATCATAGAGTGGATTGGGTTGCTACACCTATCCGTTACATATCCTTTTTGGGAAAGAGACGAGCTTTCCAGGCCTTATCCGTTCGAAAGGTGATGTTGTGATAGGGAATGATGTTTATATTGGGAGAGACGCGTTGGTCTTATCGGGGGTTGATATTGGTAATGGCGCTGTAGCCGCTGCCAGTAGTGTTGTCACGGAAGATGTTGTGTCTTACTCAATAGTAGCGGAGAACCCGGTGAGACATATCAAGGTTCGGTTTAATAAGGGAGTAAGGGTAGATTTAAAGAGGAGTGCCTGGTGGGATTGACTTTTATCGAGTATTGAAGAGAACTTGTCCCTGTTGCTATCTTCGGATGCAAAGCGGCTGGCAGATAGTTGTGAGAGTTGAAAATTGAATAGTGCGTGAGTCGAGAGGGTAAGCTTGAAAGAAACGGCAAGGCAAGACCACAATGATGTGCAAGGGCCTAGGATTGGAGTCAATGGAGGCTAACATTTCACAGCAGCTGTGGATAGAGTATATTGGATTGGAGCCGTTTAAGGCACGCAAAAATCGGTTCAATGAAAGTTATCTTTTTAGCGCACCAACGACCCCAGGGCTATCGAGTTCAACACTACTTTCCCTACTTAAGGCGTCAGGGCATAGGGGTTGATCTGAGGGTAATCTCTCGGGGAAGAATTGATCGCTGCCGGCTCTTCGGCAAACTTCCGGCATACGACCTCGTCTATATCCAGAGGAGGCTGCTGACTCTCTTAGACCTGTTCTTCCTTCGAAAGGCCTCCAAGAAGTTGGTTTACGATTTCGACGATGCGGTGATGTACCGCTCATCAAGGCATTCGAACCAAGTTTCGCTGTCGAGGAGATGGGCCTTTAGGCGAATGGTGAGAGCCAGCGACGCCGTTATCGCGGGAAATCAATTCCTCAAGAGTGAGGCCTTGAAATATGTGGAAGAGGGGAAAGTTGCCGTGGTCCCAACAGCTGTCGATATGGAGAAGTACCCACCCAGGAACTATGGGAAATTCGGGGATTCCATCATCTTGGGCTGGATAGGCAGCGGTTCCACCCTCTGGTATCTTCGCAATTTGATTCCAGTGCTCGAGAGCTTGTACCAGAAGTATCCTCAGCTCAAACTCAAGGTAGTGTCAGATGAGTTCTTCGATTGCTCCACGGTTCCCATAGTCAAGAAGAAATGGGCTTTGGAGGATGAGGTTTCGGATCTCCAAAGCTTCGATATCGGCTTGATGCCCCTCACGGAAGATGTCTGGTCCCAGGGGAAATGCGGGTTGAAGGCGGTACAATATTCGGCCTCGGGGATCCCCGTCGTGTGTTCCCCCATAGGGATCAATCGGGACATCGTGGAGGATGGGTTAAATGGTTATTGGGCTTCTGCTGATAGCCAGTGGGTGGAGAGGATTTCCCGATTAGTCGATAACCCCCGATTGAGGGTCCAGATGGGGATGGAGGGACGGAAGCGGGTGGAGAGGTCCTTTTCGTTGGGAGTCACCTCGAAGAAGGTCTTCGACCTCTTTCGGAAGCTCTGCATAGAGGGATGAATTGGGAGAAACGATTGTAAATTATGTGAACTGGGCCTAGGAGAACTCTCCGAACTTCGGACCGTGAGAGGTGACAACTGGTTCTCGAAGAAGCTTTAGCGGCGGATCTTGAGGGGGTTGGAGAGGGTAAGGGGGTAAACCACTCTCCGTTGGGCGTCCGAATGGATAGAGGTGAAATGCCATTGGTTCGATTATCCGCGAGAGGTTACCGAGGATTCGTGCGGGAAGACCTCAGGGATATTTTCAGCGATGAAGCCCTCGGAAATATCCAAGCCGGCGTCCTGAGGAGAGGCAGCCGGACCATAAAGGATTCCCGGGTGAGGTGGGCGGCTGTCTTCCGCGGTCCACATGGTCAGGCGCTGTTCATCAAGAAATTCAAGGCCAAGAATTGGAAGGACCGCGCCAAGTACCTGCTTTTGCCCTCAAGGGCGAAGAGGGAGTGGCATGTTTCCCGAGCCTTTCAGATGAAAGGGGTGCAGGTTCCCGTCCCCGTCGGCGTGATCGAGCGGAGGAGATGGGGATTCTTGGAGGAAAGCTTCTATGTTTCTGAGGCAATCGAGGAAGCCGAACCCTTAATGGATTATTTTCAGGAACGATTTGGTGAGGGGGATTTGAAGTGGGAGGAGGAGAAGAGGAGAATACTCCGTTTGCTAGGGGATACCGTTAAGCGCATCCACGAAGGCGGACTCTTTCACGCCGACTTGCACACGGGCAATTTCTTGATACGTAAAAGCGGAGAAGGAGCATTGTACCTCATCGACTTGCATTCGGCCCGGTTGAGGAAAACCCTTTCCCAAAGGCAACGTTTTTTGAATATCGCCCAACTCTTTTATTCCCTGAATTTCGCGCTCGGTCAAGGGGATAAGGAAATATTTCTCGAAGCTTATGGTGGCAAGGAAATTCCCCCCTCCATCTTTAAGCCTTTTTTGCTGAGGGTAGAGGGGTTGGTCCATCGGATAAAGATGGGCCATCAACGGAGCAGGGCGAAACGGTGCCTGAGGGAGACCACCCTGTTTACCTCACACCGTTGGAAGGGATATCGGGTGTACCGGAGACGCGATGTTTCGGGGGAAAGCATCATGGAGGTGATCAAGGGTCATCGGGAAATCGTGAAGAGCTCCCCGTCAAGACTGCTCAAAAATTCCCCCAAGACCGTCGTTTCAATGGTAGAAATGCCCCAGGAATCTGGCCAACGGGTCTGTGTGAAACAATACCGTTACCCAACGGCATGGCGTAAAGCAAAGGAGTGTTTTCGTTATTCAAGGGGAAGGATTTCTTGGATAGCAGCAAATGAACTTTTTAGGCAAGGGATATCCGATATGAAACCGTTGGCGTATGTTGAAAATAGGTGTTTCGGCTTCTTGAAAGAGAGTTTCTTCATGATGGAGTCCTCCCCCGATTATCTGGAGATGGACCGCTATATCATTAAATCGTTCGGAAATGGTCAGTCACGCGATTTGATTGCTAAAAAAAGGGCTTTCATAAAAAAGTTCGCCCAATGCATTGGTCGTCTCCATCGGGCCCGGATATTCCATGGCGATCTGAAGACGTGTAACATCCTGGTTCGAGAGCGAGCGGGGGAATGGGATTTCAGCTTCATCGATCTTGACGCGGTCTGCATTGGGACGGAGGTCAATGTCCGAAGGGCTATGAAGAATTTGGTGCAGATCAATTGTTCCATACCGGGATTTTTGGGGTATTCTGACAGGATACGGTTTCTCACATGGTATCTCCAGACACATCCGATTCCGGCGAGCAAGAGGGATTTGTTCGACGTCGTCTTTCAGGAGAGTAGGAAACGGGGTGTAGTCTACGTGTCTGCCGACGGTGACGTTGCGGAGGAGATATGAAAGAGATGAGAGCCGAATTTCGGCCTGACCTCTCCGTTATCATCGTCAACTGGAACACCAAGGCGCTTCTCCTGAATTGCCTGGAGTCCTTTTATCGAACGGTAAGGAACCTGACTTTCGAGATCTTCGTGGTAGACAATGGTTCCAATGATGGAAGCCCTGATTTGGTTCGGAAGACATTTCCCGAAATCGAGCTTATTCAAAACCAAAAGAACCTCGGATTTGCTAGGGCGAACAACGAGGCGCTCAGGAAGAGTAAAGGAAGACATGCACTGCTGCTGAATACCGACATCATCCTGACCAATAGTGCCGTCAAAAAATTGGTGGAATTCATGGACAGCAATCCCACTGTTGGCATCGCAGGGGGACAGCTGATAAATGGGGATGGGTCTAAACAAAACTCCTTCGACAATTTTCCTTCCCTAGCCACAGAGGTGTTAAACAAGAGCCTATTGAGGATTTTTTTCCCGACAAGGTATCCCAGTAAGCGAGTTATCTACAGCTCACCAATCGACGTACATTCGGTAATTGGAGCTTGTATGATTGTCCGCTCTCGGTCAGTTCAGGAGGTGGGCTTGCTGGATGAGGACTACTTCTTCTTCCTTGAGGAGACGGATTGGTGTTACCGCATGAGGCGTCAGAGATGGCGGGTATGCCATGTGCCCCAGGCGGAGATTATTCACCTTCAGGGGAGAACGGCAAATCTGGTGAAGGAAAGGGCAAAAATAGAATATTACCGATCCCTCTA
>CAYFXL010000157.1:0-6702 GCA_964346945.1 uncultured Syntrophobacterales bacterium
AGGAGCCAGAATCTTTGCACGGATGATCAATGTCGACCGAAAGATCCTCACCCCCATCATCTTCTTTCTCTGTGTCGTCGGCTCCTACGCCATGCGGTTCAGTTTTTTCGATGTGGGCCTCTCCCTCATCATCGGGGTCATCGCCTACTTCATGGAGTATTACGGGTATCCGTGCTCGCCGATTTTGCTTGCGCTGATCCTGGGACCCATGGCTGAACAGAACTTGCGGCGATCCCTGATCATCTCCCACGGTGACCCACTGATATTTTTCAAGAGACCCATTAGCGCGGTGTTCATTGTCATAGCGCTTTTTGTTATCATCACGTCCTACTATCGGATCAAAAGAGCGATGGAGAGAGAGGCTCAGATAATCGCAGATAAAGAAAAAGCCGATTGAGAGCAGGGATTGTGAGTGCACCATCCTGATTGGCATTCACCGACGATATTATGCAGATGGATTTTCGAGAAGACGGCAAGGTTCCCGGCCTAAGGCCAATGGGGTGATCGGATATCCTTTGAGATATTCCGGCGATCACTGTGGAGGGGGAAGAGATGATCCTGGAAAAATTTAGTTTGGAGGGGAAAAGTGGAATCGTCACAGGGGGTGGATCGGGAATTGGGAAGGGCATAGCTAGTGGTCTTGTGCAGGCGGGGGCCGAGATTGTGATTGCAGGGCGAAGGAGAGAGACATTGGAAGGGGCGGCACAAGAGATGCGACAATTCGGAGGACCCGTGATCCCCGTTCAGGCGGATATATCAAAAATGGGAGATGTCAAAGTTCTCGTAGATCGGGCAGTGAAGGAATTTAGGAAGATCGACTTTCTCTTTAATAACGCCGGAACTATTCGGCGTAACCCCTCAGAAGACTTCTTGGAAAGTGATTGGGATGAGGTGATCAATACAAACCTGAAGGGTCCCTTTTTCCTTGCCCAGGCAGTTGCCAGGGTAATGATTTCTCAAAAGAGGAAGGGAAAGATTATCAATACCTCCTCCCTCATCGCCGTGCAGGGAGGAAAGCGAGTTCCAGCCTATGCGGCAAGCAAAGGAGGTATAACACAGCTGACCAAATCCATGGCGAACGATTGGGCAAAATACAATATCCTGGTAAATGCCATTGGACCGGGCTGGGTGAACACGGAGCTCACCGAACCGCTGCGCCATGATAAGGAGCGATTTTCCGAGATCACCGGGCGTATCCCCTTAGGCAGATGGGCTGATCCGGAGGACCTGGCAGGGGTTGCAGTTTTCTTAGCCTGCGACGCATCCGACTACATCACCGGACAAGTAATATTCGTAGATGGAGGCTGGCTGAGTATGTAGGATAGTTCCGCTGTCATGGAGCTTTTCCACTATCGCCGGATAGGGCTCTTTCAATTTTTTTCGCAGGAGGTGGAATATGTCGGAAAAAAAATCGAAGTACCTCTATCGCATCGAGGATTTGCCTCTTGTTCCATTAACAGAAGAGTCAAAGAGTCGTTTAGTTGCCGGGAAGAATATGCTGGTGAGTTTCATCGAAAACCCCCCAGGTTGCGTATTTCCCCTGCATAGTCACCCCTCAGAGCAGGTTCTCATCCTTCTGGAGGGCGAGGAGGAACACATCTGCGGTGACGAGAAGTTCTTGATGAAGGCCGGCGACGTCTGCATTCATCCGCCCAATGTGGAGCACGGAGGCACAACCAACACTGGATTTAAGGGAATCGATATTTTCTCGCCTCCCAGGGAGGATCATCTGGAGAAATTGAACCGGGTTCTCAGGGAAAGAAAGGAGAAGTAACAAGGCGCGGAAGTAGGTAGAAAATCGAGGCTTTTCCGTGCCCACTCGAATTCGTTTTAGCTGTGGTTATTGCCTTTTGGCATTTGGCGCATCATCCCCGCTCCGAGCATCCTGTATGATAGGGGTGGAGGCAGTGGATGTTTGGCAAGAATGTGGCTTCTCTCAATGAGATGATACAATTTCAACGGGTAAACTGCTTCTGTTGGCCTACTACCAACGTAACTTCCATAAGGGATCATCTCAACAGACTTGGAATGGCGAGGGTGAACCATGGTATATAGGCAACGATGAGAGCCCAAGCGAATAGGATCAACAAAAATGGAACTAGAGGTCTCAGGAGTTGCGAAACGGGGACTCCGCTGATGCCAGATCCGATGTAAAGGGTTAGGGCGACTGGTGGGGTGACGTGCCCGATTGCCACTGAACAGACGAGGACGAGTCCAAAATGAACGGGGTCTATTCCGAATGAGGTAGCAACGGGAAAAAGGATAGGCGTCAAAATAATGGTAGCAGCAGCGGGGGTAAGGAAAGTACCGATGATCAGGCTGATTAAAATGACGTTCAGGAGAAATACCGACTGATAGGGGAGATTACCCAGGAAAAAATTCGAGATAGCATGGGGAATCCGCTCCGCGGTCAGTATCCACCCGAAGGTCTTACAAAGGGCGATTAGGAGCATGATCCCCCCAACGGTTGTGCACACCTGAAGGATCAGGCCGGGTATTTCCCTGAATTTCAAGCCCTTGTAAAAGAAAGTGGCAATGAAGATTCCGTAGACCACTGCGACAGCCGCTCCCTCAGTGGCTGTAAAGGCACCACCGAAAATCCCCCCCACGATAAGGATGGGCATCACAAGGGCAGGCAAGGCTGTGAGGAAAGCCTTGAACAGTCTCCGGAAGGAAAACCTTTCCTGACTCCGGTAGCCTTTTTTTACGGAGATCCAGTGAGAAAGTGCCATCAATGAGAGTCCCACCAAGGTTCCTGGGATGATTCCTCCCGCAAACAATTCCACGATGGAGGTACCCGAAATCCAACCATAGAGGATCATATCGATGCTCGGTGGGACGATGATCCCGATGATGGAGGAGGTGACGGTGACCACGGTGGAGAATCTCGCATCATAGCCCGCTCGTACCATTGTGGGAATCATCACAGATCCAATAGCCGCCGTGTCTGCCGTTGCTACGCCGGATATCCCCCCGAAGAACATACTGGCCAGAATGTTTGCATGGGCGAGTCCACCAGTGACCCCTCCCACAAGCCTCTCGGAGAATGCAACCAGTTTCTCACCGCACCCTCCTCGGTTGAGGATTTCACCCATCAGGATAAACAGGGGAACCGCGAGCAACGGAAAGGAATCGAGGGCCGTAGCAGTCCTCTGTGCCAGAAGCATGAGCGTAATGTCCCCCTTCCAGAGCAACACGGCCAGCGAGCTTAAACCGAGGGCAAACACTACGGGTGTCCTAAGGACGAGGAAGAAAAGAAAGGAGCCGAAGAGGAGCAGTGTCATGCCTTTTTCTCTCCTCTTCTAAAAAAGGGAAGCTGGAAGAATGTTTCAATCGTATTAAAGGCTTGTGAGATTAACATGAGACCCGAGGTAAAGGGAATAGCGCTGTAAACGTAACTCATCCTGATTTCCATGGCCGGCGACACTTGCAGATGGACGAGAGCCGTCAGTTTGGTCCCGTAGAAAACGAAGACACTTAAGATGCCGATTACAAAAAGGTTTACCACAAAGGCGATGAAAGGCCTCGCTATAATGGGGAAGTATTCGAACACGATGTCGATTTCGTGCAGTTTCTTTCTCTCCATGGCAATGCTTGCTCCAAGCAGGGAGACCCAAATAAAGGAAAACCGGGCGACCTCCTCGGGCCAGCTTAAACTTAGGTGGAGCACATAGCGGGCAAGTACCTCGAGGAAAACACAAGATGTCATTACGGATAGAAAAACCCCTGCCAGCGTCCATTCCAGATAGAGAAGACCTTTACGAATTTTTTCCCCCATCATATCAGTCTGGTAATCGACTCCGCTCAAGAAAGGCGGCAGAAGAACCGGATTTGAAGAGGCATTTTCCGATTCTTCTGCCCCTTGGCGACGTATGGCCCCCCTGACTAGAGGCCCTTAATTCTATTGATATAGTCCATACCTCCCATTGCCTTCGCGTTCTTTTCGTAAACCGCGGTGATCTGCTGCGTCCACTTATCCAGATCAGGGTGGTACAGTTTAACCCCATAGTTCTTCTGAAGATCATCGAAGAGGCTCTTCTCCGTGTCGACAAAGAGCTTTCTTTCATACTCCTGTGCAATTTTAGCCACAGCCATCGCGTCTTTACGAACATCGCCGGGCAATTTGTCCCACGTTTTTTTGGACATCATAAAGTTGTGCCAACTGAAAACATAGTTGATCCGGGTGTAGTGGGGAGAGCTTTCGAAAAACTTCATGGATCGGTAGCTCGCCCCGGTCCCTTCTCCGCCATCCACGACTCCCTGCTTCAGGCTCAGGTAGACATCGCCCCAGGGAATAGGCGTGGCCATCGCACCTAATGCGTTCCACGTATCGATCAAGATCTTATTCTCCATGGTCCGAATTTTTTTGCCCTTGAGTTCTTCCAGGCTACGAATTGGCATCCTTGAATAGAGGTCCCTTGAGCCTCCATAGACATATCCGAGTTTAATCAGTCCTGCCTTCGTCATGTCCTTGGCCAGTTTCTCGCCAATATCGCTGTCCATTACCCGGAAAAGATGATCAGCATCTTTGAAGAGAAATGGGAGACTGAAAACCTTAAACCCGGGCACAAAACCAGCGGTGAGGGCTGAAGTAATCGTGGAAATATCCACCGAGCCAAGTTGAAGTCCTTCCACCAGATCCCTTTCATTACCCAGTTGCCGTGCGGGGAAAATATTCACCACAACCTTCTTGTTTCGCTTCTCCAGCTCCTCTTTAAACTTGAGAGCCATTTTATGGTAAGGGTGATCCATCTGCAGAACATGGCCGAATTTCAAGGTGATCTTCTCCGCTGCCATGAGTTGGCTGCCGAAGGGTACTGAAAACAAAGTGATCACTATCAAACCGACAAAACATCCCTTATGAATCCTCTTCATCTTTTTCCCTCCTTTTTCAGTTAATGCCGTTGATGACTTTCCAGAAATGGTGCTCTTACCACCCCCTTTCCCCCTGTTGGCATACAGTGGCGGGAAATTTAAGGCCAATCATCAAACCTGTGGACTTCCCGAAGAAAGCTCAGCGAATCCGTCAGCGCCCTGCCTCCATCTTCCCTTTCAGCCCCTACCTCAATGACGAAAGAACCCCGAAATCCGAGGAATTCAAGTGTATTGAGAACTCGTCTCCATGGAATATCCCCCACCCCGAGAGGGAGATGGATATCCTTCAACTCGTTTGAGCGGTTGTCGCTCGCATGAATTGAAAGAAGACGATTCACATTAACGGATTCTAAAGCCTCTACCGGGTCGTACCCACAAGCAAGACAGTGAGATAAGTCCAGGCATATCCCCACAGTCTCCTCGGGGAGCGCACCTACGACCTCCATCAACTCTCTAACATCCGCACCCAGCATCCTTTCCGTTGAGCTGGGTGCATTTTCAACTGCCACCTTGATCTTATGTGTCGCTCCATACCGAGCGATTTCAAGCAAGTCGGGGAGGGCTTTTCTTGCTTCGTTGCCCGGTCCCCGTGGTATTTCTGGAACCATGACGTGCTGGACAACAAATGGGGCTCCTAGAAAGGCTGCCAAATCGATACTTGTCTTCGTATTACGAGACCAATTTTCCTTAATTCCCTCATATGGATAATCTGGAATTTCTTCCGGCAATGGGACATGAATCGAATTGAGGACCAAACCTGAATCTTCAATCAAGAGTCTCATTTCTTCCGGCCGTTCCTTCCATCTAGCGATGTTCGAATGGAGGGGATCCACGCACAGTTCCACCCTTTTCATTCCAAAGGATGCAATCTTCCTGAGGGCTTCCGATAGAGGATAATTTCTGAAGGGCAATGTGGAACACGCTAGGTTCATTTGTTCGAAGAATCCACCCTTAGGTTTCGGGGAACCCCAATGTGCATGTCATCCGCTCTTTTCGGCTCTAAGTATTCCCCATTCCCAAGGATTTTTTGCTCCAGAAAGTATTTCCGTGCTCCTTGGTGAATGGGTATGGTAATTCCCCTCAACGCATTTGCCAGGGAATATTCGCTGCCCGCAGGATGGTCCTCTGCGATTTCATCTGTATGCTCAAGTATTGATTTCACAATTGAATAGATTGCATCTTCCGCGACATCTTTATGGGTTACCAAAATGCAGGGTACGCCAATAGTCGGGATATTACGCTTAAGGTTGGGGTACGTCTCCGCAGAAATCTCCGAGCAAGTCCAGTAAGGGTGAAATTCGATGATTTCTCGGAGGATTTCCCTTTCGATTGGAAGAAACGAAATTTCGACATGCTCCGAGAGCTCTTCTAAAGCTCTACTGGGGCCGCCCGAAAGATAGAAGACTGCGTCTATTTTCCCCTCTTTTAGAGCTTCAATGGCATTGGAGAATGAGAGGTATTGGGGCTTTAGATCTCGTTCGGTAAACCGGTAACGATCCAAAATGATATGGGATACCCATATGCTTGCCCCCCCGGGTGCTCCCAGAGCAACCTTCTTTCCCTTAAGATCCCGAATTGAAGAGAATCCCGTCTTTTTTAGGGCAAAAACTTGCATGTCCAGATGGTGAGCTCCACAAACCGCCCGAATATTATCATAGCGTCGAGAGAATTCCCGTGTTCCATTAAAGGCATGTAGGGCTACGTCGGATTGGGTGATGCCCAAAACAATCTTCTTTTCTCCAGCCAGGATGACGTTTTCAACCCCTCCTCCAGTAGGTTCTGTTTTGGATTTAATCCAACTGTAGCGGTTGATTACCTTAGATAAGG
>CAYFXL010000158.1:0-6684 GCA_964346945.1 uncultured Syntrophobacterales bacterium
GTATGTGGGGTCGAAATTGTGACAGCTACCGCGGTGAGATCGACCGCAGAAACTAATCCCGTTGGGAGAGGTATTGGCTCAGGAGATTGAGGCTTTCCTCCGAGGCATTGATGAAGTTCACGCCGATATCGTAATCGCCGTCTTCTCTCTCGTTGGCATAGATCACCTTGCCTTCCGATTTGAATATTCCGTCGCCTATTTTTATGGAGATTTCCAGCTCCTCATCCAGAGGGACGGGGAATTCGGTCCTCATTTTCATGCCGCCCATGCTCAAGTTGATCGTTTTTGTGATGTTCTCGATTTCGAATTGCTTATAGACGACGAGATTAATGAGCTCGAATCGTCTGTCCCTTCTTCTTTCGTTACTGACGGTTTGGGGTCTCATGACGCTCCTCTCGTTTTGAGTTTAGTAGTATGGGTCTTGGGATACGGCTGAAAACGGGTATATCCCAAAAGGCCCAAGAAAAGGGAAACGATGAAGATGAGTCCAAAGCCCATGAATGTCGTAACCCTTCTTATGCTTTTCTTGACTCCGGCCTTGAGAAATCCCACCTTCAAGGAGCCAAATTCCTCTCCTCCGACCGAAATCGGGTAAGATACCATGTATACATCTTCCACCCCCCGTGACGGATTTCTCTGATATTGCGCAATGAGCTCGTTATCCCTTACCATTTCTATGAAATAGATATCCGGGGCAGTGCCCACCTCATTCAGGTATTTTGCGAGAACCCGCCGATCTTGAGCAATTGACTGCTCGGCCATCAAGAGGGAAAAGATCTTCGCCATATTGCTTCCCCTGATGGCAGCGTCTTTCCGTTGGATATTTTTCTCCATCGCGATTTTCAGATATCCCAGGGAAAAGAGGCCGATCAGCAGGATGCCCACAACGATCAAGGGGAAACGTGGAATTGTGCTCTTCCAACCTGTTCTCATGCCTTTTCCCACGCGCGCGTTGAGTTGCTCACTCCCATGACCTTTCCCGTCAGAGATGGAACGTTGGAGGGCCCCCTTGAATTCGCCCACAGTCCGAAACCGATCACGGGGATCTTTGGATAGCGCCTTTAGGATGACCTTTTCCAATCGGACGGGTATGGATGGGTTCATCTTCCTCGGGGGGACGGGGGATCCCCGGATTATTTTGTCAATGGTTTCTGCAAGGGAATGTCCGTGGAAGGGGAACTCCCCCGTGAGAAACTGATAGAGCAGGACAGCGGTCGAGAAGAGATCGGATCTTCCATCGACGGCTCCAAAGTTGGTCAATTGTTCCGGGGAACAGTAGTAGATGGTTCCCATAAACCTCCCATCACGGGTCTTGATCAATTCTGATTTTTCAATTCTGGCAATCCCGAAGTCCGTGATCTTCACGGTTCCGTTTTGGAGCAAAATAATATTGCTGGGCTTGATATCGCGATGAATAATGCCATGGGTGTGGGCAAATTCAAGGCCGGCACACACCTGGATCAATAAACTCACTATTGAGTCAATGGAGAGGTTTTTTTTCGATTCCATCAATTCTCGGAAGGAACGACCGTCGAGATACTCCATGGCGATATAGGAGATGCCGTTCATCGAACCTACGTGGTATATCGAAACGATGTTCGGGTGATTCAGTTTGGCTGCGGCACGGGCCTCTTGCAAAAACCGAAGGAGCACTTCCCGTTTTCGACCCTCTCCCGACTCCAGGAGCCGTTCAATGCGTAAGGTTTTAATGGCGACCTTGCGATCGAGGGAGATGTCGTGGGCCAGATAGACCGTTGACATGCCGCCCTGGCCGATCTTCTTCAGGATTTTATAGTTGGATTTTTTCCCCATGGATTACCATCTTCAGCACAATGGGTTAGCATTCTCCAGTACCGCTTCACGCCAAAAATAGAGCAAAATCCATGCCACCCAATCCGTTCGCCTCATTCGATCCATGTTCCCCATGTACCCCGAGGGAATTGGGGGCTCCTGACCCCAGAAAGGAGTATTTTTCTCGTGCATTGATCGAGCTGAAGGTATATATTTCATAACCGAACAATACGTTCCACGAGAGAAATTTGCTGGAGAATCGGGTTGCCCACCGAGGGTGAGCAGGCTTCGTCGCGAGCTTGGTCGAACGCTCCGGCCGAACGGAAGGGGAAGTGAACCTTTTTGAGGCCGGAGAATGCGAGAAATGATTAACCGTGAATCCCTAAGGTCATTTCGGACCTGGTTGCTGCCCGGATTCCCTGGAGAGAACATGAAAGAATTTCAGCTAACTATTCTTAGTGAAGCGAAAAGGCCGCACATCCACCGTTCAAACGCAGAGGGCACGTTTTGGGAACGAAGGAGAGCCTAGGCGCCATTTGCAGTGAGGCAAACGTTAGAACGGTCTGGGGTTTTTTTCAGGGAGCGAAAAGGAATTTGGCGTACAGATCCCGAGGCGCGGAAGGGAAGGGCCAATGGTATTGGCCAGGGATGGAAGGATTCCCGAAAGCCGGAAAAAGGGGTACAATAGCAAAAGGGGATTTGGGCAACAACCTGTATAGGAATAATGGGAGATCCTCTATGGCTTAAGGACTATTCAGTTGTTGTGATGCCTTCAAGCCGGATAACTGAAGGGGAGGTTTACCCTATGGACATATTCAAATCGATTTTCCACTATGCAATAACCCCCTCCGGGATCATTTCCATCTGTTTCGTTTTGAGTTTTCCCCTCATAGCCTTGGAGAAAAGGGTAGGGAAATACCTGTTGGTCCTCGGGATCATTTGCCATTTCGCCTTCAGTTCCTCTCCTCTTTCCATGGCACTTCTCGCTCGGTTGGAAAATAGATATCCGCCCCTATTGAATATGGAAGGGGTGGGGGAGGTCGACACCATCGTCCTTTTGACGGGTGCCGCGTGGGAAGATCCTCATCTTCCCCTCACCAGTCGGGTGGGCGAAACCAGCGTATCTCGATTACTAGAAGCAATCCGACTCTTTCACCTGATCCCCGATGCCAGGGTTGTGATATCGGGTGGTTCCCCGGACAAGGATGAGCGAGATACACCCGTATCCAGGATTGTGGGTGACCTGGCCAGCGCCATGGGGATCCCGGGCGAAAGGATACTGTTGGAGACGAATTCCACCAACACCTATGAAAATGGCGTGGAGATTAAGAAAATTCTCGGGGAAAAGCCATTCCTCCTCGTAACCTCAGCTTCTCATCTTCCGCGAGCCATTGCCGTTTTTCAGAAACTGGGACTCTATCCAATTCCCGCACCCGCGGATTTCAGGGCTACTCGGAACAAGCCTCATTCCCTCTTATCAATAGGGGAGTTGTTGAAGGAGATGATTTCCGCCCTCCCGAGCTCGAGTAACCTTGCCGATTCTGAGCGGGCATTGCATGAATATGCGGGATTCATGTGGTATTGGATGAAGGGGTGGGTTTGAGGGAATAGATCTTGGGCATCTCGAAAGAGGGGGTCTTGCGATGGAGCCTTTACATGAGGGCGTCGGCCAAATGGTGGGATTTTGTGCCGGAAGTATACCCAATAACGCGCTGGTGAGGTCTGAATTTCGCGACTACACCCTTTTCCTCTTGCAAATGGGGCGAGACATCAGACCGAAGGAGAACGTTCTCAGGCTGGAGAGGAGGTGGGACTCATGAAGCGATTTTTTTCACCCTTCTTATTGGGGTTCATACTTTCGATAGCGTCCCTTTCGGTGGCCACGGGAAAAACCCCCTTCATGGGGAAAGGCCGTTCGGTCCCGAACCTTTCGCTGAGTCCAGAATATGCCGCCTATGTGGAGGACGTCTTACCTTCTCAACCCGAAGACCTTTTCGTTCAATTGAAGAATGGATTGACGGTGTTAATCCGGGAAATGCACACCTCGCGGGTTGTTTCGTGTAGGATCCTTGTCAAGACCGGTTCCATCGATGAGGAGGACTATTTCTACGGAGGGCTTTCCCATTACCTCGAACATATCGTCTCAGGAGGAACGACGTCGAAATTAACGGAAGAGGAGATAATGGAGATCCTTCGATCCCTCGGAGGGGCTTCCAATGCTTATACCTCCTATGATCGAACGGTATACTTTATCAACACGACGGAGGAGCATTACAAGACGGCCCTTGGGCTCCTCATCAGCTATGTAACTGACTGCCAATTTGCTGAAAACGAATATCGAAGGGAAAAGCCGGTGATTCAACAGGAATTTAAACTGGGGGAGAATAGCGTTTCTCAGCAACTCTGGTACCTCTTTATGAAGACCGCATATCAACGGCACCCCATCCGTCACCCCGTTATTGGCTATGAGGACGTTTTCGTCAATATCACGCGAGGGCATCTCATGGATTATTACCGAAAACAGTATGCGCCACACAACATGGTGGTGGCCCTCGTGGGAGATCTCAAGCCATTCGAGGCCCTCGAAGAGGTTATTAAGCTGGTTAAGGATTTCAGGAGGGTTGCTCAAAAGCCCTCGGTAATCCCTGAAGAACCCCTCCAGGTAGGGCCGAGATGGGTTGAGAGGGAGTTTGCCCAGGCCCAGTTGACCAGAATGCATGTGGGATTCCCTTCGGTTTCCCTGGAAGATCCGGATCTCTATCCCCTCGATGTCCTCGCCATCATTCTGGGAAGTGGGAGAACTTCCCGGCTTTACAGAACCGTCAAGGACCGGAAAGAGCTCGTCCTCTCCATCGGTTCGTCCAATTGGACACCTCATTACGCCCGGGGGATCTTCATCATTTCCATGACCCTCAGATATGAGAACGTTCATGGGGCCCTAGAGGCCCTGGTAGATGAGATCGAGGGGATTCAATCCAGCTTGATCCCGGAATCAGAACTGGAAAAAGCCAAAAAACAGGTCATCGCAGGCCACATCTTCGGCAAGCAGGCGGCCGACGATATTGCCTCAAGCCTGGCATCGTCCTATGTAGCTACGGGCGATCCGTACTTCGATGACCTCTACGTGGAAAGGATCCAGGCGGTTACGTCGGAGGATGTCAGGAGGGTAGCCCGAGAGTACTTAAGGAAGGATCGTATAACCACCGCCATTGTGAGACCCCCACAACCGAAAAAGGCCGAGGTCATGGCAGTACCATTGAGGCTCTCCTCTCAGATCGAAAAGCGAGTTCTCCCCAATGGAATGACCTTATTGCTGAGGGAAAACCGGACTCTCCCCATTGTAACGTTCCAGCTATTCGGCAAAGGTGGGCAGCGGTATGAATCCCCCCAACAGCCGGGAATCTCACTCTTTACCATGGGACTCCTGACGAAGGGCACGAAGACTCGTTCGAAGTACCAAATCGCCAAGGAGATGGAGGAGATGGGGGGAAGTATCGATTCCAGTTCCGGGAGAAACACCTATTCCGTTGCCGTGTCGGTCCTTAAGGAAGATTTCGAAAAGGGCTTGGAAATCCTCTCGGACGTGCTCATGAACCCCTCCTTCCCCGAAGAGGAGATCGAGAAGCAAAGGGAAGATACACTGCTCGCCATAAAAAGGATTGACGAGAATTGGGAGCAGGAGGTTACCCGACTCTTTCGCCAACATTTCTTCATTCAGCACCCCTATCGTAATGATTTAGTGGGCACGGAGGAGTCGATGAGCCTTATTACGAGGAAAGATATCGTGGATTTTTACCGCCGAGTCGTCATGCCCAATAATATGGTCCTGGCGGTATTTGGCGACATCGACAGTGAGCGGGTTACCCAAAGCGTGGAGGAACGATTCGGCCACGTGAAGAGGGGGAAACTTGTTGCTCCCAATCTCAAGGAGGAAACCTCTAACCTCGTCCAGGAGAGAAGGGTCGAAAAGAAGAACGACAAATCATCGGCGGCCCTATTCGTTGGTTTCAATGGTATGACTTTGTACGATACGGATCGTCCCGTTTTGGATGTAATCGATGGTATTCTCTCGGGCATTGGATATCCCAGTGGATGGCTCCACGAAGCCCTAAGGGGAGGCGATCAAAGCCTCGTCTACTATGTGCATGCCTATCCCCAATATGGAATGGATGGCGGTTACTTCGGTATCATCACCCAGACCACCATGGGGAACTATCGGGAGGTTCAGGATATCATCTCGGAAATGGTGAGGAGGATCCGGGATGAGCCTGTGACGGATCAGGAACTCGAGTTGGCAAAAAAGATGGTCATCACCATGCACGATCTTGGGTTGGAAACCAATGCCTCGCAAGCCTTTAGCGCTGCCGTTTCAGAGGCTTTGGGATTGGGATACGACTGGGACCAGCGGTATAGGGATCTCATACAGGGAGTGACGAAGGAGGACGTTCAGCGGGTCGCCAGGAGGATTTTCAAGCACCACCTCATAGCGACCACCATTCCACGGACCCCCGTGGAGGCCGTCATTCCTCCGGAGAGGAAGGAGCGGATGCACGTCCAATGACCCTTTTCCCTGATAATAAACGGGGCGAGAAGGATTGTTGCCCAAATTCTTGTAGCGAGAAGTTATTTAGTGTTGCAGTTCCGCAGTCAAACAAGGGATAAATCCTAAATCCGAAGCACTAAATCCTAAACAATATCTAAATCCAAATGCCCAAATCCTAAACGTTTTGGTCATTTGATCATTAGTGCTTTGTATTTGTTTAGGGTTTAGAAATTAGGATTTGGAATTTGCGTGTATTCTTAGCAATACGCAAATATTTATGTGGTCATAAACAAGTTGTGGAACGAAGCAGCGCCCCAATGGTTTCTATCGCAATAAGGAAGCCAAATGGT
>CAYFXL010000159.1:0-2409 GCA_964346945.1 uncultured Syntrophobacterales bacterium
GTATCCCAAGAAGATTTCACGCCGGATCCATTCAACGTACTGCAGAAAAGGGTAGCCATGGTTTATCACGCCTACCAGGAAATGCTCAAGGGAAATAACGCCATCGATTTCGGTGACCTCCTCCTCTTCACGGACAAATTGTTCAAGGAATTTCCCGAAATCCTGGAGTACTATCAGGACCGCCTGCTCTATGTTTTGGTGGATGAATTCCAGGATACCAATTTCATTCAATATCGCTTCATTCAGGATCTGGTACGGAAACACGGGAACATCTGCGTCGTGGGGGACGATGACCAATCCATCTATCGGTGGCGAGGGGCGGAGATCACCAATATACTCAACTTCGAAAAGAATTTCCCCGGAACAACGGTGATCAAATTGGAACAGAACTATCGCTCCACCAAGCGAATCCTGGAGGCAGCCGGGCAGGTAGTCCGGCGGAACCGGGAGCGCAGGGAGAAGGTGTTGTGGACTGAGAACGCGGAAGGAGAACACATCGTCTATTTTACGGGAAAGAATGAGCAGGAGGAGGCGGGCTTTATCGTTGGAGAAATTCAAGACGACCCTGGAAGAAAATATAGTGATTTCGCTGCCTTCTACCGGACCAACGCTCAGTCCCGCGCCATCGAGGAGGAACTGGTCAAGTTCCGAATCCCCTATGCCGTCGTCGCCGGTTTGAGGTTTTACGAGCGAAAGGAGGTGAAGGATGTAATCGCCTATCTGAGGGTCATCGCAAACCCCGCGGATGATATAAGCCTGAAGAGAATCATCCAGAGCCCCCCGAAGGGAATCGGGCCTAAAACCATTGAAAGGATGGAAGGGTGGGCCAAGGAGAGGGGCATAACCCTCTATGAGGCCTTCAGGGAAGCTGGAGGAGGCATTTCGGAGGCCATGAGGCACAGGGTTGGTGAATTCGCCGATTTAATGGAGTCCTTCCGGGAGGCCGCAAAGGCCATAGGCCCTCAAGATCTCATTTTGCTGGTTTTGACTCGAACGGGATATTTGGATTGGTTGAGTCGTGAGTCGACGGAGGAGGCCGTTTCCCGGAGGGAAAACGTGGAGGAACTGGTCAACGTGGTGGCCCAATTCGAGGAGGACCCGGTCAATGAGGACAAGACATTGGCCGGATTTTTGGATCGAATCTCCCTGATCAGCGATGTTGATGACTACGATGATAAGTCGAACAGGGTGAGCCTCATGACCCTCCACTGTGCGAAGGGGTTGGAATTCCCCATTGTCTTCCTCGTGGGAATGGAAGATGGGCTCTTTCCCCATCAGAGGAGGGAGGAAGGGGCGGAGGACTTGGAAGAGGAGAGACGCCTCTGCTATGTGGGGATGACCAGGGCGAAAGAGAAGCTCTATCTCACCAATGCGGAACGGAGAAGGGTATTCGGTTCAGAACGGTACAATTTCCCTTCCCGCTTCATCGAGGAGATCCCCCAGGAGCTCCTAGCCCGAAGGGTGGGGGATGGGGCGATAGCCCTTGGCGGCGAGAGGGGGGTGGATGGAAGCGCCACTCTCGACTACTCCGACAGCCAGATCGAGGAGGTACGGACTGAACCAGGGGAAGGCCATGGGGAAGATCTGGAGGCGGGAGCGTGGGTGAGGCACCCCAAGTTCGGCCCTGGAGTGGTGAAGTCGCGGGAGGGGCAGGGAGAGGATCTCAAGGTGTGGGTCTACTTCCGTTCGGTGGGAACGAAGAAATTGAAGGTCAAGTATGCCGGCCTCGAGGTTATGAAATCATGATCGACCTTCATATCCACACCACCGCGAGTTCCGATGGGCAGCACGGGCCCGAGGAGATATTTGAAATGTCGAAGGGGCTCGAGCTCGAGGCTATCGCCTTTGCGGACCACAATTCAGTAGGAAGCGTGGACGAGGGATTAAGGATCTCCCGGGAGTTCGGGATTGAATTTATTCCCTGCATCGAGATTAACACCCATTACAAGGGTTACGATTTTCACCTGTTGGGCTACTTCATCGACCATCAAGATGAAAGGCTCCTGCTCTGGTTGGAGGGACTGGGGGAACAAAAGAAAATGCAGATCCGGCAACGGGTAAAGCGATTGAGGGAGTTGGGCTTTACGCTATCGGTGGATGATGTAGAGCGGTTATCCGTAGGGAGGGAGCCGACGGGGGTCTCCTATCTCAATGCACTCCTGGCGAGGGAGGAAAACAGCTGCGATCCACGGCTGAGGGCATACATCGATGGGGAACGGTCCAATTCCCCCTATTTGAACTTCTACTTAGACTATCTTGCGGGAGGGAGACCGGCTTCAGTTTCCATCCAATTCATTTCTACCCCCGAGGCAATCCAGTTAGTGCGGTCGTTTGGAGGGATACCCATATTGGCCCACCCTGCTGCAGTGAAGGATGATAGGCTGTCAGAGTTGATCGGGGCGGGGCTGG
>CAYFXL010000159.1:2509-6656 GCA_964346945.1 uncultured Syntrophobacterales bacterium
GATCTTTTTGAACAACGAATGGAGGTAATCTACTACGCTCGACCTAACTGGATTCCCCGTCATCGACCATCACAGCCATCCCTTCGAAGCCGAGATGGCCACTTTGGACCCGGAGTCACTGGCCCGTGTGTTCTTCCACGGAATGGGTGACATCCCCAAGCCCGGCGTCAAGAAAGCGAGGCAGTGGGGTGCTACGGATGATCTCCGTTATCACTTCCTCCATATGGGAGTAGTCCACACCATGGTTTGCCAGCTATCCAAGGTATTCGGGTGCCCTGCCGAGCTGGAGACGGTGGCCTCCGAGCGTAACCGCCGCACGTCGGAGAGCTTTGCGGCTTACGCGAGATTGCTCTATGAGGACGCGGGTATCGTTGGATCGGTCTTGGATACCGGCCTCCCGAAGAATGACCCCCTTCTCGATTTGATACCCGGGAAGCTCATGAGATTATTCCAAATGGACCCGCTCATCGACAAGTTACTGGAGCAGTCCGAATCCTATGTTGAACTACTGCGGGGCTACCAGGAAGGCCTGGATCGGGCGGTAAGACAGGACGGATTTATCGGGGTAAAGTCCCATCTGGCAGAGCGGGTTGGTTTCGGAGTAGAGCCGGTCTCAGATGCCGATGCGGAAGCCGTGTTTCCAGCTGCAAAAGCAAGCGATTCTGAAGCTTACAAAAAGGTGTACGTGGGGATCTTTACTGCTACTCTGCTTCAGTGTCAAGAGTTGGGCGTGCCCGTTCATCTCCATAGTGGGTGTACCGGCGGGCTGTGGAACGGTCCAATCGCCAATGCCGATCCATTCCTGTTGGTGTCGCTCATACGGAAACCAGAGTTCTTACGAACGAAGATTGTCCTGCTTCACGCGGGCTACCCATGGATCCAGCACGCGGCTGAACTCGCACACGCCCTTCCCCACGTCTGGGTAGACATGGGGTGGACTGCGCCGTGGATCTCTCTCCGTATCACCGAGTGCCTTCGGGACGTGATCGGCATAGCACCACTCTCCAAGGTGACTATCGGCAGCGGCGGGCACGGGACGCCGGAGATCGCCTGGCTCGCAGCTAAGACGGCCAAGATCGCTCTGGGGGAAGCGTTGGGGGATGCGGTGAGATTGGGCCTGATGGCTTCGAAGCAGGCCGAGGAGGCAGCTCGTATGATCCTGCACGACAACACCGCACGGATGTACGGCTTGGAGTAGTGCAGAGGTCAGGGGACGTCGGGCAGAGGGAGACGCAACTCCCCTTCAACTGGATGAGCATTCAGCATTGCTCTTTCAGCTGGTTGCTGTCCTCCATTCGAAAAAAGATGGGGCGTGTCTCTTCGATAATTGTGATAAAGGTGACGAAAGAAGAAAGAACATTTGAATTTCATAGAGATCGAATTTCCTCTCATGTATACAGGGTACTGAAGAGGAATCACCCAAGGGACCGCTAGTTCCAAAGAATGGGTGGCGCGATAGCTCATGGAAAATTTCATTAACCATAAAAGCCTGGTTGATCAAATTGTCCAAGGCCTTGAGAAAGAGATATTGGAAGGCACGCTCACGCCGGGTCAGCGGATCATAGAGGCGGCCATTTGTAAGAGGTTAAGGATCAGCCGATCTCCCGTGAGAGAGGCGTTTCGTATATTAGAAAGTGAAGGATTCGTTGTTCGCGAGGCGCGAAAGGGGGTTTCAGTTGTCGGCCTCAGTCTACAAGAGGCTGAGGACATTTATCGTATTCGAGCCAACCTTGAATCTCTGGCAGCCTATTTAGCGGTGGAGAAACAAAGCCCAGAGGTGCTTAAGAAACTGAAGAAATTGCATATTCAAATGACTGAGGTCGCTGCCGCAGGAAATGTCGAAGCCTATAGTAACTTGAACCTTGAATTTCATGACATTCTGATCAATGCCTGCGAAAACAGGCGATTAATTCAATTGATCAAAACCTTTAGTAAGCAGACGATGCGGTATCGCCTCGAGGGTAGGTCCGTCCCGGGTTGGATGAATTCTTCCCTCAAGATTCACGAAGCCATCATTCAATCGTTTGAATCGGGTGATGCAGAAGAGGCTGAACGTCTGAGGAAGAATGCCATTTTAAGCCATATACAGCGTTTCACACGGAAATCTAGAAGGGGGAAAAAAGGTGAAAATTGACCCTGAAAAATGTATTGCCTGCTTGGAATGCCTTGATGTTTGCCCCATGAATTGCATGGTGGAGGGTGACGAAGTTGTCAGTATCGATCAAGATGAATGTGTGGAGTGCGGCGTATGCCTGAGGTCTGGCGTTTGTCCGGAGGATGCCATCTTTATGCCTGAGGAATCTCGGGAATACCCTCGTTCTATCCGAGCGGCTTTCAGCGATCCGGGGGTTCAGTATCCGGAGTTAAACCAGGGGGGGCGGGGTACCGAGGAGATGAAAACCAATGACGTTACGGGAAGATACCGGCGCGGGGAATATGGCATGGCCCTCGAATTTGGCCGTCCAGGAACGGGAACCAGGATAGCAGAAATCGAAAAGGTCACGACAGTTCTCCGTTCAATGAAGGTTGACATTGAAGAGGCCAACCCGGTGTATTTACTGCTGGCCGATAAGGAAACCGGGAAGATGAAACCGGAAGTCCTCCAGGAGAAAGTACTTTCGGCCATTGTGGAATTCAAGATTAGGGAAGATCAATTGGAAGAAGTTGTAACGAGGTTGATCCCTGTATTGGAACAAGTCGACACGGTTGTTTCCTGGGGGTTGGCCACCCGGTTTGCAGAGGACGGAACGCTTCCCGTCAAGTCAAAGCTTAGAGGTCTCGGAATTCCTGCACGCCCGAATGCAAAGATCAACATGGGTCTTGGTCGTCCCATGGTTGAGGAATAAGGAGGGGGAAATGAGCCACTCATTACATCGTTACGGAACGGTTGAAAACCTGCAAAATGATTATACCCTCTATGCCAGGACCTCTCGGTGGGTAAATCGCCAGGGGTGTGGCCCCAAGCTGCGCACCATTTTGGAGATTCTCCTATCTGAAAAACCGCTCAATTTTGGCTCCAGCCATGCGGGGAAGAGCTTCAAGGCAGGTCTCGACCCCAAAGAATATGCAACCACACTGGACAAAGCCTATGGCGTAGCGTGCTGTTTTTCCAATAAGGATGCAATCAAGGCGGTTTTAAAAAAGCTGAAAGAGGTGGATACGGGAATTTCCATCGTCGTCAGTGGCTTGTTTGACGAGATCGTTGAGATTGCGAAGGATCTCGAATTGAAGCCCCATACTGCCTTTCTCTCCCTGGGGATCCATGGGAAAAGAGCGCTTCTTCCCGAGGATAAGGTTTTGGAACTGACAACCATGTGCGGCCACGGCATGGTAGCATCACGATTGACCAAATCGGTGATGGAAAAGGTCAAGGCCGGAAAGATGACGCCGGAGGAAGGGGCGGATTTCCTCGCGCAGCCATGTCCGTGCGGGATTTTCAATACAGACCGCTGCGCAGAGCTTTTAGAACAGCACCGGAGAACATCTTCGTAGGGAAAGGGGGTGAGATTACAGGGGATATCAGGGAAAGGGGGTGAGGATCAAGAATCTTTTCATCTGTCGTCTAAAGGGTACTGGGAAAGAATGGTACTCTTTGCAGCTAAACAGGAGGGTTCAAAATGAGAGGGAAAAGATTATTCTATCCGTTTGTTTTGATCATGCTCTTTGCGGGCCTGGCCCTTGCTCCTGGGGTAAGAGCGGGATATCCGGAAAAACCCATCGAATTCGTCGTCCATTCTTCCCCAGGGGGCGGGAGTGATTTGTTCACTCGCACCGTGGCCCACATTCTGGAAAAGGAGGGTCTGGTAAAGCAGAAAATAAACGTGGTGAATCGACGCGGCGGGGGGGGTACCGTTGCCCTCAATTATCTCCATTCAAAAAGAGGAGACCCATATGTTCTCATGCAGGTCACAACATCGCCGCTTTCAGCGCTTCTGCGGGGATCCAGCAAGATGAAACTCGAGGACCTTACGTTTATAGCCAGGGTGGTTGTGGATCCCAATTTAGCGTTTACCCGCTATGAGTCCCGTTTCAAGGACATGAAGAGCCTGATGGCTTATGCCAAAGAGAATCCCAAATTAATAACCGTTTCCTTTGGCAATGTGGGGGGGTCAGAGCACATCTGTGCCCATCGAGTTTCGAGAGCAGC
>CAYFXL010000160.1:0-6579 GCA_964346945.1 uncultured Syntrophobacterales bacterium
TCAGGAAGACCCGCCGCTTTGCCGGGAGATGCGCCAACCTTTGATGAAGGCTTCCAACTTACCCAGGCCTTGCTCAATCCCCGACGTATTGATGCCCGAGTAGGCCAGGCGGATGGAGAAGCTCTGCTCTCCTTCCATGGCTCTGCCAAGGTGCAGTCCTGTGCACACCGAAACGCCGGTTTCGTTCAGCAGAGTTACTGGAGAGGGCACTCAACGATACAAAGGTGCCTTTTTTCATCTTTTCCCCGCAAGGAAAACCTTTTTGCATTCCCTCGGTGGAAACCTGAGCCGCTTGAGCCCTATCTCGGCTAGCAGTGAGATGGGATCATACATCTGCGACACCGGAGGACTGTAGGAAAGCTCCGCGTCCATGAGGTCGTAAAGCGTCATCCCGCCGTGTATGGTCAGGGCGAAGATGTTGATTCTCCAACCGGCCCCCTCCTCGCCAACGGCCTGGGCGCCCAGAATCCGCCCGTCCTTTGCGTCGACGACAACCCTCAGTTCTATTTCCCTTCCATCTGGCATGTAGTGGGGCTTCGTTTCCCCTTTGGTAGAGATGGCCTGAGCATCATAGCCCAGACGTTTCGCCATCTCCAGGGAATACCCGGTAGACGCCACCTCAAGGCCTCCTATGACCGTAAGGAAGGTATTGAGCGCTCCAGGGTATGCCGTGTTTCCTCCGGCGGCATTCGTTCCGGCCACCATCCCTTGCCTATAGGCTGATGTGGCAAGCAGCATCACCGTTGGCGTCCCATCGATGCGCGAGTACGTTTGGACAAGGTCACCTGCGGCATACACGCCTTTGACGGAGGTTTCCATCCTGTTGTCCACCACCACCGACCCCCTTTCAGTTTTTGCCCCCGCCATTTCAGCGAGCTTGGTGTTTCCCCTCATACCAACGGCCATGACAACGATGTCGCAGTCGATGGTCTCACCGGCTATGTCCACCGATTCCACCTTTTCGGAACCGTTGATGCGGTCGATGCCCTTGCCGAAGAGCACCCTGATTCCCATGTTTTCCAGATGCTCAACGATGATCTTTCCCATCTCCGGATCTAGGTTGCGCGGAAAAAGGCGCGTGGTCATCTCGATCACCGCCACACCAAGTCCCAGTGTCCGCAGTCCTACAGCCACCTCAAGTCCCGTCGCACCGCCACCGACGACCACCGCCCTTTTCCTCCTCGACGATTTGGCTACCTCGAGAAGCGCCCTGCTTCTCTCGATGTCCGATACGAAATGGACCCCCTTCCCCAAAAGCTCCTTCGTGCCGGGAATGGGGAGGTTGATGGGAGATGCACCTGTGGCCAGGATGAGTGAGTCGTAGCGGATCTCCTTCTCCTCCGAGCTGTCCAGGTCCAGCGCTTTGACCACCTTCTTATCGTTATCAAAAGAGACAACCTCATGGTGCAGGAGCTTGGTCAACTTGTTCCTCACCTCGGGTACATTGTACTTCAGCTCCTCGAAATCCCCAACCACGCCCTCGATCACATAGGGTAGGCCGCATGGGGAGAATTGGTCGAAGTCCCTCTTCTCAATGATGGTTGCATGACATGTGCGGTTGAAGCTGAGGGCACCCTTTGAGGCATAAAGCCCGCTTGCACCGAGCCCAACGATTACGATCTCCAGGGGTTGGTTATGAGACATGGTATCAACTTCTCCATGGGATGAAATGTAACGGGTGTCAATCTATGAGACACGGCTGCCGTGCTGCGGTTACCTCATCCAGCCTTCTTACCTTGGCGTTCCTTGGTGCTTCGTGCAGCAGGTCCGGATCTTCCTCTGCCTCACTTGCTATGGCCTTGCACGTCTCTATAAACTCATCGAGCGTTTCCTTCGATTCGCTCTCCGTCGGTTCTACCATGATGGCTCCGGCCACCACCAGGGGAAAATAGATGGTGGGTGGATGAAAACCGCAATCTATGAGCCGCTTTGCCATATCTAATGTGGTGATTTTATGCACGTTCTGTCTTTTGTCGGAGAAGACACATTCGTGCATACACGGCCTGTCGTACGGAAGGGTGAACACGGTCTTGAGGCTCTCTTTGATATAATTCGCATTCAGCACGGCGAGTTGACTGGCTCTCTTGAGGTCCTCCGGCCCCATGCTCAGGATGTAGCTGTATGCCTTGATCATAACCCCGAAGTTCCCGTAAAAGCCGTGAACTTTTCCAATGGATTGGGGAAAATCGCTTGAGAGGCGGTAAATCCCATTCTCCCTGACAACCCGGGGAACGGGCAGGAATGGCTCGAGGTGCTCTCTGACGCATACCGGTCCGGAGCCGGGCCCCCCACCCCCGTGCGGCGTTGAAAAAGTCTTGTGGAGGTTCAGGTGCATGACGTCAACCCCGATCTTGCCCATCTCCACAATCCCCATGACCGCGTTCATGTTTGCCCCGTCGCAGTAAACGAGGCCCCCTTTCCCGTGGACGATTTCGCTAATCTCCCTGATATTCTCCTCAAAGAGACCGAGGGTATTGGGGTTGGTTACCAGGATTCCAGCCACATCCTCGTCCATCACCTCTGCTACGGCCTCTGGAGAGAGGATCCCGTCCTCATTGGATTTCACCGGAATCGGATGGAAATCGCACAGGGAAACGCTTGCGGGGTTCGTGCCGTGAGCCGTATCGGGAATAAGGAACTTCGACCGCTGCTCCCCCTTGCCCCTCAGGAAGGCATAGATGAGCATAGTACCCGTCAATTCCCCTTGGGCACCGGCTGCCGGTTGGAGGGTCGTTGCATCCATCCCCGTGATTTCGGAGAGGAAACGCTCCAAATCGTACATGAGCTTGAGCGCTCCCTGGACCATGGAGGGAGGGAGAAGCGGGTGAACCCCGGTAAATCCCGGAAGACTCGCATACTTCTCGTTTACCTTGGGATTGTATTTCATGGTACACGAACCCAGGGGATACATGCCCGTGTCCACTCCGTAGTTCCACTGGGAGAGCCGGGTGTAGTGTCTTACGATATCCACCTCGCTCAGCTCGGGAAAATCCGGAACGGGACCAACAAGGCCCTCATCAATGGGAGAGGGTTCAACATCCCGCCTGGGCATCGAAAATCCACATCTCCCCTTCCCGCCTTTTTCCCAGAGGAGCGGCTCGTTCATTACCAAACCAGTCGTCCCTGCTGTCTCCTTCATGATCCAATTCCTTTCACTAAGGTATCTATATCCTCTTTCGACTTGGTTTCAGTCACACCCATGAGGTAGTGGTTGGCCAGCTCCGGATAATAAGGGGAAAGGGCGAGGCCAGCTATGATCTTCCGGTCCAACAATCTCTTGTACGTGTCTCCAAAATCACCCGGAAACTCGACAACGAATTCATTAAACGTGGGGCTCTCAAACCCGATCTTGAAACCAGCCTCCTTCAATAGCCGCTTGAGATAGTGGGCCTTGTCGTAGTTCAGCTTGGCCAGCTCTCGTAGGCCCTTCTTGCCAAGGGAAGCCATGTACATGGCGGCCCCCAATGCACACAGGCCCTGGTTCGTACATATGTTTGACGTAGCCCTTTCCCTTCGAATATGTTGCTCCCTCGTTGCCAACGTCAAAACAAATCCCCGCTTGCCAGCCATATCAACGGTCTTGCCCACGAGACGACCAGGCATACTGCGCACGTACTTCATCCTGCTGGCAAAAATACCGAGAGATGGCCCACCGAAAGACTGTGGCATGCCCAAGCTCTGTCCCTCGCCGCAGACGATATCCGCTTCATAACTCCCCGGGTTTTTCAGGAGCCCGTAGGCAAGGGCCTCTGTAAAAGACACTATGGACATCGCCTCGCGTTCCGATGCCTTTTGGTGGAGCGCAGCCAGATCCTCAATACAGCCGAAAAAGTTAGGAGATTGGATTGCGATGGCCGCAAGCTCGGTTATTCCATCCAAAGCCGAAAGGTCGGTCTTTCCACTCTCCGAATAGGGAAGCTCCAGTATCTCGTAACCTGTGGGCCAAAGATAGGTCTTAACAACCTCCCTGTAATGAGGATGTATGAGGCGAGAGATGGCAACTTTCTTTTTTTTGGTAATGCGAGCTGCCATAAGGAGAGCCTCGGCCAAAGCGGATGCACCATCATACATGGAGGCATTGGCTACTTCCATTCCCAGCAAGCGACAGATCAAGGTCTGATATTCAAAGATTCCTTGAAGGGTCCCCTGGCTTACCTCGGGTTGATACGGGGTATAGGACGTGACAAACTCTGAACGCCCGAGCAAATTCAAAACCGATGAAGGGACAAAATGCTCGTAGCTGCCGGCCCCCACGAAAACCTTGTAATCCGGCATCGTGGCCATGGTGGCAGCAAGCGAGGCCATATGCCGATTCAATTCCCATTCGCTCAAGGGGTCGGGGAGTTTGAGAGGCCCTCTTTTTCGACAGTCCTCCGGGATGGTGGAGAAAAGCTCCTCGAGGCTCCTCATCCCCACTACCTTCAGCATAGCAGAAATATCATCATCCGTGTGAGGTAAATAGCGCATCTACTTACCCTCCTCCATTCTCTTGAGAATTTGTTCCTTGATTGAGTCGCTCGTGTAAAGGCTATCCATCTCACGAAGATCAGTCGGCTTGACATCTATCATCCACCCCTCCTCATACGGGCTCTCATTCACGAGCTGTGGGGAATCCACCAGCGCGGTGTTTACCGCGATAATTTCTCCGCCAACGGGCATATAACAATCCACCACTGCTTTGACCGACTCTACTACCCCAAACGGCTCACCCTTTTGAAACTGAGCCCCCACCTCAGGCAACTCCACATACACAATCGCCTGCAGCTGATCTTGCGCATAATCATCAATGCCAACCCTCACCTTGTCCCCCTCAACCCTGGCCCATTCATGGTCATCAGCATAGCGATGATTCTCGGGCAGAATTAACTCATCAATCGATTTCATAGCCAATCCTCCTGAAATAAAGAGTATGTAACTCCTTTCATGAGCGCAACATCGTGCTAATCGGAGCGCGAGCAGTGCGGTCAGGGCGAATATCCGACACGATTTCAACCTTGATCTCTCGTCGAGCATCTCTCAGGAAAACCTCCTCCCCTGGAACCAGTTGGGTTTTTACCTTGACGAAGCCGCAACTCAAACCGCGGGGTACAAATCCATCGGGCTTATCAGGGCTCGCAATACTGTAAACCCTCCCCTCATGCCGACCAATTCCCATCTCAGAGACGCAGCTCAGAACAACCCCGATCTGATGACCATCACCATCCAATACCACCGCCTGCTCATCGTGAACCTCAACCTTACGCACATCATAGCCCACAAAAGGGTACGTGTACTCCGGCGAAGCGACACTTTCCAACCCGCGCTTCCCAACAAAGTCCTTCGTAAATCCCGTCTGATCAGCATTATAGGGGAGAGTGAAAGGCCACGGGTTGTTGATGAAGGGCCACGGGCCGATGTCTTGATGGGAGAGCGGGAGAGTAGCTCCAGTTCTCAGGGAATCCCGTGCAGCAAGCCCGCACGGTTGGATATCGAACTCCTCGCCGGCCTCCAGGATCATCTCCCACAGCTTGACATTACCATCAGAGGTCACGAAAATCTCAAATCCAAATTCGCCCGTGTACCCCGTGCGGGACAGCATAATAGGAATACCATCAGCCAAGCGCACGGCATCGGCGTGTGGAGATTTGGGATCAAAATACCCTTTAACGTTGAAATACTTCATACCCTCAAAGACCTGCGCAGGCTTTTTCAGGAGCTTCCACATAATCCGAGCAGCCCGAGTCCCCTGAACGTCGACCTTGCCCAACTGATCCGTCAAATCCGTAATCTCGACAGCACGGTCATTTCGGTGCTCTCTGAGGTGTTGAGAAACGGGGGCACCCATGCCAGCATTGACAACAACCATATAAAGGTCTAGTCCGACTTGGCAAACAATGGAATCATCAATCACCTCACCACGATCATTGAGAAAGGCCCCATACGTGCACTTTCCCGGGGACAAAGGGGTATTATCCTTTCCAATACACCTCCTCAAATCTTTGGTGAAACAGAACTGGAGCAGATCGAAAGCCCCAGAACCAGAAAGCAGTACAACAGCCATGTGGCTTGTGTCAAAGATCCCAACTCTGGTCAGCACCGCCAAATGTTCTTCTCTCGGACCAGCCGCATACCACAACGGCATCTCATAGCCACCAAAGTCCGCCATCTTGGCTCCCTGAGCTACATGCCAATCATGGAGCCTGGTATTCTTCATGCCGCCTCCCATACCTCTCATCAAGAGTGGCCAATGAAACGCTGGCTTTAAACCACGTCCTAAAATCCGAGGACTATTCCGATCAACAGACTTCCCAAGAAAAACAGGGGAGCTTCGGAATCATTCCAAAGCTCCCCTGTCCTTTTACCTGAGAGATTACCCACTGCCCAGAGGCTCTGGGCGTTCCCCTTCGGTGGCCCCCCTTAGGGCTCTCTCCAGAGGATTCAATGGGTTACGGTCCTTTTGCCTGAGAGTTTCCCCCATTTTTGCGGGGTTTCACCTTCGGCGCTCCGCGCAATGATCCGCCCGCGGAATCTCTCCCATAACCCAATATTACCAATTAACAGAAAAGTGGGAGTCCGTCAAGGAAAAAAGACCTGGAGTTT
>CAYFXL010000161.1:0-6557 GCA_964346945.1 uncultured Syntrophobacterales bacterium
CGATCCTAAACTGAGGTGGCGCTCCCGTGGTAATATGTAAATCCGATGCCTTCTTTTCGATCATCATTTGCAATAATTTCTGTAGATCCAGATGTTGTTGTGACTGCTGTTGTTCAGCCATGGTATCCCCTTTGTCTTGAATCACGCCTTCGTGCTCATTTCTGATCATTCATAGTGGTCCTCAAGATTTCCTCAATGGTGGTCATGCCCTCCTTGATTTTTGCAATTCCCGCCATCCTGAGCGTTTTCATCCCCAACCGTATCGCTTCCTTTTTAACCTCTAGGGTAGAGGCCCTGGATAGGATCATTTCTTTCAATTCATCCCATAAGGGCATTACCTCATAAAGGCCGATTCTCCCCTTATAACCGGTGTTGCTGCATATGGAGCATCCCTTCCCCTTATAGACGGTGAAGCCTTTTATCTCTTCTTGAGGGACACCCAGTCCCATGAGCAGCTTTGGATTCACTTGGATGGGGTCCCTGCATTCGGTGCAAATTTTCCTCGCCAGCCTTTGGGCCAGGACGAGCAGGACGGATGAGCTGATGAGGAAAGGTTCAACCCCCATATCGATGAGCCTGGTGACCGTTCCAGGGGCGTCGTTGGTGTGGACGGTGCTCATCACGAGATGTCCGGTAAGGGCCGCTTGGATGGCGATCTGGGCCGTTTCGAAGTCTCGAATCTCCCCCACCATAATGATATCGGGGTCTTGTCGAAGGAAAGAGCGTAACGCCGAGGCGAAGGTAAGGCCAATTTCCTCGTGCATTTGAACTTGATTAATCCCCATAAAGTTGAACTCAATGGGATCTTCAGCAGTGATGATATTGTCGGTCTCCTTATTCAATTCCGAGAGTGCGGAGTAAAGGGTGGTCGTTTTCCCACTTCCCGTCGGTCCAGTTACCAACACCATGCCCACGGGTTTATGGACGGCCTCTTTGAATTGTTCAAGGGCCTCAACGTCAAAGCCCAATTTCGTCATATCCAACTGGAGCGCCGATTTATCGAGAAGACGAAGAACCACTTTTTCCCCGAAGAGAGTGGGCAGAACGGAAACCCTGAAATCCATTTCCCGCCTTCCCAATCTCAACTTAATACGACCGTCTTGGGGAAGCCTCTTTTCCGCAATATCCAGCTTGGACATGATCTTTAATCGGGAAACAGTAGAATTCTTTATCTGAACGGGCAATCCCAATGCCTTCCTCATGACGCCGTCCACGCGGAATCGAACCCGGAATGTTCTCTCATACGGTTCGAAATGGATATCGCTCGCCCCGACCTTAATGGCGTTGATCAAAATCCCGTTCACGAGTTTAATGACCGGGGCATCGATATCTTCGGGTTTCATGTCGCCTTCATCGCTTCCCTCCACCACCTCCACCTTATCCACCGCTCCCGTGACGAGGGCGTCGAAATCGCCGACGTCGATCAGATCCGCATCATCAAATTCCTCACGGGTGTCTAGCTCATCATCACCAAGGCTGTAATCTCTGGCATCAATTGAAACTGAGCCCTTCCCCTCGAGACCGCCGCCGCCGCCATAGTATTTCTTGATAGCATCGATGATATCGTGATCCGAGGCTACTACGGGTTCTACATTGAAACTCGTGATGAACTTAATTTCGTCGATGGCGAGGAAGTTATTCGGATCCGCCATAGCCAAGGTCAGCTTAGCCCCTACTCGGTTAATAGGGATGATGAGATGTTTCTTCGCCATGCTGGACGGGACCAAACCGATGATCTTCTTATCTATTGTCATATTGGATATCTTGACCGATGGGACTTTATAATATCTACTGAGGCAGGTGAGGAGGTCGCTCTCCTTGACTAATCCCATTCGAATGAGGCTTGCCCCCAGACTGCCCCCCTTGACCTTCTGTTCTTCTACCGCCTTTTGATACTGCTCTGAGCTGATCAAATTTCCCTTAAGGGCAATCTGGGCTGCGTTATCGCTCATGATTTAACCTTGCAATAAGAGGTTCTCTTTGGGTTTTGGCCTCGCATAGCCAAAAGGTGCCATGATACCCAAAAATAAAAGATAGAGGGAAGGACAAAATTTGTCAAGAAAATTTGGGAAATGAATCCCTTTAAAGTTAGGTGCTAAAAATTGCAAAATAGATGCCAAATTTCGTCAAGGACCTGTACCCTCGAAAAGGCAGTGAAATCATAGTCAAATTTGAGAAACGCGAAATTCTGGAAGGGTCGAGAGGTCCCAAACGAGGTGAAAAGAGTGAATGGAAATCGATCAATTGTGACCTTTTTGCATACCTCTTCGCCCAGAGCTATTCAAGGAGTATCTGTGAACCTGAATGGATCGATTTTTTGAGAAGAATCCACGCGGGAGTTGGATGGATGGAGAGTGCTGTTTGGTGGGATTCGATACCGTGGTAGATACGACTAAATTCAACCAGTGATCGGATTTCGTCCAGATGTCTTGGTACGTCATACGTCCCAAACGTCCATTAACCCCTCTCCAGCACGAGGAAAAAGGTGTTTTCCTCCCTTTGGACCAACATGAGGATCTCTTTTTTGCCCTTCAATTTGTCCATTTGCCCTCTATATCCCTTCAAATCCTCAATGGGCTGACGATCGATCTCCCTTATGATATCACCTGTTCGAATACCCGCTTCATGGGCTGGGCTGCCCACCTTCACCTGTGACACTAAGACCCCAGCTTTTTCGGATATTCCCAGGTGTTTCGCGATCTCAGGGGTAAGGTCTTGGACGGTGAGTCCGAGATCTTTTTCGATTGTGAATTCCCCCGCCTTTGCGACTTTTTTCTCCTTCAGCTCCCCCACCTCAATCTTCAGTTTTTTCTTCTTCCCCTGTCTGATGACTTTTACCTCAACCTGCTTCCCAACTGGAGTATTTGCTACGATCTTTGGGAGTTCGCTCATTTTGTGGATTTTTTTGTCGTCGAATTCGATGATAATATCCTCGCGTTCTATCCCGGCTTTTTCCGCCGGGCTATCTTCCATTACCTGGGCCACCAACGCCCCCTCCGATTTCTCCAGGCCGAATTGTTTCGCGAGTTCCGGCGTCACGTTCTGAATCATAACCCCCAACCATCCCCTCGTAACCTCCCCCTTTTCCCTCAATTGGGGGAGAATCTCTTTGACCATATTGATGGGGATGGCAAACCCGATTCCGGTCCCCCCTGCGATAATGGCGGTATTAATGCCAACAACTTCTCCCCTCATATTAATCAGGGGGCCGCCGCTATTTCCGGGGTTGATGGAGGCATCCGTTTGAATAAAGTCATCGTAGGGTCCTGAACCAAGCACTCGACCCTTCGCACTGACGATCCCGGCAGTAACCGTATGTTCGAGGCCGAAGGGATTCCCGATGGCTATGAGCCACTCTCCTACTTGTAGTTCGTCGGAATCGCCCATCGTCACTGCGTTGAAGGGTTTGGTCGGTTCGATTTTTATGAGGGCAATATCGGTCTTTGGATCTCGCCCCACAACTTCGGCATCGAACTCTTGCTCGTCGGATAGTCGGACTTTGATCTTGTCTGCCTTTTCGATGACGTGGTTGTTGGTCAAGATATATCCTTGTTCATCTATGATGAATCCCGAGCCAAGGCTGCTCTGAGGAAATTCCCTCGGAGGGGTTTCGCCGAAGAAACGCTCGAAGAATTCATCCCCAAAAAAATCCCGAAAGGGACTTTTTGGGCCAAAGGGACCCCGGAAGCCGCCTCCCGGATGTTTGACTATTTGCGTGGATCTGATATTGATCACCGAGGGCTTCATCTTCTTTGCCAAATCGGTAAAGGAACTGGGGCGTTCCGCCTCAATCCTGCCCTTCTCTTTTTTCCCTTTGAACAGCTCAAGAGATCTGACCTCTTTATGGATGCCGAATAAAGCCATCGCAAGGCCAATGGCCATGAGGACGGAGAACCATCTCCTCCGAAAACCTATGAAACCCTTTATCATCTCCTTTCTCCGTGTTCGTTATGGTTTCGACTGTTATGGAGACGCCGGTTGGGGGGATTGAGGTAAGGATCACTATTCTCTCTCAACTTACCCAACAGATACTCGCTCTTGCTGATTTCCTTGATCAATTTAACGCCCTTGCCGCTCTCCTTTTTCTTTGCTCTGGGAATACTAAATGCCCAGGTGAGGACAGCTAGAATATCCCTCCCCTTCAAATACCTCACGATATCATAACTCTTGCCCGCTCCCAGATGTCCCCCCTCCAAGATCAGTTTAAAGAACATCTCTTCCCTCCTTCATGGTTTACCATTGATGCGCTAATAAAGAATTATATGGAGGGAAGATTAAAAAGGGATTAAGACGAAATTAAAATCCTCTAATCTTGTGAAGGCTATTTCCTGGGCGAGCTGGTTTCACGTGCGGTGATTCCCCCATCCGGAGGGGCTAGCGGAAGAGTAACCGTAAATATGCTCCCCGTGCCGAGGTCGCTTTCAACGGTAATTTCGCCGCCGTGGGCCTCCACAATCCACTTACATATGCTTAGGCCCAAGCCGCTTCCCCCGGCATCCCTCGACCTGACCTTGTCTACCCTGAAGAAACGGTCAAAGATATGAGCTTGATCCTCGGGAGCGATCCCGATTCCATCATCAATTACCCGGAGTTTGAATCGGCCATCATCTTTCTCAAGTGAGATTCTCACCTCACCGCCTTCGGGGGTGTATTTAATCCCGTTATCCACCAAATTCAGGAGCAGTTGCCTCAACTTGAGCCGATCCCCTATCATCACCCCATCCACATCGTTGCTTATGTGGATCGTGATATCCTTGGTCATGGCGATGGTTTGCGCCTGAGCCTGGACTTCGGAAATGAGTTTCGCTAGGTTAACCCGGTGCTTCTCGAGATGGGCCTCCCCCATATCTGCCTTGGAGAGGAAAAGCAGATCATCGACGATTTGGGCCATGTGGTTGACCTCTTCCAAGTTACTGGTCAATATCTCCTTGTATTCCTCTGGACGCCTCCTTTTCCTCAGACCCACTTCTATTTCTCCCTTGAGGATGGTCAAGGGAGTCCTCAATTCATGGGAGGCATCGGCGGTAAACTGCCGGATCTGTCTAAAAGATCGGCCCAACCTGGATATCATATCATTGAAGGTTTCGGCCAATCGTCCAATTTCATCTCGGGTCTTCCTCAGTTTGATCCTTTGATTGAAGCTCTTTGAAGTGATCATCCGGGCTGTTTTCGTGATTTCATCGACGGGTCTTAAAGCCTTGTTTGCCAAGAATAGCCCCCCCAAACTGGCAACAACCAGCACCGAGGGAACGGTGATCCACAAGATGAGCAATAACGTCTTAAGGACCTCCTCTACCTCTTCCAAAGATGTCGCTACCTGCACGATATTGATGATATGCCGGTGCCTAATGACGGGCACGGTGACCATCCTGAGGGGATATTCATCCATGGCCTTTGTCGTTTCGAAGGTGAGCTTTCCCTGAGATGCGTTTTTGAGGGCACGGATTGAGATGGGTAGTTGAAATTGTCGCAGATTATCCGATTTCCTGCCGACCCTCCCAGACTCATCCAAAACCTGGATGAATTTCGTCAGCGGTTTCACGCCGAAGGATTCCTTTAACATCCGATCAAGATTACCAAAACTGTATTGGGAATAGGGGTTGGTGGAGGAAGAGGCGATCACTTCCGCAATGGATCGGATCTTAGTATCGATACCTCTATAAAGACTCCTCGCGAGGGTGAGGTAGAGAAATGTACTAAAGGAAGTCAGCACAATTCCCAGTATGATTATATACCAGAGGGTCAGTTTAAACCGGATATTCCCAAAAATCATGGTTCATCCTTCATCATGTAGCCGGAACCCCTAATGGTGTGAATCAGCTTCTTTTCGAATCCCTGGTCGATTTTCTTGCGAAGATAGTTTACGTAGACGTCGATCACATTAGTCTCGGGATCAAAATGATAATCCCAAACGTGTTCGGTGATGAGGGTCCTCGTCAATATGCGATTGGGATTTCTCATGAAATACTCCAAAAGGGCATACTCCTTCGGGGTCAATTCGATTTTCCTCGTCCCCCTTTTCACCCGATGGGTGGATGTCGATAGGCTCAGATCCCCGACCGTGAGGATATCCGTCTTTTCCTTTGTCTTTCTCCTAAGTAGGGCCCTTACCCTCGCCACCAGTTCCGCAAAGGAAAATGGTTTGGTCAGGTAATCATCTGACCCAGTGTCCAATCCCGTGACGATATCTTCCACGGAATCCTTTGCGGTTAGGATTAGAATAGGCACACGGGATCCGTTGCCGCGGATTCGCCTCAAGACCTCCATGCCATCTAATTTGGGAAGCATAATATCCAAGAGGATCAGATCGTACTCGTTGATCTGAGCCAAAGCGAGGCCCTCTTCACCGTCATAAGCGATATCGACGGCGTAGTGTTCTTCCTCAAGGCCCTTCTTGATAAAACTGGCAACCTTCTTTTCGTCTTCTACTACCAGGATTCGCATCGCTTTTTCAATAGGGGCTGTAATGAATTATTTGTGCAGGCAGTCCCTTGAGAATGCCATTATATTATCTTCATGCAAAAATGCAAGGTAAAATTATTTGGAGTTTCCGGAGT
>CAYFXL010000162.1:0-6526 GCA_964346945.1 uncultured Syntrophobacterales bacterium
GTCAGCAATGGCACTGCCTTTTTGGTTAATTCAAAATGTTATCGATCGTCGAGGGGCGAGCCAAAATTATCGATATGTGTTAGAAATCTTGGATTTTTTGGAGGAAGGGGAATTTCGAAGATACAGTCAGGATCTTTCCCCCTGCGGGTTCCCCGGCGCTTCCGGAATCGCCCTTGGGCGAATACAGCATCGGGTGTCTGGTAAAAGAAGCCAGCATGGATAGAAGTTCGGTCGAGGCAAATAGAGGCCTCACGTGACAGGAAGTCACTAGCTCGATTGGCGAGTGAAGGAGCAACCAAGGTGTAAAATGGAAAAGGAGCTTGACACAAGGCGGCCTCATAGGAGAAGTACTATTGCATTTTGAAACGGCTGCTATGGCCATTTGGTGAAAGCCCAAGCTGGTCACCTGAGCCCTGTCTTGCGCAAGGCGCCCAAAAACCGCTCACAATTCCCTTTTTCCTTGTATGTGAAACTCTTTGCCAATTTATCGAGAGAAGACTTGGGATTTATCCTAAGGATTTCAGCGACTTCAATCCGAGCTTCCTCATCTCGTCCTGGAAAACTGTGAACCGCAGTCATAGACAGGTGGGCAAGCAGAGAATTTGGCTCCTGGCGAATCGCTTCTTCACACCATGTTCTTGCCGCCCCGTATTGTCCCGTCCAGCGCAGGCCAATCCTAAACTAAATAAGTACATATTCGGTGGAATATGATTAAGACGTATCGCTTTCTTATATTGCACCATCGGCCTCCTCCCCCCGAGACAATGCAACCACCGCCCGTGCCACAGATCATCCCTTGGATCACGTCGCTTCAGATGAGGGGAGAAAATAATAGAACTCCAACGTAAAAAGTGATACAAGTTATGGGAGCAGGCCAGACAAGGGTTCATCAATGGAACAATACTTATGACTTGTGCCATTAGGGTTTGTTATCGGTGCCATGGAACACTGACAGGAACTGACGGTGGAGTTACACCTGGGAGAAGTTCAACTGGGTTTTAAAGCTTGTCCCCATAGTCAGGCCCCGCATCACCGAGATCAAGAGAAGGCGGGTGTTTGCTTGAGGCTGGAGCTTTGCAACGCGGAAGCGAGTACGGCCGAGGAACCCGGTGCGGGAAAACTGCATGCCGGGGTCTGCACGGGGGGTGCTGGGTAACCGGTATCCCTACCATAGAGACCGAAAAGAAAGGATGAAGTCATGAGGATCTCTGGAAACACAGTGCTCATCACGGGTGGCGGAAGCGGCATCGGGCTGGCATTGACCGAAGCGCTGGCACGACGTGGAAATCAGGTGATCATATGTGGGCGCCGACGGAATCAGCTACGAGCAGCTCAGGCTCGTGTGCCGGGAATACACTCCCGCGTCTGCGACGTTTCTCATGCACGTTCCCGGCAGGCTTTGGTGAACTGGGTGCTGTCTGAGTTCAGGCAACTTAATGTTTTGGTCAATAACGCTGGCATTCAACGACAAGTCAACTTTCTGAAGGGATCGAGAGATCTTGGTGAGGCCGATGAGGAGGTTAATACAAATCTGATAGCTCCGATCCATCTGAGCGCGCAATTGCTTCCACATCTCAGGCGGAAGAAGGAAGCCGCGATCGTGAACATCTCCTCGGGCCTGGCGTACACACCGCTAGCGGTCGTGCCTGTGTACTGTGCAACGAAAGCAGCCATTCACTCCTGGAGCCTCTCCCTGCGGCATCAACTCCGCAATACCTCCGTGCGGGTCTTTGAGGTTGCCCCTCCCATGGTCGCCACCGATTTGGCGGGAAGACGCAACAGGGCGGAGGATGGTGAGTACGTCATGTCCGCCGAGGCCGTAGCAGTCGGCGTTGTGGAAGCTCTGGAAAGGAACCAGCATGAGGTTGCACTCGGGGCGGCTGCTAACCTCCTGGCACAGAGGGAGGCGCTGTTCTCGGCCATCAACCAGTGATGGACTGCCCAATACTGCATCGAGCGGACGCTGAACACGGCGCCCCTCACACAGGACATTCAGTTTCTCCATGGATACCATAATTTGAGATGTTATCGATCACCGGGGGGCGAGCCAAAATTATCCATGTGCGCCAGAAATCTTGCATTCATGTGGATCTGCGGAAATTGAAGGAGTTAGAAACGTTGATTCGTGGGTTGGCTTTACTCCTTCCAGTCTAAATGATCCCACGTTCAAATTCATCTCGTGGGGAATCCCTTGAATATGAAGAAAAAAAGAGATATTCAAAGAAAATCTATGATTCGGTGGGTTCTTCAAAATTTTACAACCCAATTCTGGAAAATCAAATGAAAACGAGTAAAAAGCAATAAACACGATTTACGAAAATGACCAGAGACGAGACTTTGGATTTGTATAGCCTTGTGGTAATATGATTTATCACCGAAGGGGAAAATATCCGCAAGCGGCTGACGTACGAAATTCCCGGGGCAGGGGAGGGATATCCCTCGAAACCTTCATATCGGATTTGGGTGGAAAAATCCATGCAAGAGATTGGAACAATATTATTGGCAAGGGAAAGAAGAAAACATCCGCGCTTCGAGCTGGCTCACCCCCTAGCTTACCGATGGGACATGGCAAAGGCCATCTTTCGAACTGTCGACCTGAGCATGGGCGGGATGAGAGTCCACACTAACGGTCCCATGGCCGTTGGTGAAAGGTTAAATCTCATCATGCTCTTACAATATGAAGTCATAAAACCAAGGGGAAAGGTGGTCTGGTCGAACCCGTCCTCGAATCGAAAGTATGATAGTGGGATCAGTTTTGAAACCATTTCCCATCAGTGCCTTCAACGACTTACGCGGTTTCTCAAGGAGACTGCGCTGAGAAACAAACGAGCACAGGGGAGAAAGCGCTCGACCAATCCGGTTAAAGGTGTTTGAAATCGAAATCAGTAGAAATGGATCGGTTGAATACCAGCTTCCCCGCATGGCTCAATAAGTCGTATCCCGGGGATCACCAGAGATATGCGCGTCAGTCCAGGATTGGCGAGAATGAGATAAGGGATTTCATGAAAAGCAAGGGGATCGATAATCTCAGTATTTATTATCTGATGAAATCCTTGAGAGTTTGATAGACTATGCTCTCGGGCGCTGCCATCGAGTGATAACCGGGTAATGGAGTAGTTCCCTCATTTTAGTGTTGCTTTGTCCCCTTTCTCAGTGTCTTCCTATTCTTCAATACCCCTTGATAAGATAAACCATCGGGTACTGTTGCCGTATGAGATTTTAGTTGACTTTTAGATCTGGCTTGCTAAAATGCAGGCAAATCCGCTGTTTATATGAGCCTAGCTGGGTTTGGTGTGATCTTTCAAGTTTGGAGTTCCTGGACAAATTCAACACTGTCTCTTTTTTTGGGGAAGGAGAACTCCCATGACGAAGACCATGAAATTGTATCTATGTCTCATCGCCGTTTGTCTGCTCTGGGCCCAAGGAAACGTCCTTGCTGAAACCATGTACGTGACCGACCGCCTCCACCTATCGCTCCGCAAAGGCCCGGACACAGGACAACCCCCCGTGGGACTTCTTCCGTCGGACACGAAAGTTGAAGTCCTCGAAACGGAGGGTAATTGGGCGCAGGTGAACCTTGAGGACGGCAGAACGGGATGGGTCATCAAAAGATATCTGGTTAAGGATGTGCCCAAATCCCTTATCATTGAACAATTGAAAGCCCAACTTGAGGAGAGTAAAACGGTCCCGGAAAGGCTCCAGCAGGAGAACTCATCCCTGAGAAAGGAAGTTGATAGCCTGAGGAACCAAATCATTCAACAGCAGACTCGCCTTGAGGTAATTACCAAGGAGAATACCCTGAAAAGGCTCAAGGAAATCTATGTTGCTGGCATTGTAGCCCTTATTGCTGGGCTCGTTGTTGGATATCTCTTGAGAAGTCTGATTAAGAGGCCTAAAAGAATCGGGTACTAGCCTCTTCCCACCTATGAAAAACCCATCCCGGATTTCTCCACTCCCAATAGGGCGCGGGCGGCAGTGTTTCGTTCGACAAACAAAAGAGGGTGCCGGTCTCCTTTCACCGCGATATTACTTCGCCACAACCTCAGCCTCCACGGTCGTTTCCTTTCCTTCTCGCAGGAAGGTTATGGTGACCTTGTCACCGGGGTTTAATGACTTGAGGATGTCCGATAGGGCCTTCAGGTTGTGGACCGCATCGGAACCTATCCCGACAATCACATCTCCTGACTTGAGGCCGGCCAACTCTGCCGGCGAACCCGGCACAACGCCGGAAAGCCGGTATCCATCTCCGCTGAAGGTAAAGTCAGGAATCGTGCCGAGGCCAACCTTCCGCTCTCCCTTCGGGGTTGTCTCAACGATATTACTGGGTCTTACTGTCGTCGTCATGGGCTCTTCACGGCCAGCGAGGTATTCAACGACCTCCTTAGCCACGGATGCCACTTTCAAAAGCCCCTCAGCGTCTATCTTATCCACGGTGTCGGTGGGGCGGTGGTAGTCTCCGTGAGGTCCGGAGAAAAGCTGCACTGCGGGAATCCCTGCCTCATGGAAGCTCTTCTGGTCGCTCGAATCGAGTTCTTGGGTCACAGCCTCGACATCTACTCCGGTAACAAAATGCGCTCCTCTCAAGATATGTATCCACTCCTTGGCTGAACTGGCTCCCAATACCAAGAGTTTGTTCTTCCCCAACCGTCCTACCGTATCCATATTGACCATCCCGATGCATAGCTCTGAAGGATACCGTTTTTGATTGGTCACATAATGTTTCGACCCCTCTCTTCCGGCTTCCTCTCCGGTGAAAGCCACAAATACCACACTGCGTTTGGGCCTCAGGCTTTTGCCAAACACCCGTGCAAGCTCTATGAGCACCGCCACACCGCTCGCATTATCATCCGCACCGGGATGGATTTTTCCCCTATGGTCTCCCCTCACATCTGGCCAGCCCAGCCCTAAATGGTCGTAATGGGCGCCCACTACGACGCTCTGTGGCTCGAGCTCAGCCTTTTCCCCAGGGATAACCCCTATAACATTTCTCATGATCACTTTGCGCTCAGGGTCGCGATTCCAACCTTTCCACGTCTGGAAATAGGTTCCTTCCAGATCCCCGGCCGGCTCGAGGCCAGCCTCTCGAAATTTCATCGCGATATATTCCGCGGTCTCGTCAAGGCCCTCCGTGCCGAATCCCCTTCCCTCGAGCTCGGCGCTTGAGAGAAAGCGTATCGTATCCATCATGCGCTCTTTGGAGAAAACCGGTGGAAGGATTGCCAGAGGCTTCCTGGGTGCGAGTTTTCCCATCTCGATCCTGGGAATCGTACCGTCCTTGAGGGGGACCAAGACCGTCATGGGCGAATGGAGCACCGGCCATCGTCCTTTGGTTACGTTAGCGGGTTCCTTTCCTTCGAACCCAAGGTAGCTGTACTTGTGGTAATGGGGAAGTTTGCGTCCGAGGCCGGGAAGGGCTTCGGGCAGGTCGGAGGCAATCCATGTCAGGGATAAGTCCTCATTTTCCGGGTGCCATGCGGTAAGCACAACCGAGTGATTTTCCCGCTGGATTTCTGAGCGACCGATCCGTACGCCTCTTCCGTCGATGATCACGTCATGTCCGGATAGTGCGGAGACTATCTCTCTCTGGAAGAGATTCTCCCATCCCAAAATGGCAACTGCACGGTCCGGAGGGAGCCTCTCGACCTCTGTATCGAGCTTCACCTCCACCTCATCGGGTCCGGACTGCCTCAGAGATTCGGAGAGCTCCCGGTAGCCCTGAAGGAGGGTTTCGGTGGCAGCGGCTGGCAGAACGATCAACATTTTCTTTGCCCCGAAGGCCCCCGTCAGAGCGGGGGGAATCTCTTCTCGGTCGAGCCTGCGGAAAAGGTCAAACTCGGGGTCTACATCCAGCCTCAAGGGCCTGGCAGGCACACGAACTTCCAGTTCAAGGCGCTTTTTCCCCGTAACGACAACGGTCTGATAGGCCCGATCTTGTCCTTCCATGGTCACTGCGACCGGAATTCGTAAAAGATATGCGGCCCCGGACTGTACCTGCTCAACAAGGGCAGTGAGAACATACCCGTCTCCCTCTGGTTCCACTTTTGCCCTGCTGACCTTTACCTTGGGGGCACCCGGTTGTGTTACCCACTGGTTGAACTCGTTGCTCAAGTCCTCTCCGGAGGCGCCTTCGAAGCCCTTACGAAGATCGTCGAAAGAAGCAAACCGGAATCTATTTTCCCGATAGAAATGTCGAAGCCCCCTCACAAAGGCTTCATCTCCCACCCGCATCCGAAGCATGTGGAAGAACATGAGGGATTTGCCGTACCCCACTGCCTCAGATGGGGAGCTGTGGCGGGAACGGAATTCGGATAGGGGGAAATCACGCCCGCTTAAAACATAGTCAGCGTACTTCTGGAGAGTCGCCTGCCGGTACTCCAGCGCACTGCCCCTCTCCTCCTTTATGAGGTGATCAGAGAGATAGGCAGTCAATCCCTCTGCCCAATTTCCCTTCGTGTAATCCTGGAAGACACCGTTTCCCCACCAGTTATGGAGGATTTCGTGAGGGTAAGAGGAGTGCAGGATGAAG
>CAYFXL010000163.1:0-6513 GCA_964346945.1 uncultured Syntrophobacterales bacterium
GAACTTGAGATCGAGGGATTCCCGCCCATCATCCTCTCCGAGTTGCCGGCCATATCCAGTGAAACCGAGGCCATTGAAATCCAGAACGAGAAGGATGTGATCATCTCCAAGAAGCCCGGCAAAACAAGATATGGTAACATCGTATTGATCATGGAGATGGAGCTCTTCCCGGACCAACTGCGGACTTGGCGCCAGGAAATCATTGATGGGATTTTTACCAAGCGATGGGGAATAGTAACCATTAAGCAGAGGGAAACGGGCAAGGTGAAAATCCAGCATGTCTTCTCCGAAGGGTGGCCTTCAAAACTAACATATGTCTACACAGGCGGAAAGTTATTCGTCCACTACGAAATTGTGGCGACCACAATACACTCGAAGAAATTCCCCCTCATGACTCAATAACCTGCAAGAATCTATCCCGCTATCGATCCCCTACCTGCCACCCTTTTCCGCGTTACATCAATAGGAATAATCCTCCGGCCATTTGAGCTGGATAGCGCCAAAGGGAGATCGTGTTGATTTTTGGCGTTGCATATGCTATCTTTTGGAAATTATTAGACTTTCCAAGTTGGGCAGGGCTTATGAAACCCGTTGTGGCCATCGTGGGAAGACCCAACGTGGGGAAATCCACCCTCTTTAATCGAATTGTTGGGCGGAAGAAGGCTATCGTGGAAGACCACCCCGGGGTTACCAGGGATAGGAATTACGCCGATATCGAATTGGGGGACAAATCCTTCTCCCTCATTGATACCGGCGGGTTCGAGCCCATATCCCGCGAGAAGATCTTCGTGCAGATGAGGGAACAGTGCCAGCTGGCCATCGAGGAAGCCGATGTAATCCTCTTCCTCATGGACGGAAAGGATGGACTGACTCCATCGGATAAGGAGATTGCATCCGTATTGAGGAGGGAAGCCAAACCTCTCCTCTACGTGGTCAACAAGATAGACGGGCCGAAGCATGAGGAAAAGGCCTTTGAATTCCATGGGATAGGAGCGGAAACGATCTTTTCCATCTCCGCCCTGCATAACTATGGCGTGGACGACCTCATGGAGGAGGTATTAAAGGATCTCCCCCCTTCTGACGCAGAGGACGTTGAAGAAGAGATCACCAGGATCGCGGTAGTGGGGAGACCCAACGTGGGGAAATCCTCCTTCATCAACCGAATCCTGGGCTACGATCGGATAATCGTCAACCCAAACCCCGGAACTACCAGAGACGCCATCGACACCAGTATGGAGATCGGAGGAAAAAGATACCTCCTCATCGATACGGCGGGGATCAGGAGGAAAAAGAAGATTAGCCTTCGTTTGGAGAAATATAGCATCGTCGAAGCCCTAAAAAGCATCCATCGCTGCGATGTGGCACTGCTTCTCATTGATCCTCGAGAGGGGGTCACGGAACAGGATGCGAAAATAGCCGGATTCATCCACGAAAAAGCCAAGGGATGCGTTATCGTTGTAAATAAGTGGGACCTTATAGAGAAGGACAGCAACACCGCTAAGGAATACACCCTCCAGATTCGGGAGGAATTGAAATTCCTCCCTTACGCCCCTATCCTCTTTACGTCCTGTCTCACGGGAAAACGGGTAATCGCTACCATCAAATTGGTGGATCAGGTAGCTGCGGAATATGGAAAGAGGGTTTCAACCTCCCATCTCAATAACCTCATCGGGGAATCCACAAAGAAAGTACCCTTACCCCGTTATGGGAGAGGCAGGGTGAAGATCTACTATGGAACTCAGGCCTCCGTCAGACCTCCGACATTCGTGCTCTTTGCCAATTACCCTCATCGAGTACACGTCACCTATCAGAGATATTTAGTCAATCAAATTCGGCAATTTCTGGGTTTCAAAAGCAGTCCCATCCGGCTTCTCCTGCGCAAGAGGGAGTCCTTACGGGGAAAACGAGCGGCAGCTTCCTGATTTTCCTTCGAAAGGAACATAACGTATCAAGGGGTAACAGAAGGAATCTTGGAATCCGCTTTATCTTCCCGTGAGAGTTGAGGAAATCAAGAAATTTGAAGATTTTCGAAAAAAATCCCTTGACAATCCGTACCACACTGTAGTATATAGAACGTATTTTGCATCGAAGGGTGGTGACGAAATGGAGATGGACATGCAGGACCCGAGCGATATGCGGGTCGACATTGAAATGCCGGTTCCGCTCTTGAGCGATGGGAGCTGGGGAGGTAAGACGGATTTCAGGTGACCACGGTTCACCTCCTGCTGCCCACCGATAATTCCCTGATTCCCTCAGCAAGTCCCCCCGCCTCCCATAACTACCATAGAGCGTTACTTGAATTTTCCCGGAAAGAGAAGGTAAATTAAGTTTCTTTGACTCTATCTATCAACCGTTCCATGCCGGCCGAATTGGAAGCCCAAAAAGACATGCATCCTTTCGACTGGCGAACAAAAAACCACTCCATGAAAGGCAGGTGATGGTTATGGTATGGATCATGGCTATCCCCCACTGGGGGACATCAAGGGATCGTTTGAACATGTGTCGGATTGATCAATTTCATAACCAAGGTACCCTGCGGATGTGGTGCCTTGCCTTTCAGGAGGAGATAAATGAAAACCATCCAAGAAATCAATGAGAAGATAAAGAAGGGGAAAGCGGTAGTACTTACCGCTGAGGAGATCATCGGTTTTGTGGACAAAAAAGGGGCCAAGCGGGCTGCCGAAGAGGTGGATGTGGTTACCACCGGAACCTTTGGTCCGATGTGCTCGTCCGCCGCCTACTTCAATGTGGGCCACGCAAAGCCCAGGATCAAGCTTGGAGGTGGCAAGTCTTACCTGAACGACGTACCGGTTTACACTGGTTTTGCGGCCGTGGATATTTTGCTAGGGGCCACAGCCGTTCCTGACGATGATCCCAGGAATGCGGTCTTCCCCGGTACATTTGCCTATGGAGGTGGCCATGTCATTGAGGAACTGGTGGCTGGTAAAGAGGTGCGCCTGACCGGAACGGCATACGGAACTGACTGCTATCCGAGGAAGAAAATCGAGACGCGCATCACCCTCGATGATATGAATGAAGCGGTCCTTTTCAACCCCAGAAACTGCTACCAGAACTATAACATTGCCGTTAATGTGTCGGATCGCCCCCTTTACACCTACATGGGCGTTCTCCAGCCCCGGCTGGGAAACGCTAACTACTGCAGTGCAGGCCAGCTCAGCCCTCTGCTCTGTGATCCCTTTTACCGAACGATAGGGGTCGGTACGAAAATATTTCTCGGTGGAGGCACGGGGTTCGTTGCCTGGCAGGGCACACAGCATAGCCCGTGTATCCCGAGGACGGATCTCGGTGTTCCAAAGGTGCCTGCCGGAACTATCGCGGTGATTGGTGATCTGAAGCAGATGGATCCTAAGTGGCTTCGGGGGACATCCTTCAAGGGCTACGGAGTAACTCTCACGGTGGGGATTGGCGTCCCCATTCCTATTCTGGACGAGGAGACTGTCGTCCAAGCAGCCGTCCGGGATGAGGATATCGTGGCCCAGGTGGTGGATTACAGCGAAACGTATCCCCAGCGAGAGTCGGGAAGCCTGGCAGAGCTGAGCTATGCCCAGTTGAAAACGGGGGAAATCTCCCTCGATGGGAAGAAAGTCCCCACGGCGGGCCTTTCCAGCTATGCCATGGCGAGGGAGATTGCTGGCATTCTGAAGGATTGGATCCGGAAAGGTGATTTTCTTTTGACCGAATGTGTTCAGAAGCTTCCCTCATCGGATTCTGGGATTGTCTTCAAAGGGCTACAGGAAAAACCCATAAGATTCAAGAAAGCAGTATAACATCGGAGCGGAGTCCGGGTTCTTGGGCTACCCAACGAGGGAACTCTGGCCCGAGATTACCCGGACTCCTGAAAAGGGAGGAGTTTTTCATGACAACGACAAAGGTTGTTCTCAGGTTCCCACCTGAGCTGACTGATCAACCAGTCACCTACAAACTGATCAAGGAATACGATCTCATGGTCAATATCCTTCGGGGGCACATCACGCCTAAGGAGGAGGGCATGTTAGTCCTTGAACTGACCGGCAAGAAGAAACAACTCAAGGGAGGAATGGACTATCTGGCCGAACTGGGGGTGGAGACCCAGTTGCTTTCCAAGGATGTGAAGTGGCTGGAAGGCCTTTGCACCCACTGCACAGCTTGCACGTCTCTCTGCCCCACCGATGCCCTCTCGGTGGAACGGGATACCATGATGGTGAGCTTTGATACCGATAAGTGCATCGGCTGCGAGATGTGCGTAACCGTCTGCCCTTACAGTGCTATGGAGGTTCGCTTCTAGCCTTCCCCAGGGGTGATCACTCTGATATAATTATGAGAGACGGTGAAACCCATCTATCTAGACCATAGTGCTACTACTCCCATTCGAACGGAAGTACTGGAGGCGATGCACCCCTACTTCACGGATATCTTTGGGAACGCCTCTAGCATCCATGCCTTTGGGCAAAAGGCGAAAAAGGGCCTGGAAGATTCCAGGGAAAAGGTAGCTCGATTAATTGGCGCCCAACCCTCCGAAATCGTCTTCACCAGCGGGGGAACCGAGGCCGACAATCTGGCCATCAAGGGAGCCGCATTAGCGAGGAGGGAGGGTGGACATATCATCACATCGGCAGTAGAACACCCGGCCGTTCTGGCTCCCTGTCACTATCTGGAAACGAGGGGCTTCGAGGTATCCTTTCTCCCGGTGGATCATCACGGTCTGTTGGATCCCGATGATGTAAAGAAAGCCATCACGGACAGGACCGTCCTAATTAGCGTCATGCATGCCAACCACGAGGTTGGAACCATTGAACCTCTCGAGGAGATCGCCAAACTCGCTATGGAAAGGGATATTCCCCTCCATACCGATGCGATCCAATCCGTGGGCAAGGTCCCCATTGATGTTGGAACCTTAGGGGTGAATCTCCTTACCCTATCGGCCCACAAGCTCTATGGGCCAAAGGGAGTCGGAGCCTTGTATATCCGAAGGGGAACGAAGATCTTACCTCGAGTGATTGGCGGACACCAGGAAGGAAACCGTCGCGCAGGAACGGAGAACATCGCCGGAATCGTCGGATTAGGGATGGCGGCGGAAATCGCCCTTCTCACCATGGAGAAAGAGAGGAATAGAATATCCCGGCTCCGAGACGGGCTCTGGAAGGGAATACGCGAGCGTGTGGGTCCCGTTAAGCGTAATGGACATCCTACCAGGCGCCTTCCAAACATACTGAACGTGACCTTTGATGGCGCGGAAGGGGAATCCATTGTACTCAATCTTGACCTGAAGGGAATCGCGGTATCCACGGGTTCCGCATGCACTTCCGGTTCCCTTGAACCTTCCCATGTGTTGTTGGCTATGGGGCTTCCCCCGACCATGGCCAGACAAAGCGTTCGATTCTCCTTGGGCATGGAGAATACCCAAGAGGAGATGGAATACACGACCAATACCCTCGAGGAGGTGATGGGGAGATTGAGGTCGACCTCTTCGCTCAATAAAAAGGGGATGGCGGCATCACGTTATGGGGGAGGATGGTGAAGGGGCGTGTCCTCGTGGCAATGAGTGGAGGTGTCGATAGCAGCCTCACGGCCTACCTCTTGAAGGAGGAGGGCTATGAGGTGATCGGGGTCACCATGCGCATCTGGGATTCGGAGAAGGAGTTCCCCACCGAAGGACCAAGGGATTATTTCGGGTGCTGTGGTGTGGCAGACGTGGAGGATGCCCGAAGGGTTGCCCAAAAACTGGGAATCCCCTTCTATGTCCTCAACCTGAAAGAACAATTCGAGGATGAGGTAGTAGCCTATTTTTGTCGGGAATACCTTAATGGCAGAACTCCTAACCCCTGTATCCTCTGTAACGAGAAGGTGAAGTTCGGGGCACTCCTCGGGAAGGCCCGGGAACTGGAGGCATCCTTCATCTCCACGGGCCACTATGCCAGGGTGGAGTATGACCAAGGGAAAAAGAGGTTTCTCCTGAAGAGGGGCAAAGATCCGAAAAAGGACCAATCCTATGTCCTCTTTTCCCTTTCCCAAACCCAGTTAGCCCATGCCCTCTTTCCGTTAGGACACGCGAGGAAGGAGGATGTGAGAAAAAAGGCCCGAGACCTGGGTTTAAGGGTCCACGATAAGCCCGAGAGTCAGGAGATCTGCTTTATCCCAGGAAGGGACTATCGTCCATTTTTGAAACGGAGGGCGTCCAGTGAAATAGAGGCTGGAGACATCGTGGATAGCCAAGGTCGAATCTTGGGGAGGCACAGGGGTCTTGCTTTTTATACCGTCGGGCAGCGAAAAGGGCTCGGCCTTTCGGCAGGCAAACCCCTCTATGTGGTAGAATTAGACAGGAAGAGAAATCTCATGTTCGTTGGGGAAAAGGAGCAGGTCTACGGAACGGGTTTGATTGCCGATAGGGCAAATTGGCTTTCCATGGATAAGCTCCACCAACCAATCAGGGTAAAGGCCAAGATACGGTACTCCCACAGGGAGGCAGATGCGACTGTCGAGCCGTTAAAGGATGGCAAGGTGAAGGTGGAATTT
>CAYFXL010000164.1:0-6472 GCA_964346945.1 uncultured Syntrophobacterales bacterium
GACGTTGTCTTCTTGCTCCTCATCTTCTTCATCTATGCCATGCTTTCCATGACGATCCATAAGGGGATTCCGGTTCTTCTCCCGGAGGCCAAGACATCACTCATCGACAAGGAGGAGTATCTCTCCATCAGCATTACCCGAGACCACAGGATCTTCCTCGACAAAAGGGAGGTTCCCATGGAAGGACTTCTCCAGACGCTCAGGGAGAGGAGAGAGGAAAGCCCTCAACTGCGGGCCTTTATCAGCGGGGATCGGAGCGTCCCCTACGAGTGGGTAGTGAGGGTTTTAGACACGGTGAGGGCCTCGGGCCTGAGCAAAGTCTCCTTGGAGACCCATTGGAAAGAATGAACGCCAACCGTGATCTCATATGGGCAATTACCCTATCCCTCCTCATCCATGGGGCCTTTCTCGGACTCCCATTCTGCCCCGGAAGGCAACGACTCGCCCTCACCCATCAGTCCTTACCCTTGGAGATTTCCTTGGTCAAGCTGAAGGGCCAAGGGGATGGCCGACCTACAATGAAACTCGTTTCTCTGGGCCAACCCGAAAGGGTTGGGCAAAGCCCTAGCATAAGCAAGAGGAAGGTCACGAACAGGACGGAGAAATGGCCTGTTAGTTTTGGGAAGCACCCCATCCCCGTCCTCAGGGGAAAACCCATTATTCCCCTCAAGGGAAAAACCCTTTCGCAAGCGCAAGAGCCATTATCCCCCGCTCCACAGCGCAAGGAAGAAGACTTGGCTGCACAGCCGGAGGGAGCGGTGGGGGGAAAACCCCGTTTGCCGAGTCATTTATCATCGGCTGAAAACCGGCTAGAAGGGGAAGACCTCAAAGCAAGCCTCATCCCAAAGGGGGAGAATTCGGCAGGGAATCCCCCCATCACATTGGCAAAGCCCAGATATGACGGAAACCCAAAACCCCCTTATCCCAGAATCGCTCGAAGGAGGGGTTACGAAGGTGTCGTGGTTTTGAAGGTCGAAATCCTCCCCAACGGCCGGGTTGGTGAGCTCCGAGTCAAAAAGTCTTCAGGTCATCACATCCTGGATAAGTCCGCGCTCAATACGGTGAAGAAGTGGAAGTTCATTCCTGCAAGACGAGGAGAAGATCCGATACGGATTTGGGCCGAGATCCCCATAAAATTTGAATTTGAATAAGAGGGTACAATGGGACGTATCTGGTTGCAAGCGCTCTTTTTCAGTCTGCTCCTGGTCGAAGTCGGCTTTTCAGCGACTCGAGTTTTTGTGGATGAGGTAGGAAGGTGGGTCAAGGTCCCAGACCCCCCAAAACGGATCGTTTCCCTCTCCCCCAGCATAACTGAGATCCTCTTCTGCCTGGGATTGGAAGAACGAATAGTCGGGGTGTCCAATCATAGTGATTTCCCCCTCCAAGCTCTTGCAAAGCCGAGGGTGGGAAGTTACATCAACCCCAATGTGGAGAGGACCATCTCCCTGAACCCGGACCTGATTTTGGCTACGGCAGCTGGGAACCCCCGGGAATTTGTGGATAGAATGGAAAGCTTGGGATTGAGCGTTTATACCGTCTTCCCCAAGGATTTCGATGGCATCCTTACCAGTATCTCTCATATCGCCATGGTGACCGGAAGGGAGCAGCATGGGGCCAGGGTGATTCGGGAAATGAGGAGCCGAAAGGAGAGAATTCTCCAGTTGACCCGTGGTCGAATCAAACCAAAGGTTTTTTTCCAGATCGGGACGGCGCCCATCGTTACCGTGGGAAAGGGCAGTTTTGCCGACGACTTAATCTCCCTGGCAGGTGGCCGGAATATAGCTGGTGGAGAATCGATGAAATATCCCCGCTACAGTCTCGAGGAAATCCTTGTTAAGGGCCCCGATGTCATTATAATCACTTCCATGGACCCCAGGGGGGATTCCCCAAAATTGGCAGAGCAGTGGAATCGATGGGAGACGATCCCTGCTGTAAAACAGGGGCGTGTCTTTGTCATTGATTCAGACCTGGTTGACCTCCCCTCACCGAGGATCATCGATGGCCTAGAGGGCATCGCCCGAATTCTCCACCCGGAGCTCAAGGGGATTTTGAGGAACCAATGAACAGTGTCGGATCTTTTCCATGATCGTAAGCCCCAAGAAAATCATAACCGTCTGCTCCTTATTCTTCTGTTTGCTGTTGGGGGTCATGCTTGCTTCCCTCTCCCTCGGTGCGGCAAAGATCGGAGTCGCTCAGGTAATACGAATACTCATCCACCACGCACTCAATTTCGATAGCCCGGTGGGGCCGGAAGGACTTATCATCCTTTCCATCAGGTTGCCCAGGATACTCCTTGCCGGGCTTGTCGGTGCAGCCCTTGGGGTTGCAGGATGTTGTTTCCAAGCCCTTTTGAGAAACCCATTGGCTGACCCTTACATTTTGGGTGTCTCCAGCGGTTCTGCCTTAGGAGCCGTTTTGGCAATCGTCGTCGGCCTCAGCGCCACCTCCTTCGCCATCCCATTAGCCTCCTTTTGTGGCGCCATGATTACGGTTATGCTCGTCTTTCATGTTGGGAAGGTGGGAAGAGGCCTCCATACCAATACACTTCTCCTGGCCGGGGTGATCATTAGCTCCTTCTTCTCGGCCATCATCATGTTCCTCATCTCCGTTGTCCAAAACGAGGACCTTTCAAAGATCGTCTTCTGGTTGATGGGGGACTTCAGCTTCTCTAATTATCATTTCATCCTGATCATTCTCCCTTATATAGCGGGGGGAATAGGGGCGATCTATTCAAATGCAAGGGGGTTAAACCTTATCGTAATGGGGGAAGAAACCGCTGTTCAATTGGGGAGCAACGTGGAACGATTGAAAAAGACGGCTTATATATTCGCCTCCCTCGTCACGGCAGCGGCTGTATCGGTTTGCGGCCTTATCGGCTTCGTAGGGCTCATCATCCCCCATTCCGTTAGAATGCTTTTTGGTCCCGATCATCGTCTTCTCATTCCGGCCTCAACGCTCGTGGGAGCATGCTTTTTGATCGGCTCAGATACCATCGCCAGAACCATTGCCGCTCCCACGGAACTTCCCGTGGGGGCGGTAACGGCAACCTTCGGGGCCCCGTTCTTCATCTATCTCCTCAAAAGGAGAAAAGTATAGAGTGGCGCATATCCACGTTAAGGAGATCTCTTTCAGATATGCCACCCAATGGGTCATCGAGGATCTCTCCTTCCATGCAGAGGAGGGGGAATTCTGGGGTATTATCGGCCCGAATGGCTCAGGAAAAACCACGTTGCTCAAAATTCTCTACGGACTTATCAACCCTCAAAGGGGAAGGGTCTTCATTGATGGCGGCGAATTGAAGCGAATGAAGCGAACCGATATCGCGAAGAAGATCGCCGTCGTCCCCGAAGAAACCCAAATCAGTTTTCCCTTCACCTGCTTAGAGGTCGTCCTCATGGCGAGATCCCCCTATCTGGGGCGCTTACAATTCGAGGGAAGAGATGACTTTGAAATAGCAGAAAGGGCCATGAGTCTTACCGATACGCTCCGTTTTTCTAAAAGGCCCGTAAACGAACTGAGCGGTGGGGAACGACAGCGGATCTTCATCGCTCGGGCCCTGGCCCAGGAGCCGGAAATCATTCTTCTCGATGAACCCACATCCAATCTTGATATAGGCCACCAGGTCGAATTTTACGACCTCATAAGCCGGTTGAATAGAGAAAAAAAGCTCACCATCCTCACTGTCTCTCACGACATCAACTTGGCGTCGGAATACTGTCGAAAAATCATCCTTCTCAAAGGGGGGAGGATATTTAGGATGGGAACCCCCAAAGAGGTGGTGGTCGAGGAATCTATCAGGCAGGTTTATGGTAGCCGGGTTTTGGTGGACGAAAATCCCGTGACGAAATCCCCTAGGATAACTCTTTTACGGAAGGATGCATCAAACATCGGGAATTCTCAATGGGATTACCAAGATTAAATCTTATTGCTCGTTATCCGACGTCCCGGGAGGTAGGCTCCTCGATAGAAAGCCCGAGGGGAAAGTGGACAGGGGGATTGTGGGGAGACTAACAGGAGTATCCCCCTTGGCGCGAAATCCCCTGACGGCGATCAGCACGTGTAGGGATAAAAGTGATGATAACAGAACCCCCCGGGATCCCCGTACTGGTGCTCCGTATCCACCAGACATTGCCGGATCATATCTTTTGAGGCCTCGTCGTAATCGGGCCGCTCCTCTTCTCTCCTTTTACACCCCATACAGATTACCTCATGATCGTATACGGAGAGAATTCTCTCATCCAATACCTTATGGCACCGAGAACATCGGGTCGCGCAGAGCATCCTGCCCTCCCACTCCTCTTTTATCTTACTCACCTCTTACCCACCTCCCCATGCACACCGAGGTCAAACCCCTTTTTTCTCCCGCCTCTCCCCGCTTCTCTCAGACCTTCGTATTTCCACTCCATGCTTTACCAACTTCACTTCGAGGTCTTCTGGGGACTGGTAGAGAATGGTCTGGAAACCTACTTCACGGGCGGGGATCAGATTGCGCTCCTTGTCATCGATGTAAAGCACCCTCTCGGCAGTGAGATTAAAGCGACCAATTACCAGCTCATAGATGCCGATCTCAGGTTTTCTCATGCGGACCTCCCACGAAAGGATGGTGCCGTCGAAGATTTCGTAGATACGATACTTTTCCTGGAGGTAATGCGTTGTCCTCCTATCGACGTTGGAGAGGCAGTAAAGGGGATGGTGTCGCCTCACTCCTTCCAGGATGCGGATCGTCTCCGGAATGGGGATCAACATCGTTCTCCATCGTCTTAGGTCCCGAGCAACTTCGTCCCCGACCCTCAAATTGGGGACTAGTCTCCCCCACAGTTCCTCCTCGGAGATGAAATCCTTGTTGTAGAGTTTCCATTCCTCAGAGCCCACCGTCAAGGCGTAGAAGTCCTCGGCTGACATCCCGATCTTCGACTCAAATCGTGCGAAGAAGGACTGAAAATCGTCCCTCACGATTACCCCGCCCACATCCGATACAATCGCCTCAACCTTCATCGTGTTCGCCTCACCCCTATCTGGGGGAATATCGCAAAAATATTTCCAAAATGTGCGACTCCCTTTAAATTTATCACTATACGGAACCCATTTCCACACTTTGGTCCGTACCTTCTGGAGTTTCCTGACTTCCTCGGGGACTCCTTTGTCCCGGAGGGTAATCTCCTGGAGAAGTGGGGTAAGTATTCATCATTTTCGAATCCTTCACAGAACATCAACGAATTTTAGTTAACCATTCTTAGTACAGCGAAACGACCACTAATCGGATGTTTGAGCCCGGAGGGCGAGTTTTAGATTTGCAGTGAAGTGAACTTTAAAATGGTCAAAAATTCTTTTTAGGGAGCAGAAGGGAATTTGGGAAAAACCGGGAAACACAAAACCGAAGGGACAAGGGAGTCCCCTATTGAAATATCAAAATTCTTATAAAATTATATAGTTACAAAAATATTTCATACGAGAGTAAGGAAACTTCAGAGTAATTTCATTTGACAAACCCCGCTTTTTACGCCACATTATGAGGCATTGACTTCAACGGGGAGAAGTTCTGTGTCGGAGGAAATTTCCGTCAAGGAGATCGTTAGGGCACGTGCAGTGATATATCGATATCTGAAGCCCACCCCCCTTATCTACTATCAACCCCTTTCAGAAATCACTGGTTTTCAAACGTACATCAAACACGAAAACCACAACCCCACTGGTTCATTTAAGGTCAGAGGTGGCCTCAACCTCGTCGCCTCTCTGCCTCAGGAGGAGAAGGAAAGGGGAGTAATTACGGCTACCCGGGGAAATCACGGTCAATCCATAGCCATGGCCTCCCGGATTTTTGAGGTCCCTTGCACCATTGTTGTTCCCCACGGAAATAACCCCGAGAAGAATAGGGCCATGAGGGGATTTGGGGCTAAGCTGGTGGAATACGGTCGGGATTTCGACGAGGCAAGGCAAAGGACCGAAGAGATCCGCGAGGAAAAAGGACTGCGGTACATTCATCCCGGCAATGAGCCCAAGTTAATCAACGGTGTGGGAACCTACAGTTTGGAAATCTTCGAAGACTTGCCCGATGTCGACGCCATCATCGTTCCCATCGGTGGTGGAAGCGGGGCGTGTGGAGCCATCACCATCGCCCGCACGCTCAACTCCGCCACGAGGGTCATTGGCGTTCAGGCGGAAAAAGCTCCTTCCGTCTACCTCTCTTGGAGGGAGGGCCGGATCATTGAAACCGAGAGTGCGGATACCTTCGCTGATGGCCTAGCGACTCGCGTCCCCTTTGAGATGACCTTCAATATCATACGGGAAGGGATATCGGATATCGTAACCGTCTCGGAAGAGGAGATGAAGTCAAGCATCCTGCTCTTGCTGGAGACGACCCACAATTTAGCGGAAGGAGCGGGAGCGGCTCCCCTTGCGGCCGGTTTGAAGATAAGGGACCAGCTGAGGGACAAGAAGGTGGTCATGATCTTGAGCGGGGGAAATATCGACT
>CAYFXL010000165.1:0-6412 GCA_964346945.1 uncultured Syntrophobacterales bacterium
CAGGGCGACTCAATAAACCTCACCGAAATAAAGAAACACCTCTATGTTGGAGCCAATGAGGCCTTTTCCACCTATTGCCACATAGAACACGATTGTGTCATTGTCCATGACCCCCAGCCCCTTCCCCTCATAAGATTTTACAAGAAAAGACAACCGTGGGTTTGGAGATGCCATATAGACTTAACAGATCCAGATAGGAATCTGTGGGAATTCCTGAAAGGGTTCATCCTTCAATATGATATGGTCATTTTTTCCTCCGAAAACTATAAGAAGGAGGATCTTCCCGTAGAGCAGAGGGTTATTGTCCCCGCTATCGACCCTCTATCACTCAAGAACAAGGAACTCTCGGAAAAAGACATACTAAAATACGTTAAAAAAGTAGGAATTCCAAACGATAAACCGGTTATAGCTCAAGTCTCGAGGATGGACCCGTGGAAAGATCCGGAAGGCCTACTCGAAATATTTAAACGGGTAAAGGAAGAGGTGGACTGCAGGTTGGTTTACTGCTATGACATGGCGATAGATGACCCAGAAGGTATTGCCATATATTCCAAGATATACCGGAAGGCCAACAAGCTGAGGGAAAGGGGTGACGTTGTATTCGTTGTGGGGAAGAACCAAATTCATGTGAACGCTATTCAGAGGTTTTCCACGGTTGTGGTACAAAATTCCATACGGGAAGGGTTCTGCCTTGCTATAACAGAGGCATTATGGAAAGGAAAACCAATGGTAGCTACAAATGTGGGAGGTATCCCCCTCCAGATAACGAACGCCGAAGATGGCTTTCTGGTCGAACCTCATGATAGAGACGGATTTGCAGAGAGGATTATCGAAATCTTGAAGAGCCCATCTTTGGCTGAAGAGATGGGAAATAAGGGTAAGGAAAAGGTCAGAAAGAATTTTCTCGTCACAAGGCTTTTGTCAGATTACTTGGACTTGTTCAATGATATAACAAAGTGAATCGGTCAAGCTTCGTTAAAGGCCTTTGAACAATTGAAGAAGAGTTTAAGGACCGAATCCGTAAGGCAAAATCATATGTGAATCTCATTTCCTCCGGTTGCTGTCAGGGGGGAACATTCGCTGTGAGAGAAATCCCTCCCACTTTCAGTGCTGCCCCCAAATTCTCAACATGGTTGCGGTTAAGGTGACTCCCACCGGAGGATATCTGTCGGCAATACGCAGAATATGGGCATAGGAATGCACCTTCATGATATGGAAATGGGTTCCTGCTGAACGAAGCGATTTTAAGCATGATGTTCGGATGTCCCGTATATTTCATCAAAAACAATATGTTTGCCGGATTACACCAGGACAACTTTTTGATCCCGCTTTCTGAAACAGATAAGGAAAGGGTATCTACCACCTATCACGGAATACGGCACGGTGCCGAAATCCCTGTGCACCCATCGGGCAGCTTTCGAAAAGCTCCTGGATCTTTCGTATTGGTATGTGGTTTCGTTACCTGCAAATTGATCTTCCCAAATACAGGGGGCTATTCAATTATTTTCGGAGGAGAAGAATAAAACTTCTTAAGGATAGTAAAATGTGAGAGACGCCGATGGTCATACATTTTTCACTGTCTCCAGCGTACATGGCTCACTATAAGGGAGTAGCTTTTGGGTTAACCCTGATTTCTGGTTGCCAAAATCTCGCAAACCCAGACGGATTTGATCACTATAAGCGGAAGCTCCTGAGAAAGATGAGGAAGCGGGAAAACCTTGCAAAAATTTCAGAACGAATAGGTATTTACGACCAATTCTTTAAGAGCTTCGGTTACGAGTGTCCTTTACCGAAACATCTGAAAAGAACTATCAATAGCGGGTTTCCCAGATACAACCTCATGGTGGACACCCACTTCATGGCGGAGATGTGCGGGGGTATTCTCGTTGCGGCAGGTGATTATGACCGGTTTGATGGTGCATTGACTCTGGATCTAGCTAACGAAGGTGAAAACTGCCGGGGTATGGGTAGCCGTAGTATGAGGACCAGGAAGGATGAGATAGTGTTGAGGGATGCAAAGGAGATTGTCTGTGTGCTCTGCCAAGGTGCAGACGAAAAAACGCGCGTGAAGGATGCTACACGGAATGTCCTCTTCTATGCCTATGCTGTCCCGGGCATCGAAGCTTGTTATCTCAAGGAGGGGTTGACCGTTGCCGGTGACACTATGGCTCAGTTCGGAAATGGAACAATAGAATCTTTAGAGATTTTTTGACTCCCTCTCAAATTGCTTAGAGAATCAATCCGCGAACCCTGTCTGGAAGCTGTACCTTCTCCAGATCCACAACGCGCATTGCAAAGTCTCCCTCTCCCAAGCCCGCATTTTCCGCACCTGGCACCCGGATCCGACAGGGACTGTTTGCTTGGCCGTGCCGCCACGTTACCTTCTCCTTTTTCCTTTCCTTATTAATTATCAACTTTCGGGACTGCCCGCCACCCCTCTTGCAAGGTCCTCAAATTCCCCTGGAGGAACCTTTCCGGGCTCAGTTCTTCCGTAACCTCTAAAAAGGGCTCCAAGGAGATGGTTGGGACAAGATGAGCAAGGGCATATCCCAGCAGCACTAAATTGCCCCCCCGAGGATTTCCCAAACTTTGGGCTATACCAGTGGCATCAATGCACTGGTTCCCTTTCCCCTTCGTATTCATGATGATAGTCCCCCCCCTTTTGAGAAACGGGAGGTTTCTCTGGACTTCCACTTTAGAGGTTCCCAATAGCATGTCCGCCTCCCCATAGCGAATCAGGGGACTCTGGTAGTCCCCGATTTTGATCTGTGAGATCACCGATCCTCCCCGCATGGCCATACCGTGGGTCTCCGTGGAGATCACGGGATGACCGCTTCGGTAGAAACCCTCAACCAAGATCCGGGTCATAAAGATGATACCCTCGCCACCAAGACCAACTATGATCATTTGGAGATCCATTCATTTATCTCCTCTCAATAATCCCTTGTGGGCATACGTAAAGGCAGACGCCGCAGTTGGTACAGAGAAGCTTGTCAATGACAGGCTTCCCCTCCGGGTCCTTCTGTAAAGCCGGACATTCGAACCTCTTCGTACACACACCGCAAGCATCACATTCTTCCCCGATGATGATCAAGCCCTCTTCCCGTTTCTCATCCCTGACCCCATAGATGAGGCAGGGGTGTCTCGTGATAATCACCGCTACACCCCTTTCCTCCCTTCGGGCATATCGATCTGCCTCCTTTAGGAGTTGAATCAAGAGGGGAACATCGTAAGGGTCCACGACCCGGATGAAATCCACTCCGCAACCCTTTGCTACTTGTTCTATCTTCATCCTTTTCCCCGGCCCATCCCATGTGGGCGTTGGTTGTCCCCCGGTCATCGCCACAATCCCGTTGTCCAGGATGAGGAGGACGAAGCATGCCCCCTGATACACCGAATTCATAAGGGCGGGGATTCCGGCGTGAAAAAAGGTGGAGTCTCCGATCGTAGCCACGATGGGTGGAATCTTTCCGCCTGCCTGTTTGAATGAATGGTAGAGGCCCGCCGCTTGACTAATGCTGGCACCCATGCAAAGGCAGGTGTCCACAGCCTTGAGGTTTAGCCCCAAGGTATAACAGCCTATGTCGCTGGGATAGATCCCTTGGGGAAGGGCTTTCCTGAGCGCCCAGAAGGCCGCCCGGTGAGGGCATCCAGGACATAAACCCGGCCTCTTTCCCCCTGAGGGGAGTACCCCCATCTCCCTGACGTCCTCCCCCAGGGTAGTGGCAATGGCCCTAGCTACAATGTCAGGGGAGAGCTCCCCTTCCGAGGGGATGGTAAGGTCAAGCCGGCCTCTGACTTTCTCCCTGCACCGGATCTGAAATTCAATAACAGGATAAGGCTCCTCTAAGATCAAGGTTAGGGGGTAGACACCCACAAGCTCATCTATCTTCGATCCGAGGGGGTAGGGAAGATCGACCTTATACAAGGCTATCCTTTCCTCCTGATCCGTGGCCTTAATTACATCATGTGCATACGCATAGGGAACCCCAGAGGCAATCACCGCCAGTTCTGCCCCCCGGGGCGTGGAGACAGGTTTAGGGTTGTTCGCGTCAGCGATCTCCCTTATCTTCCTATTGAGCTCCTTGTGCAGGAGATATCTGAACCTCGGGGTAGCCGCCCACCGCTCGGGATCCTTTATGAATGTGGGGACCCCGTTTCCCCTTTCTATTCTGCCCAGCTTTACCCCTTGACGGGCGTGACATACCCAGGTGGTTGGCCTCACCATCACCGGTATCTCGTATTCCTCTGATAGGCCGAAGGCCCTCTTCACCATCTCCGTGGCCTCCTGGGGAGAGCAAGGATCGAAGACGGGTATTTTGGCGAAGCTCGCCAGGTATCTGCTGTCCTGCTCCGTTTGGGAGCTATAGGGGCCCGGGTCGTCGGCAGCGATGAGCACGAACCCCCCCTTTACCCCCGTGTAAGCAGAGCTCATCAACGGATCCAGGGCCACGTTCAACCCCACCTGTTTCATCATGACGGCGGATCTCCTGCCCAGGTAGCTGTTGGTCAGTGCTACCTCAAAGGCAACCTTCTCGTTTACCGACCATTCCGTATGGATCTTCAAGCCGTGCTCGTTCTTTATCCTATTCACCGCCTCCATGATCTCCGACGAGGGGGTGCCAGGGTACGAAGCCACCACCGTGGCCCCTCCTTCAATGATCCCTCGTGCCATGGCCTCATTGCCCAAGAGGACCTTCCCTGCTGATCTCCTCCCTTTCATCTCCTCATCTCCGCTGGAGCAGCCAAAAAATGAGGGCCACGAACCTCAAAGATGGCCCGCAGCCCTCATTGCTTCCCTTTTGTTCTTCTTTCCCTCAACTATTCTCCAATGCCCAGGCCATTCCCCCCCATTTTCCCCGCGCCGCCAGATGAGGAAAGAGTACTCGCCCTTTATTCATCTCCTTTGGGGTTCTTTCATATCACAAGGGGTGCGGAATGTCAAGCTCATCTCTGCAGGGTAATTGGCATTTCGACCCGATGAACAGTTGCCAAACTCCCTGGAACCCTTTTGGTCAGCGATATCGGAGGCACATCATCCTTCTCTCAGTATCCCCACGACACGATCCCGGTAGTCCTGGCTTTTTTCATCGGCAGGGATTACCTCGATCCCAGAAGCAGAGGATGCCCCGAGACCAAGTTCCACGGCCCTTGCAATCTGCTCCTGCTCGAATATCTTTGGCCGCATGATGCTTCCGTTGCTCCCGAGTAGCTTCAAAATCGCCACACCCACAGCATCAATGGCCACGCGATCGGTCGAGGCGAGGAATACATCGCCCCTTGAACGCTTTCCCGTTGCCGGCCCGCCATCAACAAAGGCCTCGATTCCGTCCAGGACGACGAGACTGGGTCGAAAGGGTTCGTTGATCTCCGCGATCATCTTCCGTTGATGCCGTGAACTGTGAAGCTCCCCCATATAACCGTACCCATGCCGGGATGTGGGGACAACCCCGACGTGGAGTTTCAGCGACATGGTGAAGATCCCTCCAAACTGGTGGGTCTTCAGGCAGCATGTAGAGACAAGGCACTCTGCATCAAGGATAGGCCGTGCGATTCGAAACCCATTTGCCCAATGGCTCTTCTTAGGTTTGAACAGCACCCAATCCTTGTCGTTGAGATCGTCGAAGTCGATAACCCTCACGTCCATTTTACCCATGGCCGGCAGGATGCCCTTATCCTCCATGACCTCACGGGTAGGGGGATAGCTTCGTTCCCCAAGGCTGATAGATTTCGCCCCCATCTCCCACATCTCTTCCACCAGGGCTACCAACGTGTCGTTGTGCGTAGAACCCGGGGTTGGATCAGCGGTATTGAAATTGGGTTTAATGAGGACATCCTTGCCCTTTACCGGATTTATCTTCAATGCCCCCAAAGAGTCCTTTACCCCGTGTTTCCGGTCATCTGTCTTCACCAATGCCACATGGCTCATCGTATTTGCCATAGCCACTCCTCCTCTGCCAATGCCGAGAAATAGCGCGCCTCCGGTGGCCCCAGTATACCTCAAAAAATCCCTCCTGCTCAATTCATCCATTTGTTTCACCCCATGCCGGCTCTATGCCATTTCCCTTTTTGGATAAATTTCCGAAAGAAAGTATGATAGACGACTATTCTCATTATAGCCAAAAAAGAGGAAACAATGAAATAAGAATGGATATATAATATGCGTTGGTCTCCACCCCTTGACCCCTCTCGCTTGCCGGAGTATCTTTAGATAGGGGATTAACGCCCGTTGTATGAAACGAGATTCCCGGAGGAGGAGTCCCCATGATAAAATTTAACGGAATCAACCATCTGGCGATGGCAACAAGAGACATGGACAGGACCATTCGCTTCTGGAGGGACTTGCTGGGCATGAGGTTGGTCGCCGGATTGGGGCAGCCCGGCTACAGGCACTACTTTTTCGAAATTTCAG
>CAYFXL010000166.1:0-6359 GCA_964346945.1 uncultured Syntrophobacterales bacterium
CCGGGGCGCGAAGCGCGGGAGTGCCTGAGGGGGCTGGTGGTAACTCGGAGAGCTCCCCACGCCGGTGTGCTCGCGTTCCAGACACGCCGGTTTTGCCCTCCGGCCACCGATGCATCCACCGCCCCGTCAATCATTTGATGGGGAGCCTTCGGGGTGCCGGCCGGGCGAATCCCCCCCGGCGAATACCGGAAAAGGAGGCGACCGCAGTTCCGTTATGGCCTTTCGTGGAAGAGAAAGCCAGGTCACCCATGGAAAATCGGAGGAGAGGGGCGGGGGTATGAAGGGGAAAAAAATTCTCGTAGCTGAACATGAAGTCCATATCCTCCGATCCCTGAAGCTGGTGTTGGAGGAGGCGGGGTATTCTGTCGTTACGGCGGCCGATGGCGAGGAGGCCTTGCACAAAACGAAAAAGGAAAAACCCGACCTCTTGATCCTCGATAGCAAGATGCGCACGATGAATGGTTATGAGGTCTATAGTAGGCTTCAGGCCGACCCCCTGCACGGAGATATACCCGCAATGATACTAACAGCTTTAGGTCAAGCAGACCGAAAGCCTGAGAAGTTAGGAGCACATATCGTTGACGTTATTACCAAGCCTTTTAGCCCTTATTCCATTCTGGATAGAGTCAAGGAAATCCTTAAGAATTAATACCATAAACCTCGTTTCCCTGTTTTTCAGCCGATCACGAAAGACGTCACTTCGCGCGAAAAGTGGGGATTGCTTTTTCCGGCGATGGATGATAGGAATGTGTTTCGGGCAATAAGTCAGGTGTCAGAAGTCAGAATGAAAAGCGAACGGCCAAGAACCCTTCGAGGCTCGATTGTCTGGCAAGAGGCTCATCAGCCCAAAGATTTGGGATATACCGATACAACCAAATTGATGATCCCGTTGAAGGAGGTAAGGAAAGGGCTTAATGCTTATTCCAAGTCTCTGACTCCTGACTCCTCATGAACCTTTTTTGGATTTCCTGCACGCGGTCGTGCCAAATGATCCACGATCCGAAAGTTTGCGAGCGGTTACGGAGGCTTAAGAAATGGGGATATCAACTAAGGCATGGACAAAGACCGCCCTTTTGTGCCTCGCCCTCTTGGTCCTCATCGGCTGTGAAGGAGGTGGAGAGAATGGTAAGACAAGAGAGCCGGCAGAAGGACGCGTAAGGATCTCGGGATCCGCTTCGGCAATGCCTCTGGTTAAACTCTTGGCCCGGGAATCAGAGAGATACCACCCTGAGATGGAAGTCGTGTTTCTCCCGGAAACCCATACAAAGGGGGGACTGGCAGGGGTGCGCGAAGGCGATTCCGACATAGGGCTTCTCTCCCGGGGGCTTACGGAAGAGGAGGTGAAATACGATCTCCAATACCTTCACCTGGCACAGGATGGAATTGTATTTGCCACCCATAGGACTGTGAAAGTAAACGATATCACCAGCCAACAATTGAGGGATATTTACTCCGGAAGGATCACCAATTGGCGGCAACTGGGAGGGAGGAATCAGAGGATTAACGTTCTCGATAGGCCAGAGCACACATCTCCAAAGATCACGTTGAGAGATAAGCTGTTCGGCGAGAATTTGGAAATCGTTAGAGCTGCCATTGTTCTCGAACGCCCAAGCCAAATGAACGAATCCTTGAGGGTTATGCCCTATTCGATCGGATACACCTCCCTGGGCGAAGTCATCTCCTCGGAGTTGGACGTAAACGTGCTGAACGTTGACGGAATTCCGCCCACCCCAGCACATGTGGAAAAAAACGTCTATCGGTTTTCTCGGCCCTTTGGGATGGTCATCTATTCCACCCCCAAAAAGGGGGTCATGAAATTCGTCGACTTCATCTACAGCGATTCCGGGATAAAGGTGATCGAGACGAACGGCTATGTTCCGATCATGAGTCATTTTCTCATCGCAACCATTCCGGAGCGCAACATCATCAGGCAGGAAGAACGATATCGACCCTTGGTGGAATATCTCTCTCGAAAGCTGGGAACCAAGGTAAAGATCGGCCTCAGACATCTCTCGAGCTACGAGGACATAGTGGATGAATTTATCGAGGGCCGTGTCAACGCAGCCTTCTTTGGAAGCTTCGTCTACGCGCTCACCCAGGCCAAGGTGGGTGTAGAGGCCATAGCGCGTCCGGTGAAAGACGGGGTTTCACAGTACAGGGGATTGATATTCGTCCGCAAAGATAGCGGGATAAAAGACTGGAGGGATTTGAAGGGGCGAAGCTTTGTCATGATCAAGGCAACGACAGCGGGGGAGCTGTCTCCAAAGATGTTCTTCAAGAATCATGGCGTGGAGGACATAGGCAATTATTTAGGGCAAATCCGCTACGTGGTAAGCCACGATGTGGCGATATTGAAGGTGTTGAACGGCGAAATTGAGGCTGGAGCAGCCAAAGACTTGATCTATGAGAAGTTAGCAAGGGAGGATCCTCGCATAAAAGATGAGATGACCATCTTGGCACAGTCTGCGCCGGTGCCCGAGAATGCGCTGGTGGTCCGAAAGAATATCGATTTCGTCTGCTTCAACTGCCATACGGGGATCGGAAGAGGAGGGTCGGGAGGTCCGCATTCTGACAAAGGACTGTCGGTCGATCTAAAGCGGACGCTCAAGGAGATTCTCTTGAGTCTTCCGGAAACAGCGGAAGGCCGTGAGGTATTGCGGCAATTCGGGGCGGACCGATTCGTAGGTACTACCCATGAGGATTACCGTGAGCTCTATCAGATGATCGAAAATTTAGGAATGAATCTGAAAAGCTATCCTTACGGAAAGAGCAAATGAAGGATGGTCGATGAGTGGCAGGGTTTAGCCTTCTGAGCTGAGGGATTGGGGATGTTTTTCAAAAGGCTGTTAGAAAGACAGAATAGAATTCACGTGAAAATCTTGCTCACATTCCTCTGCCTGATATTCACGTTCGCCATCGCCGAGATCGTTATGAGCAGTAAAAGGGCAAGCCGAAACATTGAGGCCAGAACGACCAAGCTTCTCCAGAATCATATTCGCCTCTTGGATGAGATCATCAAGGAACTGGAGGAAAAGGTGGCCTTTTATGCCCAATTCATGGCGGATGTTACGAAGCTCTCCGATCAGTTCACGGATGCGAGCGCCGGGCGTTCTGTCCTCATTTATTTATTGGATTCTCTCAAAAAGGACCGCATAACAATTCACCTGTATCGTCAACTGAGCTACGATGAGAAAAGGGGAGGCTTAATACGGAAGGGGCTTCTCGGAATTCGCACTACTTCTGTTGTGGAGGCACGTGCCGGGAAAAAGCCTATGTTGAGCATAGCCGCTGTAGCTCCCATCGAGAGGGCCAGTGGTATAAGGGAGGTTATCATCGCTGAATATCCCCTGGATCATCACTTTTTGGAAGCTATCAAGAGGAAGACCGGGGCGGATATCGCGTTATTCTATGAAAATACATTGTTTCCATTCCCCCACAGCACGCCTGTTCAAAACCAGGTCATTGCCGATATCCTCAATGAGAGGCTTCGATTAGAGGTATTGGAAGCGGGGAAGACGGTCATAAGAGAGATATCGGATCAGAATGACCCCCGACAGATCGCCTTTAGTCCTCTTACTATCAACTTTAAGAATCAAGGGATCTATGCGGTGTCGGTATCCATGAGGGAGGTGTTGATACACAAGAGAACCATTCTGCTCCAAAACATTGCCATAGTGTCAGCCATCCTCGTGGGAGTGGGCGTACTCTACTACCTCATTCTGAGAAGGCTCACCCAACCGATCATGGAACTATCCTCGGCGAGCAGAAAAGTAGCGGCGGGAGATTTAGATGTGAACATAGATGTCAAGACAAAGGATGAGGTTGGTCAGCTGGGCGAGAGTTTTAACCGAATGGTAGATCAGCTGAGGCAGTCGCAGGGTAAGGTGAATAGACAAATGGAAGAGTTGTCCAAACTCTATCGGGAAGTTTCCGAGGAAAGGAATATCAGCAAGTCTATCCTGGATAATTTGACCAACGGAGTGATCCTGTTCGATCCGGATCAAAGGGTGGTCTTGATGAATCCCACTGCAGAGCAGTGGCTGGGGGTGGGAGAAGAACGGGTCAAGGGGATGCAAATCATCGGTGAACCGGAGGATTCGTCGCTCGAGCCCCTGTACCAATTGGGGGGAATTCGACTGCCCCACGAGATGATTCGGTGTTGGAGTTATTTTAACTGCACCAGAAAGAAATGCCCCGCACACGGAAGCCCAGATCTCCGTTGCTGGCTTATACCCGGAACCCATTGTCGAAACAAAAGTGCCAGAAGATATCCTGAGAAACTGGAGGCCTGCAGGGAGTGCCCCGTGTATGAGGCCTACAGCTCAGCACTGAGAGGCCAAGAAGAGGTCCGGGTGGAGGAGGTCGAGTTGACAAGGCCTCAACGTCGCATCCTGAAGGTTTCTGTTTGTCCGATATTCGATGACCATGGGGAGTTCCTGGGGATCATCAACGTGTTCAACGATATCACCGCAGAGAGGGAAATCGATCGGTTGAAAACGGAGTTTGTCTCACTCGTCTCCCATGAGCTCAGAACGCCCTTATCCTCGATTAAGGCCTACGCCGAGATCCTTTTGAAAAAACCGGATCGAGAGATCGATCAACGGGTGGAATTTCTGAACATTATCAATGAGGAGACCGACCGCCTCACTCGATTGATCAACGATATTTTGAACATCACCAAGATCGAGGAGAGAAGGATCGATTTAGAAAGGATGCCCGTTGACATTTGTGAGGTGATTGAGAAGTCGGTATCGGCCCACCGATCAAGCGCTCAAAGAAAAGATATTACCCTTGATGTCGTCATCCAAAAGGATATTCCTCAGATTTGGGGGGACGCAGATACCTTGACGCAAGTTCTCGGCAACCTCCTGAACAACGCCATTAAGTATACACCCGAGGGGGGGGAGATCCGGGTTTCGGCCGAATACCTGCATGAGGATTCAAGGCCCTCTGGGGAGGTCGAAGTGAGAGTAGCGGACAATGGCGTTGGTATTCCCTCCGAACATCTGGAGAAAATCTTTGATAGATTCTACAGGATCGATCGGCCTTTTATCGGAGACCAAACGGGTACAGGGCTTGGATTATATTTCTGCAAGTATATTGTGGAATTGCATGGCGGGCGGATTTGGGCAGAAAGTCAAGAAGGAAAAGGGAGCACCTTGGTCTTCACCCTGCCTGCGAAGGAGAAGGGTGAGGTGCGCGATGCACCGTTATATGGTGTTCAGGCCGATGATCTTCTCAGCTATTCAAAAGAGATGAGGGAGAAGGTTTCAATACTTGTGGTTGATGATGATAAGAGGACCAGGGATTTTCTCAGGTATCACCTCCAGGAGGAGGGATTTACGGTACACGAGGCCGAGGATGGTTTAAAGGCCGTTGAACTGGCGCGGAGCATAAAACCGAGCGTTATCGTTCTTGACACGGTTATGCCGGGTATGGATGGTTATGAGGTGTTGGAAGCCCTGAAAGAGGACCAAGAGACAAAACAGATCCCAGTAGTGATCCTGTCCGGATCAGAGGGTTCACAGGTGGCTGTGGAATTGGGCGCGGCTCACCATTTAGTGAAACCAATAGCGAGAAGGACGTTGATCAAGGCCGTCGATGAAATATTGAGCAAAAGCGTGAGCTACTGATCGAAGGAGGACACGGCAAAGTAGTTCTTACCGTAAGGGAGGATGATCAATCCGTGCGAGGCAAACGCGTATTGGTTGCCGATGATGAGCCCAATATACTCCAGTCCGTTGCATTGGTCCTGGAGGAAGCGGGGTATCATGTCTTAACGGCTACTGATGGGGAGCAGACTTTAAGGCTCGCGGTGAAGGAGACCCTCGATCTGATTATCCTTGACATCAAAATGCCCAAGATATCCGGCCGGGAGGTTTTCCGCCGCCTGAGAGAAAATGAAAAGAGCGCGCATATTCCGATAATGATACTTACAGCGATAGGAGAGGAAATCCCTGCAAGAGAAGAATGGAAATTGGATTGCGTGGATTACATCACCAAGCCCTTCAGCCCCTACGCCATTGTTGAAAGGGTCAACAAAGTACTGGGGAATTAGGTGATCCCCTCATCGGGAAATCTTTCTTAATGGGAAAGTTGGGATCTGTCACCCTAGCAGGTATATTTTTTTCCCTCGTGGCTGGTCTCGCCTCTCCGGGCGCAGGGGAATGGCATTACCGCCAAAGCATGGCGTGCTCCGACTGCCACACCATGCATAACAGGAAGGATAACGCTCCTATGAGATACGATCGGTCGAGTGCTCCCGCGGCCAAACTGCTCCGCCATGCCACGGGAACTTCCCTCTGCCTCCACTGCCACGATGGAACCAATGTGACCGCCCCCGATGTGCTGGCTCCGGT
>CAYFXL010000167.1:0-6319 GCA_964346945.1 uncultured Syntrophobacterales bacterium
GGAAGCGCCGCCGGGTGTCTCGGCGCATACTTGGTCAGGCATGGGTTAATAAAAGGGGAACCCGTCACCACCGTTGAGATTGAACAGGGGCTGGAGCTACGTCGGCCCAGCCTCATTAAAGTGGAACTCGCTTTCCACGAAGGGACTATTCATGGGGTATGGGTTGCGGGAAGCGCGGTCAAGGTTTTGGAGGGGACAATCCGCTTTTAACAGGGTCTCCTGTCTCTCTTGCGGATTTTGAGCCAGCCTTGCTCTTTCCCCTCCCTCCGCTTTTTGAAGGAGAGGAATTTTTCCTCATCGGCAATCCGGGGGAGAGGTACCCGAAATCCACTCAATGCCTTATCTCGAGGGTCCTCCACTTCTTCAGCACAGTACATCCCGCGACAGCGGTTTCCCTTGAGAATTCAGGGGATCCAATATGTCTCTTGTTGATATCTTGCATTGCTGGGATTATTCTGGGACTATAATGAGACATGTGACCTTTCAGGGTTTCTTTTTTCATGGCAAATGAGAATTGAACTGATCAACCCAAATAATCCCATCAATGCAGCCAACGTCCCCTTTCTCCAGAAGGGCCTCTTCAATTCCCTAAAAGCCAAGGCTTATTCCCCGCCGCTCAATTTGTGCTTGATTGCAGCCTATACTCCGAATAATATCGAGGTCTCTATTACGGACGAATGTGTCAATCCTATCGATTTCGATAAGAAAGTCGATTTGGTGGGGATTACATCCCTTACCACCACTTCTCCCCGGGCTTATGAGATCGCCCATGCCTTCAGGCAACAAGGAGTGAAGGTGGTGATGGGTGGAATCCATGTTTCAACTCTTCCCGACGAGGCTCTACTGCACTGTGATTCCGTCGTCATCGGCGAGGCCGAGGGGATATGGGAGCAGTTGATTCGAGACTTCAGATGCGGGAGGCTCAAAAGGAAATACCGAAATGAATCTTTTGTCGATTTGAAAGGTCTTCCCGTGCCGAGGAGGGACTTGCTCAGTCAACGGGACTATGTGACCATCAACACCGTCCAAACCGCCCGAGGATGCCCCTACAATTGCAATTTCTGTTCGGTGAAACTCTTCAATGGGGGGATGTATCGTTTCAGGCCCATTGAGGATGTGATAGAGGAAATCAAAAGCCTCCCTTCAAGGAACGTGTTTTTCGTGGACGATACCATCCTGACCCAGAGGGAGAGGACGAGGGAATTATTACGGGCCCTCATTCCCTTGAAGATCCGCTGGGGCAGCCAATCAACCATCTTGATCGCCCAAGACGATGAACTCATGGAACTGGCAGCAAAAAGCGGGTGTTTGGGGCTTGCAATCGGCTTTGAATCCTTCTCGCCAAATACCCTGGATGAAATGGGGAAAAACTTCAACAAGCCGGAATACTTTCATAAGCTCATCAAAAAAATAAAGAGCTATGGGATGATCGTTTGGGGTTCCTTCGTCCTGGGCTTCGACCGAGACGACGAAAAGAGCATTCGCTACACCCTTGAAATGGCGAGGAACTCCAAGCTCGATTTTGCCTGTTTTAACTTTCTCACCCCGTTGCCTGGAACGGAGGTATACCGTCAACTGGTCACGGAAAAGAGGCTCACCGATTCGCATTGGGGACATTACAATATGGCTAAGCTCGTCTTCAAACCAGCGAAGATGTCAGGGGAAACCCTGGAGTTTGAGATGAGGAATGCTTGGCTCGATTTCTACTCGCTGAAGGCCATATGCAAGAGATTGGGGGTTCGATGGAAGAAATTTCATCCTTTCATCTGGTTGATTAACCTGACCCTCTTCTACTATACGCGGAAAAAAATCAAGCGGATGAAACCCCCTGCCCAAGACCCACAATCGTGATTGGGTGCAATACCGATTACCTCACCAACTTCTTGTAAATCCAGCCCTCTACCCCACTTGAAAGCTTCACATTGTACCAGGAGAGCGTTTCTCCCATGACTTCCAGCTCATCTCCCCTTCTTACCTTGGCAATAACCTTGTTTGTGGTGCCCGGTCCGCTTCTGATGTTTACCACTGATCCTCTAACGGAGACAATTTGGGTCAGAGGGCCAACGGTTTCAGGAGTTGGTTCGACCTCTTGATGGGCGACTTGTGAAACGGCTTCCTCGCTTTCCGGCTCTGGTTTGAAAACTTCTTCTTGTTGCGTTTCCCCCGTGACGGGCTTATCATTTTCGCTGAATCTCTCCTTCACGCCTGCGCTGAATTTCTCAACGGCACCGCAGCCCAGGGTGAATGCAATCAAAGTTACCATGACGATCATCTTAATCTTCATCTTTCCCTCCAATTTCACTTCTCCATTCGATCCTTTTCCTTGAAGTCTCCTTGCCTCCTTATGCTTCCATAGACATCCCCCCTTTTATTGGTTTCATGCTTTCCGAAGAGGCTAGCATAATCAGTGCCAAATTGGTTAAGTTGCAAGGCCGCGAAAAACTGGGGAAATCCCAACAATCTCGCCTCGGATGGCATGGTCATTCGAGCTGGAACGAAAAAAATTACACATTGATATGAAATAATTTCACGGGTGGGGCTTCTTTTTGAGATGATCTCCCTGTATAATTTCACATCAGCTCCCTTGATCTATTGGAGGGTTAGGCCAATCCCACAACTTGAGGAAACGACCTTTGGTGATTACCAGGCAAGTCTTAAAGGGAAAAAACCATGGAAAAGAGATACGTAGTAGAGATAGGGATGGGAGTTGACCAGCATGGCCACAGGGGTGATCCCACGGATGCCGCAATAAAAGCCGTACGTAATGCCATATCCAATATTTCCCTCTGCGGCATCTCGGAGATATTAAACCTCAGTGATCCAGGGGAGATGATTGTCGATGTGTTGCTCGGTGCCCCTTTTCCCCAAAATGTGGACGAGGAGCAGGTGTTGGAGGCAATTCCTTTTGGGAGCAAGCGGTTGAGGGTGGTGGAGGGTGGTTTGATAGGTCGAGGGGTACAGCTCAAATCCCTGGGCGATGATTCCGAAGACATATTAATCGTCAATGCCGCCATCACCGTCTCATTCAACCTATGAAAGAAGGCTTTCATCCCATCGGTAGCCTCTGGGGGCCGCGATATTCCCCATTTTTTCGCGAATTTAAGAGAATATCAGCCTCGATCTTGACTCCTCATCTCCCGTCTTTCAATGGCCGAAGCGCAATGCCTAACATGGTGTGTATTTTTGGACTGATTGGGTGCTTTTCCCTTGACCCACGGAAATTCTTGATATTTAGGTATGATGAACCCACACTCTTAAACCCAAACGGATTCAGTAGGGATTCTTGGATTAGCTGCACAACGGGGGGCGGAATTGGTATAGGCCCTTTGCAATGGGGGAAGCGATCATGCTGGTTATAGATTTTCACCTCCACGTCACCACGGCGGATGAATACAACGAGTGGTTTTTGGACTGGATGGGGAGGCTCCACGGCGAACGGGGTTTGGCTCACCTCCGGACCGTTTTGGCCGCTCCGGAAAGCCTGCTCCAATTCATGGATGAACAGGGGATCGATTACGTCGTAGCCCTCGCAGAGATTAATACCATGGTCACTGGCGTTAGCATCAATGACCGGGTGGCGGAGTTCTGCCGACGGAGAGAACGGCTTATCCCCTTCGCAAATATCAACCCCTACGTCACCTTCAACCAGGTGGCGGAGTTGGAGAGATGTGTTACCAAACTGGGGGTAAAAGGCCTCAAGCTCTATCCCACCTACCAACACTTCTACCCCAACGACAATAAGCTTTTCCCCATTTATGAGAGAGCACAGGATTTCAGCATTCCGGTTATGATCCATACGGGATCATCGGTATTTCCGGGGTCCCTCATGAAGTATGGAGACCCCCTGTTCCTAGATGAGATAGCCGTCTTCTTCCCCAAATTGAAGATCATTCAGTCCCATGCTGGCAGGGGTTTTTGGTACGACAGGGCCTTCTTTCTGGCTGGTTTGCATGAGAACGTGTATATGGATATAACCGGCCTTCCTCCCCAGAACCTCCTCAAGTACTTCCCAGATTTGGAGAGGAATGCTGATAAGATTGTCTTTGGTTCGGATTGGCCGGGGATCATCGACATCAAGAGGAATGTTGCGGCTATCCTGGACCTCCCCCTCAGCAAATCCACCAAGGCCAAGATCCTCGGCGAAAATGCCGCAAGACTCCTGCGAATTAAAGGAAGCCGACGGGGTAAATAGACTCACCCACTGGGATCTTTGAAAAATGGGAAAAGGAGTTGTGGGTGTGAATTAAGATCTTTTCGACAACCATTCTTGCTGAAGCGGACATGGAAATAGTCGAAAAAATATTTTGAGCGTCGAAGAGCGACTTTTCAGCGATCTCCCAATCTGAGCTTGACAAATGATCCGAAGGTGGACATAGATAATAAGGATGCGTATATTGGGGCTAGATGTAGGAACCAAGAGGATCGGCGTTGCCATAAGCGATGAGCTGGGGTGGACGGCCCGGGGGATAAAGACCTTACATCGTGGCAGTGGCGAAAGCGATCTGAGGGAAATCCGTGATATCGCCCGGGGATACGGGGTTGAGAAAATCGTCGTGGGTCTCCCCGCAAATATGAACGGTTCCTTAGGCCCCCAGGCTGAGATAGCTCTAGGGTTTGTTCGGGAGTTAAGGCAAATTGTCGACCTCCCCATTATCACGTGGGACGAGAGGCTTTCTACCCTTGAAGCGACCAAGATGCTCATAAGGGCCAATCTTTCACGAAAAAAGAGAAAACCGAAGGTCGATATGACGGCTGCCATCATCATTTTGCAATCCTATTTGAATAGCCTATCCCGAAAAGAGAATCCATGAAAAGAATAGTTGGGATTGTCTCTCTCCTCGCCCTCTCAATGGCCATTACCCTCTTCTTTTATACAGCCATATACCTCCGCACCCCCTCTCACGTGAAAGGACTCAAGAAGACCATCCTAATTCGAAGGGGAATGACCTTTAGGGAAGTCACTCACCTCTTGGGGGAGGAGGGGATTATCAAGGGCAGTATGCGGTTTATCCTGTGGGGGAGGCTATCGGGGGCTTTTCCCAGAGTAAAGGCGGGGGAGTATGAACTCAGTTCTGATATGACTCCCCTTCAAGTCCTGGACACTCTCACAAAGGGGAAGGTCAAGCAGTATATGACTCCCATCCCGGAAGGATATACCGTTTCTCAGATCGCCGAGATCCTTGAGAGCAAGGGAATCACGAATAGAGAGGCCTTCCTGGAAAAGTGTTTTTCGCCCCAATACGTCTCCTCCCTGGGAATCGAGGCCGATAGCTTGGAGGGATACCTTTTCCCCGATAGCTATCTTTTTTCAAAGGATATAGAACCGGAAAACGTCATCGAAACTATGGTGAGACGATTCCGACGGGTCTATACCTCACAATACTCGGAAAGGGCTAATGAGCTGGGGTTTTCCGACCGGGAGATACTTACCCTGGGCTCCATGATTGAGAAGGAAACAGCTATCCCACGGGAACGGTTTCTCGTCTCAGGTGTGTATCATAACCGATTGAAACGAAAAATGAGGCTCTACAGCTGTCCCACCGTCATTTACGGGATCAAGAACTTCGATGGAAACTTAACCAAGAGGGATTTGGAGCGCTATACACCATATAATACCTATCTCATCCGGGGGTTACCACCAGGCCCCATCTGCAATCCGGGTAAAGAGGCCATTGAGGCTGCCCTCTATCCCGCCACAACAGAATACCTCTATTTCGTCTCCAAAAATGACGGGTCGAACCACTTCTCATCCACCCTCGAGGAACACAATATCGCCGTTTGGAAATACCAGAAAGGAAGGCCTTATCTCCTTAAGAGGTGAGTATCCCGTTAAGGACGAGCTTTTTCCCTCCCCCTCCGGCGGAAATTGTATTTTTCATAAGAGAACGCCCTTGTCCCTTTGCTTCAGTACTTTTGAAGTGCCCCTTTCGGTGTCCCGGGGAATATTTACCCCTTCCTGCCTCTCAAGGGCTGGTCTTCCCCTTCCGTTGGGCTGAGCCCGTCGGTCCGAGCAGTTCGGCCTGGAGACATGTCGATGAGCTCATGTCGAGTCGCTCACTGCCGAAAGCCTCAGGGTCGAGGACTCACCACGAAGCCTGCCCCCCCCTGGGCACCCCATTTTTCCAGCAGATTAGGCCTATAGACAACAGTGTCCTCTAGCAACCCACGAGACTTCCGAGCACAAATTCTGGAGTTTCCTCGGTTTTAATGCAAATGTTTTTATAAGTATTTGATTTTATAGGAAAAAGAAATTTCAGCACGTGACTCCGCTGTTTCTTCGCTTCAATACCTCCGAAGTGACCCTTTCGGGGTTCACAGG
>CAYFXL010000168.1:0-6283 GCA_964346945.1 uncultured Syntrophobacterales bacterium
CAGGCCGTAAAAGTGGCTGATAAATTCATCGCCTCAGGTGTTATTGTCTCCATTGAGGGACGCAACAAGGAACAGAAGATGAAATTCACCGCTCACAAAAATGGAACTCTCGATAACTATCCTTTAATCGTCCTCGTAAATGGCGGCAGTGCCAGCGGATCGGAGATCTTGGCAGGAGCGCTACAAGATCACGGAAGGGCATTGATCTTAGGGACTCAAACGTTCGGCAAGGGATCTGTCCAGACCATTTTCCCCCTGAAGGATGGGTCGGGGCTGAAATTAACCACTGCCAGATACTATACCCCGAACGGAAGGTCTATCCAAGCAATGGGTATTATCCCAAATATCATCGTTCCTTATTCTGAGACGTCCGAGCCCGAATTGAAAGGACAACCTCTACCTCCTATGGAAAAGGACCTGGAGGGACATCTGGAGGGAATGGAAGAGAGCAAGGAGGAAAAAGAGCCAAAGGAAGGGAAAAAGAAGGTCCTCGACTCACAGCTAGAGCGGGCCTTGGAAATCCTTGAGAGTTGGGAGATCTTTCAGCGCCATTCGCATAAGAAATGAGGGGATCCCCAATGCCAAGGCGACCTACGAGAAGGGTCGGTACCAAAAAGACCCCTGTGAGGAAGAGACCATCGAGGCGAAAAGGGAGACCTTCAAGCGGAATCTGGCCTTTCATGGGACTCATGGGGTTGTTTCTGGTCCTGGGCCTCATTATCTTTTACCTTTACCGACCCCCCCACCGTATTCAATATCAACTCAACCAGAAAATTGATCTCCTCGACAAGACCATCAAGAGTCGTCTGTTCGAACTCGGTTTTGCGAAAGAGCACATCCTTTCCCGCCAATCCCTTCCGAGAATGAGGGATACACTTTCGTGGAGAGTTTCCACCATTGAGGTCCAACTCCCCAAACGGATCTCGTTCCCTCAAATCAAGAGGGAAATGAAAAAGGATTTGACCCAATTGGATAAGGATATTCACCTGCAGTTCGTCGAGGAGCCCTCTAAACCGAAAAGAATAGACGTTCGGGTCGGGAATCTCTTGACCCATAACCTCATCTTTTACCCGCCCAAAGTACCCAAGAAGAGGCGTGGCCCTCGTGTTGCCATCATCATCGATGATATGGGGTCCAACAAACGGAGGGCACGCGAACTGATAAACCTGGATGTCCCGATCACCTTCTCGTTTTTCCCCTTTTCCAGAAATTCTCGGCAATTGGCCCAAGAAGCCTTCGAAAAAGGAAAGGAGGTTGTGCTTCACATGCCCATGGAGCCATATGGATTTCCGGGGAACGATCCTGGAAGGGGCGCCCTTGTAATGAGCATGACCGAGGAAGAGCTCCATCGACAGATTCGCAAGAATCTCGAGGCGATCCCCCATATAAAGGGCGTAAATAACCATATGGGGTCACGCTTCATGGAAGATGACCAAAGGGTGAGCATCCTCATGGAGGAATTAAGAAAAAGGGAACTCTATTTCCTGGACAGTCGGACTACCGCCAAGACGGTGGGATATCGGACTGCAAAGGAATTGGGCATAAAAACCGGGGAACGGGACGTCTTCTTGGATAACAACTCTTATGATGAAGCGGAAATTAAGAAGAATATCTCGGAATTGGCGAAGATAGCGAAAGCCGAGGGAAAAGCCATCGCCATCGGCCATCCTCACGCTTCCACCATCAAATCCCTGCGAGAGATGATTCCGCGGTTACGCGAAAGCGGAATCGAAATCGTCCCCCTATCAGAGGTCATTGAGTAGAGGCACTCTGGATCCTTGGCGAAATGGGCCTGGCGCCTATGCAAATATTTCACCGTTTTGAAAAAATGTTACACCGCTGAACCACATCTCCATTCCTTTCCTCAATAATCCATCCCTTTGGGAAGGGGATAGTGAAAAATCTTATCCCCGAAAATACAGTCAAATCCGGCATTCCATGGTTTTCCAGATAACCGGGATGCTTCAATTTGGCATCCCTCTTGCTATTTGATTTATGCAAAACCGGGGGAAAAACCAATGGGCTTATTCCTTTGTATACGATCCCTCATCGACGGCAAAAAACCGGGTAAAATCCTTGAGGTCCTCTTTATCAGTACCCTCGTCGTCATCGTGATCTACTTGATTGGATCCGGCCTCTAGATCCCCCCCTCCATCCTATCTGTAGTGCCCTGAATAGCGGGGTCTAGCTCAAAGAGGGAATAAATCGCAAATCCGAAGCACTAAATACTAAAGTCGCTTCGCTCCAAATCCTAAGTACGAATATCTAAATCCTAAACGTTTTGGTCATTTGATCGTTGGTGCTTTGGATTTGTTTAGAGCTTAGTATTTTGGGTTTAGTATTTCCCTTTTAGAGCCTTGGTCAATTGATATTGTCCAGATTTTAGAAATGAGGACTTGGAATTTGCTTGTATTCCCTCCTATACGCAAATATTCATCCCGTCACCTATAAGAAAATCCATCGTTGAGGGCCAACTTCCAAGGAGCAAAATAAAAACCCCAGCCGCACATTGTGCTGGGGTCATTTCATGAGAGAAGGATTTGGGGAATCTACATCAGTCCCATAATGGACCGTTTTGCCAAGGCAAGGACACTTGCCGGGAAGATCCCCGTAAACAAAACGCCCCCTATGGCGATGATGACTGCAATACGTGAGGCCAGTGAAAAGGGGGTCAAGCCGGTAATCTCCCTTTCCGGTTCCCTAAAATACATCAACACCGTCACCCTCAAATAGTAGTATACCGAAACGGCGCTGTTGAGCACTCCGATGATGGCCAACCAGTAGTATTTGGCCTTTACCGCGGCGCTGAAGACATAAAATTTCCCCATGAATCCCCCCAAAGGTGGAATCCCGGCCATTGACAGCATGAATATGGTCATGGAGACTCCAAGAAGTGGATATCTGAATCCAATCCCTGCATAATCCGAAATCAATACGTTCTCCTCTCCCTTCTTTCCCAACAGTATCACGACGGCAAAGGCACCGATATTCATGAAGGCATACACCAGTAGGTAGAATAGAATGCTCGACGTCCCCAAGTCATTTCCCGCCACGAAGGCCACCAAGATATACCCAGCATGGGCTATGCTGGAATAAGCCAACATTCTCTTGATGTTTGTCTGGGCAATCGCCACCACGTTTCCCACCGTCATCGTGGCCACAGCTAAAACCCACATGATGGCTATCCAATCGGGTTGAAAAGGTCCCAGCGCCGAGAAGAAAACCCTGACGAAACCCGCAAACCCAGCGGCCTTTACGCCCGTTGCCATAAAGGCAGTTATCGATGTCGGTGCACCTTCATATACGTCCGGGGTCCACATATGGAAAGGAACCGTTGCAACCTTAAATCCGAAGCCGATGGTCAACAAGGCAATCCCGATGATGATCATGGGTGATCGAAGGGGCTCTGGCTTCGACTTGATATAGCCCGCGATCTCCTCGAGGATGATGGATCCCGTAGACCCATAAACCATGGCCATGCCATAGAGGAGAAACCCCGTGGCAAAGGCCCCCAAAATGAAGTATTTCATCGCGGACTCAATGGACTTCTTATCTCCTCTGATGATACCGGCCAACACATAGATGGAAATGGACATCGTCTCCAGCCCGAGGAATATGGTGAGCAAGCTCGTTCCGGCGGCCATGAGCATCATCCCCACTGTGGCAAACATCATTAATGCGTAGTACTCACCGGAGGCGATGTCTGCCCTCTGGACATAACCAATGGAGATGAGAACCGTCAAAGCGGCGATGATGAGGAAAGTAACCTTGAAAAACACCCCAAATCCATCGGCCGCGATCATGTTGTTGAAGGCATGCTGAGACGTCTCCATGAGGGGAAAGGTAAAGAAAAAAGCGACGACGATTCCCAAAAGGCTGATATAGCCCAGATGGTCATTCCCCCTCTTCCCGGGGAAAAAGGCCCCGAGAAGGAGAATCGCCAAACCAAAGGCGCTCAGGATCAATTCCGGGGCGATTATGCTGAAATTGATTTCAGGAATGGATATATTCATGAAAGCATTTCCCCCATTCCGATTGCCTTAGTCGATCTGCGAAGAGGAGGCTTCCCCCTCCAGCGTGTTCTCACCGGACCCCACAAATACTATCCTCCTTGCAGGCGCTTCCACGTTCATTTCGTATTTCGCCTTAAACGCCTTCAGGAAGTGATCCACCGAAACATCCATCTTCGCGAAGAAGAGCTTCGGATAGATTCCCATTACGAAGATCAGCAACACCATGGGAATCATGGTAGCAATTTCCCGCCTGTTCAGATCTTTCAATTTCATATTCTCAGGATTCTTGATCTCGCCAAACATAACCCGCTGAAACATCCAGAGCATATAAGCAGCCCCGAGGATAACACCTGTGGCCGCGACCACGCCGTAAGCCGTTTTAGAGCGAAAGGCTCCCAAGAGGATGAGAAATTCCCCCACAAATCCATTAGTCCCGGGGAGTCCAATGGAGGATAGGGTTACGATCATGAAGATGACCGCGAAAACCGGCATAACCTTTGATAATCCTCCGAAATCGGCGATCATCCGCGTATGTCTCCTCTCATATATCATGCCCACGAGTAAAAAGAGGGAGCCCGTGCTCACCCCATGATTGAGCATCTGATAGATACTCCCCTCGACCCCCTGCATGTTGAGCGCGAACATCCCCAGCATGACGTAACCGAGATGACTCACACTGGAAAAAGCGACCAGCCTCTTGAGGTCTACCTGCATCATCGAAACCAAAGCCCCATAAATGATCCCGATGATGGCGAGCACACAGATCAAAGGGAGGAAGGCTACAGACGCTTTTGGAAACAGGGGCATCGCAAACCGGATAAACCCATATGTTCCCATTTTCAATAAGACACCTGCCAAGATGACGCTTCCGGCCGTGGGGGCTTCCGTATGGGCATCGGGTAACCAGGTGTGGAAGGGGAACATGGGTACCTTGATGGCAAAGGCCACTGCGAAGGCTGCGAACAACCAGTATTGCGTTCCAACTGGGATGACCGTCTTATAGAGCTCGAGAACGTCGAAGGTGGCGGTACCCGTGGATCTGAGGTTGATAAAGTAGAGGGCGAGTATGGCTACGAGCATGAGAACGCTTCCGGCCATAGTATAGATAAAGAACTTAACTGCGGCATAGATCCGCCTTCTTGGGTCACCCCACACCCCGATGAGGAGATACATGGGGATGAGCATTACCTCCCAGAAGACGTAGAACAGGACCAGATCCAACGCAACGAAGGCTCCCACCATTCCCGTCTCGAGAAAGAGGAAGGAGATCATATATTCCTTCACCCTCACGGTGATGGCGCTCCAGGAACTCAGGATGCAGAGGACAGTCAAAAAGGTCGTAAGAAGGACGAGTAATAGGCTTATCCCGTCGATCCCCAGGTGATAGGTGATCCCATATTCGGGGATCCAACTCACCTTCTCAACGAATTGCATCCCCACGATCTTGGGATCAAAAAGGAAGAAAAGGGGAAGGGAGATGACGAACTCCGCCAGGGAAAAGACAAGGGCCACAGTCCTTATAGCGGAGTGATTTTCCTTGTTGATGAGCAAGAGGATAAGGGCTCCAACAATGGGTAAAAAGACGATTGTGGTTAAGAAGTGATCCAGTAAAAAGAGAATTATCGATACGAGGTGATTCATGAACCCCATTCTCCCATCTCAATACAAGATTGCCCTGATCACGTAATATCCTATGATGATGAGACCCCCGATCATCATGCCAAACGCATAGCTCTGGACGAAACCCGTTTGAATCCTCCTCAGAACCGCGCCAAAGCCGATAATCATGCGAGCCACACCGTTTACCGTTCCATCGATGACTTGGTCATCGAATCCTCTCCAAAGACCGGTCCCCAGCCCCTTGAGGGAGTCCACAAAGGAGAACCCGTAGATCTCATCCACGAAGTACTTATTTACCAATACGGTGTAAAGGATTTTCCTCTTCTGAGCCAAAAGAGCCGGAAGTTCCGGTCTCTTGATATAGAAGACGTAGGCGATGAAGATGCCAGTCAGGGCGATTATGACGGAGATGGCCATGAGGATGAGCTCCATCGATGCGGGATTGAGCCCGTGAACAGCCCCCCCTCCGACCTGTTCGGCCGCGTAGGCGAGGTTCTGAAGGGAGAATTGCGCGTGACCTGCGGCCGCCTCTCCATGGCTCCCGACTACGGGGGCGAGGAACTCCCCGATCTTATTGAAACCTCCCCAGAAAACATGGGGAATTCCCACGTACCCCCCTATTATGGAGAGAACGGACAACACCCCCAATG
>CAYFXL010000169.1:0-6275 GCA_964346945.1 uncultured Syntrophobacterales bacterium
AGGACACCGGCCTTTCACGCCGGCAACACCGGTTCAAATCCGGTTGGGGACGCCAAATTATTTCGGGGGGTTAGCCATGGAGGCTGGCCCCCCTTCTTTTTGATGTGGGACTTTTGTAAATCCTGCGTCTCAGGAACAACGGCGTTATCCAAAAACTCCGGAAACTCCACACAATGCTCTCTTGACAAACACATGTAATATCATAAAATTTCGGATACTTTGCCAGGGAGATTACGGCACGTTTGAGTTTCTGTAAAACCCCTCGCTCAGAGATTTCTCCGAAGCCGTTGTCTCAATAGAGCCTTATCGTGCAAAAAGGGGTGTTCTCGACACTAAGGAAAATGACCTAAGAAGCCCAAGCAAGCATGCTGACGGATAAGGAGGACCAAGATAGTAACACATATACCCATGCCACACACGGTAAATGGAAGAAGTGAGGAGATAGTATATGAATACGGTCGAGAAGTACAAAAGCTATGTCAATATTAGCATGGTGGAGAAGGTACAGCCCGTGGTAATTGCGAGGGCCGAGGGGGCCACAATCACCGACACCGATGGGAAGGATTATATCGATTGTTTTTCGGGCATAGCGGTAACTAATACTGGTCACTGTAATGAACAGGTAGTGGAAGCAGCCAAGGCTCAGATGGATAAGTTGATTCACTGCTGTTCCTATGTCTACTATTCCCAGCCAACGGGTGATTTGGCCGAAACGTTAGCTCACATTACCCCCGGAAGATTACAGAAGAGCTTCTTCGGTAACGGGGGCGCGGAGGCGATTGAAGGGGCCTTGAGGTTAGCCAAGCAATTTACGGAGAGGACGGAATTCATTGCCCTCCAGGCTTCATTTCATGGCCGGTCTTATGCGGCACTGAGCGTGACGGGGAACTATACGAGGAAGAGGAGAGGGGGGCCTTATATGGTTGGATGCACCTTCCTGCCAGCTCCTTACTGCTATCGATGCTTCTTTGAATTGGAGTACCCACAGTGCCGTCTGAGGTGTGCCCGGGCTCTGGAGGATATCATCAGGTTCAATACCTACGACAGCGTTGCTGGTTTTATTGCGGAGCCCCTTCTCGGAGAGGGAGGCATCATTACGCCGCCTGATGATTACTTTTTGGAGATCGAGAAGGTATTGAAGCAGCATGAAATCCTCTTCATTGACGATGAGGTGCAGACGGGTTTTTGTAGAACCGGCAAGATGTTTGGCATTGAGCACTATGGGGTGGAACCAGATATCATGGTGATGGCCAAGGGGATTGCGGATGGATTTCCTTTGAGCGCATTTATCGCACGAGGAGAAGTAGCGGATTCGTTCAAGCCGGGAGATCACTTGTCGACATTTGGAGGTAACCCTGTTTCTTGTGCCGCATCCCTTGCCAATATTGAATTCATGGTGGAAACCAATCTGGCCTCTCAGGCCCTTGAAAAGGGGGAATTCCTAAAGCAGGAGCTCGCAAAACTCGCGAAACGACATGAGCTCATAGGAGAGATTCGGGGGAAGGGGTTAATGGTGGGGATTGAACTGGTTCGGGATAAACAGAAGACGCCAGCGAATACTGAAGGCAGTACAATCAGAGATTTCTGCCGCGAAAATGGGTTGCTCCCCGGATTGGGTGGGATCCATGGCAATGTTCTCAGAGTCCAACCACCTTTGGTAATAACAGAAGAGGAGCTTATCGAGGTGGTGAAGATCTTGGACTCGGCTTTTACGAAAATAGAGGAGGCTTAGCAATTCTCGATGGATGAACCGTGGGAATGTCATGTTCTCTGCAAAATGAGAAAATGCTGGATTTTGATGATACTCATTTCATGCCTATGAGTTTGATCCTCCACTTGAGCTTTTACGAGGTCGTCTCCGCTCTCCGTGATGAATTTCCTTTCCACTATCTGGCATCCTTTCTACCCCTTATAAGGTGTGGGACTTTTTGAAAAACCGTTGATAAAATTCAATAGGATCGAACACGAATTCACACGCCTCATCCCAATGATTTCGCTCTTTTACGTAGTTCAGGTGGTTTAAAAAGGCCTGTCATTACCGTTTGACGCCGGCAACACCGGTTCAAATCCGGTTGGGCACACCACATGATTTCGGGGGAATGGCCTTATCAGCTGGCCCCCCTGTCCTTTTGGTGTGAGAGTATGGTGTAAGAATTTCTTACGTTTCCTGCCGCAGATAGGTTATTTTTCCCTTCAACTATGCTCATCGTATCTATCAAATTCCCTTTCAGGGGGTAAAACCAAATTTCCGTTGTGCTATGCGATAGATGCCTTTAATTACTCTAAATCTTCTTCTTGGACACCTTTACGGGTGTCGTACAACATTGATGGCATAGACTTCTATCGCATCACCTCAACTCTTTCCCTAATGATTTTGGGGTATTTCAGCGCACATGAGGGGTAAAGGTAATAAGCGATGATTTTTTTGTTGACAAAATGCTATTAACATGTTTCAGTATCCGAAAAAAATTTTCACAATGAGAAAAATCGTTGGGTTCGCGAATTTCCTTTCTTCATGATTTACTAGACTTCTAATACTTTCCAATGAATATGGAAAGATACGACAGGGATAAAAGGGAAAGCATCGTAAAGTCCATTGATAATGGACTTACAGTACTTGAATATCTGTCCTCAAAGAGTGAAGGAGTAAAAATAACAAAAATTTGTAAAGACTTGGGTATTAACATCACAGCAGTTTATAGAATATTGAAAACAATGAAAAAGAGAGGATTCGTAGAACAGGACGTTGAAACACAAAAGTACCAATTGGGATTGCGTGCCCAGCTTCTTGGTATCCTCGCTATGAATCAAAACAACCTTTATGAATATGGCCTATCCTCGTTAAATGAGATTTGCAAATCAACCCTTGAAACGGCAAATCTCGTTATTAGGGATCGGTGGGAGAGCGTTTACATACTCCAGGTGGAGTCCCAGAAAGCCCTTCGTGTGGCCAATCAAGTGGGAAGTCGGGTTCCCCTCTACTGCACGGCTGCGGGCAAGGTTCTCTTGGCGTATATGGATGACGAGCGGAGACAAGGGTATTATGAGGAAGTAGCTCTCGTTCCCCTTACACCAAACACGTTGGACTCACGAGAAGGATTGGAAGGGGAAATAAAGGCGATTCGGGAAACGGGCATTGCATATGACAGTGAAGAACAGGCCCTTGGAGAGGCATGCATTGCGACACCGGTTTTCAACCATATTGGTGAACTTGTCGCGGCCGTTAGTATATCTTACCCGGCCTCTCGTCTTACGAGTGAAAGAATGAAGCAGTTTTCTTTGATTCTCATACGTGAGGGGAAGAAGCTTTCGCAAAGACTCGGATTTCCAGAAGAAACGAAAGCCATGGCAGGGGCCATCTCAAGGAGGTAAATGATGCGGAGTGAGGATCTCAAAGGTGTCATCGCTGCTATTGCTACCCCCTTCGATGAAAAGGGGAATTTAGATGTCGAAGGATTGAAGAAGCTGACCCAATACGTGGCAGATGGAGGGGTCCATGCCATCATGACGTCGGGAGGAACCGGGGAATTTCCTCACCTTCTCAGGGAGGAGAAAAAACTCGTTACCAAGACCGTGGTCGAAACCCTGGAAGGACGCATTCCCGTTATTGCAGGGACGGCAGCCTGCAGCACAATGGAAGCTATACTGCTCAGTCAGGATGCCAGAGAGGTGGGCGCAGATGCGGTGATTTTGACGCCTCCATACTATTTTATGCTTCCCGAAGAATCGCTCCTTGCTCATTTTCAGGAAATCTCCCAAAACCTCGGTCTCCCCGTGGTGGTATACAACAACCCTCTGTACACGGGGCATAATCTCAGTCCGGAAGTACTGGCTCAGATCTCAAAAGTGGACGGCATCATCGGGATGAAACAGAGCAATGCTGACCTTGGGCAACTGGTGGAGGTTATCAGGACCGCCAAGGAAGGTTTTGCTGTGCTTACGGGTATCGATAGCCAATTCTATCCCGCTCTGTGTGTTGGGGGAAAGGGGATCTTTTCCACGGCCGCTTCTGTGGCCCCTAAGATGATGGTTGAGATCTACGATGCCTTCCAGAGGGGAGACCATGGGGAGGCTCTTAGTCAGCATATGCGGCTTCAGATTCTGAACCGCTTCTTGGAATACGACCCTGGGTATGTGGCACCATGTAAGGAGGCCCTGAGGATGATGGGGCTCCCCGGAGGTCCCGTGAGATCTCCCCTTCCATCACTAACGTCGGCCCAAAAGAAGGACCTCATGGCCGCACTGAAAGAACTGGGGCTCATCTGAGTCCTTCGCCGGAGGAAGGGATCAATGGTCCCAGTCGGAGGGCAGAGGATCAGGATCAAGGACATCATTGGAAACTCCAACCCCTGCGTCATGGCGGAAGGAGTGCGGAAGAGCAGGGAAATCGCCGTCGGGGAGAAGGTCGACCTGGTGATCGTGGGTTTGGACCGGGGCCCCACCGGTTTAGAGTGTGCCTTCGAGGAGGCAATGGCTGCACCTCACATTCTGAGACAGGTGGTGTTAGCCGAGGAGGAAGGCTACCATGCGGTCATGCTGGATTGCGCGGGTGATCCGGTCTTGACGGCTGCTAGGGAGCGTTTAGCAATACCGGTGGTGGCACCCGGAGAAGCGGGGATGCTCTTTGCCATGAGTTTGGGAGGAATGTTTTCGATCATTACCGTAAGCACTGCCGTGGGTTGGATGCATCGCAATGTGAGATCCCACGGGTTCACCGATCGGATGGCCTCCATCAGGGGCGTGAAAATCTCCCTGAGGGATCTCATCGAGGCGAAGGACAGGACCGAAACAACGCTCTTGAAAACGGGGCGAAAAGTGATGCAGGAGGATGGAGCTGAGGTGATCCTCCTCGGCTGCCCCGGGATGTCCGAATATGCCCCGGCGCTTACGGAAAAGCTGGGTATCCCGGTGTTGGATCCCGCAGCCTGCGCCCTGAAGATGGCTGTAGATCTGGTGGAGATGGGAGTCAGCCATAGCAAACGCTCCTATCCCTTTCCCCCACCGAGGGAGATCAAGGGATAGGTTTGGAAAGGAGGTGATCAGAAATCTCTTTGTGGCGGAAAACTCGTCATTGTGGAGCAGTCGAAGCATGAATGGGAGATGGAAAGGAGGTAACTATGGAAGAGTTGAAGATGTTGGAGAAGAAGGAGTGGGTCCAGGAACCCTATAAGCCTCGCAAGATCCTTGGGCTGGACTTCTGGTTCTGGATGTCCATCATCTACTTGATCGTATGGGTAGTCTACTGGCTCCCCATAGTGGTGGGCCTGCCCATTCCCGGGTGGACGAGGTTTTCCATCCTGCTCCTCAGTCTCGGGTGCTGGGGCACGTTCACGACGGCGACCGTGATCGTCCAATTTCGAAAGGGGGGAGACCAATGAATAAAGTCGTAGTCGAGGGAAAAGCAATATATATCGTGATGGTCTTTGTGTATTTGGGCGTGTTGATGCTCATCGGCTATATCGCAGCAAGACGGACCAAGAGCGAAGATGATTACTGGGTTGGCGGACGGAGGTTTGGTGTCGGAATCCTGGCCGGAACGTTCGGGGCAACCTTTATCAGCGCCATCACCATGCTTGGTTCTCCTTCCTGGGGGTACCGTATTGGCTGGAGTTTTTGGAACATAGCCCACGGGACCTGGATTGGACCACTCATCATGGTTCTGACCGCGGCCTATTTTGTCCGTTTTGTGGGCTATACCGTCCCCGACATTCTGGAAGCGCGATACGGAGCCAAGGCAAGACCTCTTGCAGCCTGTGTTGCTCTCTTTGGGTCCTTCGGATACACCGGGATCCAGATCATGGCCATGGGTACCATCATCAGCTCAATCATGGGCTGGCCCTTCACCTTCAGCCTGGTCCTCTCTGCCGGAGTAGTTATCGCGTACACGGTATTGGGAGGCATGCAGGCGGTTGCCTGGACTGATTGTATCCAGTTTATCATGCTCCTCATAGGGATGTTTGTTACCGCCATCGTGGGTGCCTACGCCGTAGGCGGATTGACGGCCCTGAACACGAAGATTGCCGCCGTGAGCGCGAGTTATGTCTCCCCCACCGGACCCCGGAGTTTCTGGATACTCCTGGGAATGGCGGTAGCCTTTGGGCTCGGGAACCCATCCCAACCCTCGTACCTGGCGAGGGCCTTTTCCGCGAAGAACATTTCCTCTATCCGGGTCGCCCTTGGAATCGGGACCATGGCCAACGTGCTCTGCATCGGCGCCGGTATCGTTATCGGCATGTCGGGAAGGCTCCTCATCGGTGAGGGGATCAAGCCGTATG
>CAYFXL010000170.1:0-6224 GCA_964346945.1 uncultured Syntrophobacterales bacterium
AGATCTCACCGTTTGCTGAGAGGATGTTGTTAAAGAAGTCCACCTGTACGATGAGTTCTCCTCCCAGAATGGGGATGTTTGAATAGAGTTGTTGAAAACGAACAAATGAACGACCCCGATCAGCCATCTTGCTGCGCATGACCTTTAACTCCCGGGCTTGATCCTTCAGGCCGAAGAGAGACCCATACGTAGAAAGGAACCCTCGGGCAGCCGCCTCAGGAGTTGGCATACCGCCCATAACTGTCGGCTGGGCTATGGCGTGGGAGAAATCGGCCCCGATAAAGCGAACCTTTCCGGTCATGGAATGCGTTGATATACGGAGCTCACCTCCCGTCAGTTGCTGTAATTGGTTCACAAGGGTGCTCTGTTCTCCCTGTAAAGAAGGCGAAACCGCTTGACTTAAGGGCTTGCCCGTTCCAATAAGCAAGGCACATGAGATCAATACTATGGATATAACCTTTAAAGCTCGTGTTAGATATTTCACGATATCTCTCTTTCTCCCCCCAAAAAGGCCTCAGCTCATGTCCTTAGCACCAAAGGAAACGAGGAAACGAAAGCCCCATGTGCGTATCGTTAAAATAAACAATCCTCCTGAAACCTTCACATGTCACCAAAGGCCAACTGTTTGGACAACAAGAGATTTCAAGATACAGAACCATCAACACGTATCAATCCTGATCTCTTTCAATCCTCAGAACTGCATAGGATTCATAATCTGACCGAATAATAATGGTTCTATAGCCAAAGGCTTTTACCAGGTTGATTCCCCTCTTTACTTGGCCATTGTACCGATATTCGAATGCGATACCGACCCCTGACCAGACACATTCTGCATCAGGCGGACAAGGACTGTTAAAGAACCTCACGATTCTCAATTCGAAGCCCGTACCCTCAAGCCTTACCCTTTGGCTTTCGTTCAGTGTGAATTCATCCCCGAGCCTAACGGAGGAATGGTCTTGGGAGAAGCCCGTGGACTTCATCGAATTCATGCATCCCAACATAAAGAACGTACAAAAAAAGATGCTGGTGATCCTTTGAAATTGCTCGCGCATCTTCTAAATTACTCCCGCCCCTGAGGTTTAAACCAGTGTTCCCTGTCTCCACAGGGAGCCACCTCGGAGATCCATTTCTCTGGGAGGTGTTAAGTTCCCCGAATGAGCTTTCTTGATTCCCCTGCAGGTTATTTTTTTCCAATGATCTGAGATGTCAAGAATTTTCCTCAATTTTGTAAATTCAATTGGAGCCAAAGGAGCGATTTTTCAAAGATCCAAGTCTCTTTTAGCCCTAACCCGCAATATCCCACCTCGGATGAGAACCCAGCACAAAAAAACCACCCTTTGCGGGCAGGCCTACAGCCTCCGGTACCCGATAGGCAAGCTTCTGAACAGCAAAATATGTACCATCGTTAGTGAATACTCACGGCGAATAAAGGGAGCTAAATCGAGAAAAAGGCGATCAACGTGGAAAAAGTGGATGGGCAAAAATTGTCGGTCGATGCCTTAACCTTTTTTCATAACTCGTGATAATTGCGGGCCTTAGCATCAGACTTCAATTTTGAGGTTTTGATGAAGGGTTTCAGTTGATCTCGGTTTCACGGTGGGGAAAGAGAAAGTAATAGGATCTTGGTGCTTGGCAAATGGGGAGAGACCTGATATTGAAAATTTTTGAGATTAGCAGCCAATCCCGCCGCAAAAAGGCATGGAATTTGCTTGCAGAGGTAGGTAACTTTGCTCAGGAGGGGAATAAAATGAGTAGAAAGACTATCGGGATCATCCTTGTAATCGCTTTTGGAGTTGTTCAACTGTTTTTACTCCCTGGCTGTAATGTCAAAAGGGGAGGGGTAGAAATTGGTGCGCCGCCTCCAGAACCTAGTTCTCCTCCAAAAGGTGGCCCGCCCCCCTGGGCACCTGCTCACGGGTACCGAGCAAAACATAGATACCGATACTATCCTTCCTTCTACGTCTATTTCGATCTTGGAAGACGGGTCTATTTTTATCTCGAGGGAAACACATGGCGGGTATCAGCTCGCCTCCCAAGCACTATCCGAATTGAGTCCGCCAACTACGTGACCATTGAACTGGAAACCGACAAGCCATACAAATATTTCACTGAACACAAGAAAAAATATCCCCCAGGACAGGCGAAGAAGAATAAACAGCACAAATGGAAGTGATTCATTCCGGCCTATTCATGTGAATTTTGGTCCGCAGGATCTTCTCCCTCAGTTGAAAGACCATGACCTACATGGTGCGAATGTGCATTTACGTGTATCCATTCGTGCCACGCCATGCCCGAAATGAACTTTCCGTCATAAACGGCACCTGTTGCCCTACCCTATTAAGGGACTATGCATGGGAGACACATCGAAGCTCGCAAATCTGCACATTTCAACTTCTCCAAAGAGTTAGGAATTGTCGGAAGATGAGGCCAAGCTCTTTTGATTCGAGAGATCGTTGGCACGGGGTGCGGAGTTTCTAGATTTCGTGTATATTAATCTCAGATACCCGGTAAGATATGCAGAGGAGGGTGTCGTGGGGTTTCGGAGAATCTGGATTCCCCTTTTGATCTTCATATCTATCTCTTCTTCGAGCTCAAGCGTTATAGCCCAACCCCCGAGGCAATACACGGGTCGAAAGATCACTCTCGACTTCAAGGATGCGGATATCAGAAATATCTTCAGGTTCATTGCGGATGTTTCCAACCTCAACATCGTTATTGGAGAAGAGGTAAAGGGAAGGGTTACGATCAGGCTTGTCGAAGTCCCCTGGGACCAGGCCCTTGAAGTTATTCTTCAAACTCAATCGCTCGGTATGGTCAAGATCGGAAGTGTGATCAGGATTGCACCAATTGAAAAGCTCAGGAAAGAAGAGGAAACCAGATTGGCCTCAAAAAGGGCTAAGGAGAAAATGGAAGACCTGAGAACCGAGATGATTCATTTGAAGTATGCCATCGCGAGCGACATGGTCCCGGTGGTAAAGGATTTCCTCAGTGAACGTGGGACTGTTAGTGTGAATGAGAGGACAAATACGTTGATCATCAGGGATATTCCCGAGAATATTGAAGAGATAAAGGACCTGTTTCGCTAGCTCTCTGGTATTTGTCAAGAAATACGAGTGAGAGAGCTTGTGTAGGTTATCGGGTTTGCAGGGTTTGTTTAGTTTATTTGGTTTATTTGGTTTGGTCCGTTGATTTAGTTGAGATCGTCAATTGAATTAGTTTGGTTAATCCGGTTGATTTCGTTGGGTTTATCGAGTTCAGGGGGTTTATGCAGTTCCTTGAGTTTCAGGGATTTACATGAAAATGAATTAACGGTATGGATCTTCGGGATCTTTTCGCCCTCTGCGCTCCCGCACATTTCCCCTTCACCTCGCCGCGTTCCGTGTCCTCTTTTCCCACAAATATCGTAAAGACATACGCCCAAAAGATTTCTCAATACCGACAATTCTTGAAGGGTTGACTCTTCGGCTGAATAGGAGCTCTGCCTGTTGACTCATCGGTTAAGAAGACTCAGGGCGATTCCCCAGACAGTCTCCTGAGAGAGGGAACCGCGGAAAGTCAGCTGCGTGCTCAAGAAAGGTGAATGGAAACCAAGCCGCGACTTGGAATTCCAGCCACTACCTCTGTAGACTTTGTAAGAGAGTAGAGTTAACTTATTAATGAGCTGTTAAAAAGAATCATACTGGAGATTCATGATCAAACGGCCAGGCTCCTATAGGATCAAAAGGTATCTTCTTGGCTTCTGTTTCTTACTCGTCACCTCGCCACTTGGGGATCTCCATCAACCCTTTCCTCGGAATACCAACGCAGCGACACTCCCATCTCTTGTGAAGTCCCTATCCCGGCTTCTCACGGTGGGTCGGAAAATGGGAATTTCCTCGTTGGAATTTGAGATCCATGGCACTTCCCTTCACATCTCAGAGATGCTTGATCACCTTAGACGCTTCCTTCCTCTTCCCATGAGGAATTGGGAGGCAACGGGGGAGATGGCTATTGATATCGCCGTTGCTCCGGCAACAGGCCATGAGCCAGGAAGCACGACACTGAATTTGGACCTTCGATTAAAAGATATAACATTTTCAAGCCCCGATGCGACCAAAGGGGGGACTCGGATCAAGGGAAATATCCATGTCAGCCTGAACGTGCCTGCCCAGCAAGATCAAACTCCCGCATTTCGCGCAAACCTGAACCTGGAAGCCGGGGAACTCCTTCTGAACCCTTTCCGTTTCGATCTCAAAGAATATCCTCTGCGTCTGCGTCTTCAGGGAGCATACGACCCCCAAAGGCAACGCATCTCATCCCTTTCCGCCCATTTTTACGCGCCAAACCTCGGAGAAGGAACCATCAAAGGCACCTTTGGGATTCTAACCGGTCTTCGATGGGACCTGGAGGTTACCTTCGGCCCTATCTCAAACGAACGGGCCTTCGATCTCTTTTTGAAAGAGCCCTTTGGCAGTTTCTCCCCAATCCTGGAAAGTTCTTTAATCAACGGCGAAACCTCCCTCACCGCCGCATCCCGAGGCTCTCCCCATGACTACTCCGTCCAGGGATGGCTCGAGACCTCTTCAGTGGATCTGGCCATTCCTACCCACCAGATAGCAGCAGAAGGGGTGAAGATCCGACTCCCCTTCTCCTTTGAATATCCCAACCCTAAGAGAGCCCTTCCTCATGGCGATTTGAGCAAATCTATCACTGGATTCCTCAAAGGAGGCCGGATTCAATGGAAGTCACTCGAGTGGCGGGAAGTGGCCATCCCAGTTGCCTTTGTGCAGAACACCCTCCTCATGGGTCATCTGAGACTTCCCCTCTGGGGAGGATCTGTGATCCTTCAAGGGGCCACTGTTCGGGATCCCTTGAGGAGAACGATGGAGGTCACCGTGGGGCTCACGCTGAACCAACTCGATTTCTCAGAGATGACCAAAGCCTTTCTTCCCCTAGCCCTCCACGGCTCCTTGGAGGGGAACTTTCGCGAAATCAGGGTTTCCCCCGACAGCCTGGTGGCCAGTGGAAGCCTTACCGCACATACCCTCGGCGGCCACATCGAAGTGGGCAACATTGAAGCAGTAGCTCCCTTCTCCGATCTCCGGAAGGCTTCCATGGACGTGCTCCTCCGGGATATTCATCTGAAGGATCCATCCCTGAGACCCTTTCTCCCTTCCACTATTGTAGATTGGAAATTATCTGGAGCGATGGCTCTCGATTTGGGACTCAAAACAGGATCCACCCAGGAACCAGAACAGATACGAGTAGATCTCGGGGGTCAGCTGAAGAATGGAGCATTTTCGAGCTCTGACGAGACAATGCTAGGGGAAGGCATCCAGGCGGAGATCCAAGCCACGCTTAATAACTCCGGACAGGGTCAACCAATGCTCTTTCAAGGGAATATGAAGTTGAACGCGGGAGAACTCCTCCTGGGTTCTTTCTATTTCAATCTCCAGCACGACCCTCTTAACATCCGTCTTCTTGGATCAGATGAATCTTCAAGGCAACGGGGTTCCTCCCTTTCCGTCCATCTTCATGCGCCAACCATCGGGGAGGGCACCATCACGGCCATGCTTGAAAACCCGGCGGATCCTCGAGGCGTGGCCGAGATTGCCCTGGGACCCATCTCCAACGAGCGAGCCTTTCACCTCTTTGTCAGGGAACCCTTTGGCCGCGGTTCACCAATGCTGAAGGATCTCTCTATCAGCGGCCAAACGTTCCTCACGGCCACAATCCGAGGCTCTCCCCACGACTACTCTGTCCAGGGATGGCTCGAGACCTCTTCAGTGGATCTGGCCATTCCTACCCACCAGATAGCAGCAGAAGGGGTGAAGATCCGACTCCCCTTCTCCTTTGAATATCCGAATCCTGAGAGAGCCACTTCTCGTGGCGATTTGAGCAAATCAGCGACTGGATTCCTCAAAGGAGGCCGGATTCAATGGAAATCACATGAGTGGCTGGATATCGCCGTTCCAGTGACCCTTAAGGATAACACCTATTTTCTTCCCCATGATCTGAGATTTCCGATCTGGGGAGGATCTGTGATCCTTCAAGGGGCCACTGTACGGGATCCCTTGAGGAGAACGATGGAGGTCACCCTCGGGCTCACGCTGAACCAACTCGATTTCTCGGAGATGACCAAAGCCTTTCTTCCCCTAGTCCTCCACGGCTCCTTGGAGGGGAACTTTCGCGAAATCAGGGTTTCCCCCGACAGCCTCGTGGCCACTGGAAGCCTTACCGCACAT
>CAYFXL010000171.1:0-6216 GCA_964346945.1 uncultured Syntrophobacterales bacterium
TTTCTACTCCCCTTTAACCTTTCAAAAAAAGAGGATGTTCACCATGAACATCCTCCTCTCCGCACCTATCGCAGTTAACCATAATGAAATCCCCCCGTCAAGGTTTTTAGAAGACCTAACCGAATCACCGATGATCCTCTTGAGCGAGAACCCCATTTCCATCCGATGAATCCGTGAATAAAGAATTCTGTGGGCAGTCCCGGACCTTGTATATTCTGATTTCTCACCATATAATGGATGGTAATGAAAAGGAAGTGGAATATTCTCGATGATGTTCAAAGTCCTCCATTCCCCCCTGAGATAGTTTCGCCTTTCGACCAAGCCCAAATGGTCCTTGTTCCCGCCGGGGAGTTTACCCTGGGAATCGATGAGAGGGAACTAATGGAGATTTTCGCTCTCGATGGCAAGAAAAATCCCGTTTTCATGACTGAGGTTCCCTCAAGGAAGGTCTTTGTACATGATTACTATATCGACGCTTATCCTGTAACTAATTCTCAATACGCCAAATTCATTGAGGTAACGGGGCATCGGAAACCCTTTCTCTGGGATCGAGAGGGGTGGGACGACCCATTGCAACCAGTGGTGGGATTGGGATGGGATGATGCCAGGGCCTATGCTGCATGGGCTGGAAAAACTCTCCCCAACGAAGAAAAGTGGGAAAAGGCCGCTAGGGGCACTGATCGGCGGTGGTGGCCCTGGGGAAATGATTTTTATGCAGGCTATATCAACTCCGGTGAGCTTCAGATCGGAAGGACCACCAAGGTGACCGACTTCTCGAAAGGGATTAGCCCTTATGGATGCTACGATATGGCAGGAAACGTGTGGGAGATGTGTGAGGGATCTTGGATCCAGGACATGCCATTAATGAGGGGCGGATGCTTCTTGGGCCGCGCTACATTTGTCAGGACCACGGTTCGCTGGTCCCCGGAAGATCCTGTAAACGGAGCCCATTGGTTGGGATTTCGGTGCGTGAAGGAGATTCCCAAAAGGGAGAGCACCACTCATATACGGGGATAGATTCGATACCGGGAATGGGTCTCCGGAAATTTTCCTTGACTCAGCCCGGGTACATCTGGTATTTTCCCGAGCAATTCCTTAATGCGCGGACAGGAGAACGTTTCTATGGAGAGGAGAACGCAATTATCTATCATCTTACTCAATACCCCGGGCGAGCTCGCAAAGCTCTGTGAAGTCCTGAGCGCAGCGAACATTAACATCCTTGCCATGAATATCCAGAATGCAAAGGATGCGGTCAACGAGCTCTTCAAGATCAGGGAAAAGACTCGCCGGAGGATAGCCCTGGCCGAAAGCTATCGAGGCATCCTCAAGGATTCCTCGGACTACTCCATCATTCGAATAGTGGTCGATAAGCCGGAACGAGCACGGAAGAGGTTAACGGAACTGGAATACCTCTTGGACTCAGAGCCGGTCTTGATCTTTACTCTCGTCAATAAACCCGGCATGCTGGGGCAAGTCGCAAAAAGGCTGGGGGAGGCAGAAATTAATATCGACTATACATATGGATCCGCCATGGAAGACGCCGAAAAATCCATCTTCATCCTCCATGTCTCCGATATCGAGAAGGCCCAACAAACCTTCGCACAGTCCTGACCAAAGGGTCTTTGGCCAGCATCAGCTATCCCCCCGATATCATCGGCATGATAACTACCTTGTCCCCATCTCGTATGAGGCTATCGAAATTCCCGACCTGTTGGTTAATGAGCACGATGGAACGATCCTCAGGGAATTCGACCTCCAGGACATCCCTCAGTTTCTTCTGGGTCTCCAGGGGGATTCTGACCCTCTTCTTTCCATAGATCTCCGCAAGATAGCCGAGAAACCTGAATTCAGCCATTTTTCCTTGGCACCCTGACTATATTCCCAAGTCCCAATCCTTCTAAGGTCTGCTCTTTCGGGATGCCATTTTCATCCCAACCCCTTATCTCGTAATACTGGGAGAGCATCTCACCGTACCGAGCCCGGTCAAGCTTGTAACCCTTCAAATCTCCCTGAGGCAAAGGCTCCTCGAACCACCTCGAAGGGGGATAATCCATCTCTCTGTTCCAGCTTCCGCTCTCTCTAATCCAAAAAGACCTTATAAGGCTATAAATCCTGTCGCCCAACACGGAGATCTCCTCCTGAGTAATCCCTTCCCCCCTTGCGGCCTCAAGGTACTTGGGATACCAATGGAGGCCGAAGTTAACTTCAATCCATGGGAGGCGACAGGTCGTCATACTTTCAAACAATCCTCCCCTCAACCTCTGAAGTTCGATAACCTTTTCGACCTTCTCCTTACTATAGGAAAACCGATCCATCGAGATTTCCCACGAGATGACCCACGCATCCTTGTGGTGGGCCCCGATGGGTGAAGTGCCGTAGGAGAGGGCCATTCCAGGGCAAGCGTGGCAGTCATAAGCCGAAATCTCCAACCCCTTGACGTGCATTGCCCAATCCCGAGAGTCACCTCCGACACGTTCGGACGCCTTTCGCACTCCCTCAAAGATGATCTCCCCTAAGCCCCTCTTTTTCGCGATATCTTCGATGACCTTCTTACAGGCATTCAAATCCCCCCATTCGATCCGCGTATCAAGCAACTCCCGCTCGGATGCCTCCATCAAAAACCCCAGACAGCTCCCCAAGGATATCGTATCCAGCCCATATGCATCTGCCATTCGATTGAGGACTCCGACCTTACTCAGGTCATCCATTGCAATGTTGGGGCCCAACATCCCCACGTTTTCATAGTCCAATTCGGCATTCCTTTTATCCGCATCCTTGATCACCATTCCACATTGCATATTGCAGAGGGGACATCCCTTCCGATCTACTTTGAGCTTCTCCAACGCATATCCATCCAGCTGTTTTGAGAACCGGAAGGCTCCCTCTCTGAAGTTATATGTGGGAAGACAGCTATTCTCGTTACACCACTCGAAAACCTGCATAGTGCCTTGTCTGATCCAGAAATCATAATTATCCTTGCCCTTAATCTCCCCGTAGCCCTCCTTACCCATCTCCTGCACCCTCTTCTCGTCGAAGGCGGGAGTTTTTCCAGTGCCCTTAATGACCACGGCCTTGAGGTTTTTTGAACCCATCACCGCTCCCATCCCCGGCCTTCCGCCAGCTCTCCCCCTCTGAGACATCACGGTAGCAAATCTAACCATATTTTCTCCCGCGGGACCGATGACCAAGACTCCTACATTCCTCCCGTGCTTTGCCTCCAGATCATCCTGGGCCTCGAAGGTCATCTTCCCCCAAATATCGCGGGCATCAAGGATTTCCACCCTTTCATCGTGAATGGCGATGTAGCAGGGGGCCTCTGATCTTCCCTCAACGATCAAGACATCATAACCGGCTCTCCGTAAATGAACGGCGGCCATACTGCCGATATTTCCATCGCCATATCCTCCCGTGAGGGGGCTCTTTGAGGCAATAACCATCTTCCCCGAGCTGGGCAAGGGAAGGCCCGTCAAGGGGCCCGTGGAAAAGACGACCTTATTCCCCTCCGACAGTGGGTCGACACCGCTGACTTCTTCCCAGAGAATTTTCGCGGCAAATCCCCTGCCTCCGAGGAACTTTTTCCTCATCTCCTCCGAAATCTCTTCCTTCGATACCCTCCCGTCGGAGAGATTTATCCTCAAGATTTTTCCGGTATAACCTTTCATCTCTCTCCCTCCCTGTTTCCGTAAATTCAGCAAAACTTACACCGTCCCGAGAACCTCAAAAATTCCCAACACCGACCGAGTCCTCCAACAGCCGATTATCCTCATCCCCCCTGGCAAAGATCCCGGTATTTCCGAGGCGAACCCTTTTCAATCCCGTAGCCTTAACCTCGAGGAAAGCCTCTACCATCTCCTGGGCAGTGGGATGTCGATAATCCCTCATCTCGTTTTCCGGGAAGAAGGCCAAAATCGTGAAGGGGATATTGCGGTCCAGGCGAGAAAGAAGCATCCCAATCTCCCTCAATTGTGGCGTCTCCACCACCCCGGGGATGTAAAGGGAAAGGATTTCCAAGACAAACCCCCTTTTGAGCATCTCTTCCGGAACGGTCAATATCCCTCTGTTGGAACACCCCGTTAACCACGTATGGGTTTCCTCGTCGAAGGCCTTGATATCCAGCCAAAAGGAGTCCACACCTGCCTCCCTTAAGATGTTTAGATTTTCAGGGGTGAGACCATAGCCGTTCGTCTCGATCAAAACCCATAAGTTCACCTTCTCCTTGATCAATCGGGTACACTCGGCATAAAAATCCGGCCTGCAGCAGAGATCACCCCCGGTAAAACCCACGATATTCCTTGCCGGCCCGAACCCTTGGGGGCTTAAGACAATATCCTTCGGGGATAGAATCTGGGGACACCTTGATGGCCTCTTCCCGGATATCACACAGCTCCCACAACAGCGACAACTATCGTGGGCGTGCCATGATGTTGCCTTCTCCCTTGGTTCCCTCAGGGTCACCTTTTTATCGTAATCCACGCAGAGCATTGCAACCTCGGAGGGCGAATACCACGTCCCCCTTGCTACCTTGCTAAAATACCAGGAGTGACATTTGCGGCATGAAAAATTGCAGCCCGACTGATAAATGGAGAGGTAGTTCTCGGGTCTGGAAAGGTGGATGGACTCGATGAGCCTTGATATACTTCCGCCCTCCTCCTTGAGGGTCAGCTCACAGGCCGATATACTCTTGCCATCTGCCCGGGTGATACAGCTTCCCCTCGCATACCCTTGTTGGACCAAACTGCACTTGGTCGACATGGACGCGCAATTCCCTTTGAATCAAGAGGAAAAACGACGCAGGAACTCCCCCAATCGCCTCAAACATAATCAGTTGTCGAAATGGAAATCCAAGAGTAACGCAATGGTTACTGTCCCATGTTCAACTTCTGCTAAGGGAGAAGACCGTGTCGGCGATTATTTATTCACTCATACTACCATACCTTCTTCCCATCGTGCAAAAAAACTATCCTACTGTGTTTACCCATAGGAAGGGGAATGCATATACGCCCTCCGTTTTTTGAGGTATAATTTGAGAAGAGGGTTCAAGGGATTGAAAGGAGAGCAAATGAAGAGAATTTTAATGCTTGCTTCCATAGGTGCTTTTGTTATCCTTCTCATGCGGATAGGGTACTCCCAATCGTTGAGTGAATGGCTCATTAAGCCGGGGGGAAGCCCGCCCGTCATAACACATTGGTATGCCTCTGAGGAACTCCACCACGGCGACATCTGGAAGATCTACATGGAGGCCAAAGACCCGGATGAAGATATGGTCCATTTCGTATGCGTCTTCGACCAGCTGGGTTTTGGAGTTTATCCCCCCGGATATGTAGTCATCAAGAAGCGACATCGGGGAGAGCTGAGGGGATATCTCAGGTTTTTCAGCACGGGTGGTCATGGCCTTTCGTTGCCAGAATGGACTCGGGTCACCCTGACCGTATTCGTTCGGGACAAGGGCGGGAAAATCAGCAACAAGATAGTCCTTCCCCTCGTCCTTTCGCGCGGGGCTAAACAGGAACCACCGCCCCCACCCTTCGATACTGGCCCCCTGGACAAATTGGGAACGATCATGGTCGATCTCCTCGACCCAGACCGTGACTCAGGTTCGGAAACCAATCCCTTCTGGATTAGGTAAAAGGTGAAGCTTACCGATCCCCTTCTCAACGGGAGTTTCACCAAGCGGGTAAATCGCTTCCTCGTTTCTGTCCATATGGGTGAAAGGGACCAGTATGTCCATGCACCCAACTCGGGACGAATGAGGGAACTCCCAACCCCGGCAAGGGCCAATCATGTCCAGGGAAAGGAGATCTCAGAGGAGGAAAACCCGATACGGCCTCTCCCTCGTCAATTATGACGGCCGTTGGGTTCCCATCGATACCAGACTTCCAGGAGTTTTGCTTGCCGAATTCATAGAGAGAAGGGATTTTCCTGAGTGTATGGAATATGTCTTCACAAAAAGGGGGGGCACCTATCGCTTCAGTCGCATCGATCTCCTTTTGGGAGAGGGAAGGGATCGATGGCTCGTGGAGACCAAATCCATCACCTTGGTGAATGGAGAAATGGCGCTCCTCGCTGATGCCCCTACCATAAGGGGAACAAAACATGTCCTGGATTTGACCGAGGCAATAGCGGAGGGATATGAGGTATGGATCATGTTCATCTGCCAAAGAGAGGATGCCCGGTTCCTCTCTCCCAGGGAATCGGCGGATCCCCACTTCGCTGAAG
>CAYFXL010000172.1:0-6194 GCA_964346945.1 uncultured Syntrophobacterales bacterium
GCCTCATACGGCCTGGCCGGAGGAGAGACACGAGGCGGAACAGGCAGGATACATTCTCGCTGGCAGGGTTGAACTGAGCCTACCGAGCGAGGGGAAAAAGGTCATATTGGGGCCAGGGGATGGGTATCTCATTAGATCTAACATCCCCCATGCTTGGAAGGTATTGGACGAACAGATGCTCTTTATCGATATCTTTAGCCCTCCTAGAAGGGAATTGTTGAGAAAGAAGTTTGCACCCTGTGCGGTGAAAACCGGGAATTCAACATCCGGGCAGAACGATACAATGGAGTGAAGAAGAGAAGACAATAAGGCTTGAAAATGAATTTGGCAAAGCCGTTTCAGATCATGAGTTCGTAGTCTGAAACGGCATTTTTTTCCATCCCCACCTTTCAAGCTGGAAGGCTAGGCGTGTTACTTGTCGATATTTTCTCCTATCAGGTGGACACGAGGGCAACCATGGAAAAGATGGGCCTCTTGAGAATGCACCATATCCATGCTAGTATTCAGGTCCGACCAGACCCAAGAATCTGGTCCCCCACCCATTCCCGTTAGTTCAAACCGAAAAGGCCTTCAAGATATTTTCGGGAGCTCTTCGCCTTCCTGAATCCATGGGGCCATCAAAAATATTCTCTGAGCCTGTCAAGTCCTTGACCGAACTTGACTGCCCATGCAAACGGTGAGCAAGCGTATACGGAGGAGAAAAATATGAGACATCGAGATAAATACCTCTTGAAGTTAGAAGATGGGCGGAACGAACCCATTAAAGACCTTGAGCATGCTTTGCGAGTCGTCATCGTCGACGAAGAAACAGTGGGAGCTCAAGATCTTACCTTTGCCTATTGCCGATTTGCCTCGAAAATGTCGTTCCATAAAAAGCACACTCATAAACACGCAGAGGAAATTATGTACATCCTCTCAGGCAGGGGTATAGGGGGGGTCTATGATCTGGAGTTTGAAATGGTGAAGGGGGATACTGTCTGGGTTCCAAAGGGGGCGGTGCATTGGTTTCATAACCCCTTCGATGAGCCATGTGAGATGCTCTTCATCTATACTCGCTCCTCCCTTCAATCCGCGGGTTACGAGATCGTTGAATGACATAAGGGATCTATTCCCCGGTCACCTGGAACAGAGGCTTTTATGCCATCATTCCAGATGCGATAAGGGATGACCAAGGGAAACTGCTCCATTTCGGTTATGCCATGTCAGACCCCGATGATCCTCCAAAGCATTCTTTACCACGTGGGGGACGTGTAGGGGATCGCTTCTCCGCTCTTCTCATCCCTCATCTCAATGCCCATCTACCCAAGAAGCCGGATCATCCGCTCACTGGATTCCCGTAAACGCGAAGACATCGTCTCGCAGAAAGCCCTCAGCATCTTGAGTGCAAGGGAGGAATTTTCGCAGAAAAGACATCCTCTCCGCGAGAAATGGGTCCCTTTGTGGCCAGACCATACCTCTGAAACTGTCTATCGAAGGGAGGCGGAGATGGTGGTGGAGCTGATTCTCGAGGCCCCTCAGGTTAATCCCTGAGTGTCCAAAAAGCCATGGCTGCTGATAGTTGAGGGCCTGGGACAGAGGCCCTGGCGGATTCGTGTTGAAGAACACCGCATGGTCCTCTCATCTCAAACAATCCTCGGTATCATTTCGTCTTCATCCGTGAACGCGACTTTGTGGCTCTCCTCTTGATCCCAGCCAATTGCTCATAGATTTTCATGACTACTGTGGCGTCCCTCTCGTCCCAGCCAGCATAATGAGCATTCAGCAGAAGCTGCTGATACAATCCTGCCATGGGTAGCACAACACCAAATCGCTTGGCACCCTCTAGTGCAAGCCCAAGGTCCTTCACGGCCAGCCACACAGGACCTTTCGGTTCAAAATTACCCATGAGCATATCCCTCCCGCGGGCCGCGATCAAATCGCTACCAGCGGCCCCAGAGGTCAAGACATCGAGCATGATATCGGGATTAAGACCGGCCTTGAGCCCAAGCACTAGCCCTTCAATGGCCGCAGCCTGATTGAGGAAGAGCGTCTGGTTAACGACGAGCTTCAGCATGGCAGCATCGCCGTTCTTTCCGACGTAGACTGTCTTCTTACCCACTTTATCGAGCACCGGCTTAACCTTGTTGAAGGCCGACTTCTTCCCTCCGGCCATGAAAACCATGTTGCCCACCCTGGCCTGGTTGGCGGCACCTGAGATTGGAACATCCATCCAATCGATTCCCTTTTTCGCCAGCCTCTCCGCCATGGCCTTCGTTTCCCATGGTGGCACGGTGCTCGTGTCAACGATAAGCTGACCCCGTTGTGCCTTCTTGAGAATACCTTCTTTCCCTTCCACAACCTCGCGCACAATGTCCCAGTTAGGAAGGGATAACATGATGAGATCTGCTCTTATTGCTCCTTTTTTGGGGGAGCTGGCTGGCTTCAGACCCAGCGGGACTAAATTTGAAGCCCGCTTCTCAATGATGTCAAAACCTGTCACCTTGTACCCTGCCTTTAAGAGGAATGTGGCAATAGGAGTTCCCATTGCCCCAAGGCCTATCACCGTTATATTCCTTATACTCATGACCTTCGTCTCCTCCTTGGGAAAGATATGGTCTAGAAATCCTTTCTCCGACTTTCAGATGAGAGAAATGTATTTAGCCACATTTGGGCCTTTTCGGTTGAATCAGCCAGAGTCGACAGGGGAAAACTATGGCGTCTCCGTTTTTACCTCTACGAAGTCGGCTGAGAGGGGTGGACAGGTGTAAAATTCGAGGTACCGAAAATCCCTATCCGACCTGTTTATTGTCGTATGTCTTTCCCCCGCAGGAATATGGAGGACATCACCGGCTTCAATGGAAATTTCCTCACTCTCAATGACTTCAGTTGCCTCTCCGCTTATGACGATGATGATGGATTCGCGGTTGTTATGGTAGTGGTAGGGCACCTGGCTGCCGGGAACGAGCAGGCCGAACATTCCACCGAGACTCTTCGCGTTATGCTCTTCGGTGAGAATTTCGGGTCGATAAGGCTCACCAGGGGTTGGATTCTCCTTATTGATGTACTCCTCAGTCTTAAAAACCTTCATCTCATACCTCCCCAGTTTCACTTTAACGGTTGATCAAACGCAACCTCAGGGCCTCAAAAGAACGCAAATCTCATATAATCAGGGAAATCTTTGTCAAGGTATTTATCAAAGAAAACGGGAGAATCTCCTTCCCCATGCTTCCCACCTCCTCGTCAAACCTCACATCTTCCTCGGCAACAAGAGGTGTTCCAATATGAGGACCAACAAGATTCCGACCACCAGGCCATTCTTCAACAATGCATGCACGGTGGCTGGAAAGGCCTCAAAAAATGTTACCGGAAGAATGGAAACCAGTCCTCCCATGAGCACGGGAATCCCTACAACCATATAATCTCGACCATCCAGGGATCTCCCAGATCGGGTAAGAATAGAGATACCAGCCCCGATCTGCGCGGCCATCGCGGTGATCATGGCGGCTCCCACCACCGATGCGGGAAATGAGGCCAGGATGGCCAGAAATTTTGAGAAAAAGGCTAGGGAGAATAACAGGCCTCCGCATACGGTAACCGCAAACCGTGTTCCCACCCGAGTCACAAGGACTACACCAGGACTGAAGGCAAAGCTTACAGTCCCGACGACCCCAAGGATCCCCGCTCCAAGTCCCCCGAGGCCCGTGACGGAAATCCCTCTGTTTACCCGACCCATCATCCCCTCTTTGCCCACTACCTCTCCCATGCTATAGATACTCCCCACGGCGTTGATGATGACCGCCACATATGCAACGAGAAAGGTAATGGTGGCCGAAAGGGAAAACCTGGGAAGGCCGGGGAGAAACGGGTGAGGCAGGGAGAACCATGAGGCCTCTCTCACGCCGTCGATACCAGTTCTGCCCAAAACCCACATCAGGAGACTTCCTAGTATTATTCCGAGAAATAGGGAGATGGTCTTCGGAAACCCGGTAAGCCAGTTGCTGAACAGGGCAATCGCCACCATAACCAGGACGGAAACGCCGAATACGGAGGGATCCCCGTGGGGGAAACCCCTCCCTGCGCCGATAACCATGGGCGCCAGGTAGGGAATGAGGGTGAGGGCGACGAGGATGAGGATTACCCCGATTACATTGTCGGTGAAGAATGGTTCTAAATATCGTACCAGTCCGAAGACGCTCAACAGGACGAGTAGTAGAGCTCCCGCCATCATCCCCCCCTGAATCGTCGAAATCCCATAGGGGGCCAGAATGATAAAACTGAGAAGGAGGGCTGAGGCTGGTCCATCCAAAAGGGGATAGCGATGTCCCCAGAGGGTTTGGAGGATCATCACCCCCCCCACTATTACCAAGAGCCTTTGCAAAAACAGGACTTCTTCACCTCCATGAAGGCCCAAGTATTCGGAGGAGATGGTGGAGAAAATCGTGAGGGTGGGAAGTACGATCAATGCCCACTGTATTCCATAAATAAGACACCGTGGCCACGGGGGCATATCATCCAGACGATATATCAGGTCACTAGAACCTTGCATGGAAAATTCTCAATATATTCTGCCCATGTTCACCCGATGCCAGCAATTCCATATGATGAAAAAGGCGCTCCTGCCTGAAGACTAAGTGCTCAGTGCTGGCGGTTTCCGACGGTTTCATCTCATTACCTTGGAGCCTGTCCCCGCGTTAAGAAGCAAAGAACACGGCCTCTGATAGCCGTTCGTTCAGATCTGCCTTTTCCTCCGCAGTCAGAGGTCGCAGCGGACGCCTCGGTTCACCTCCCTTGAAACCCGCCATGTCCATAGCGGCCTTGACGCCCGCAACACCATAGGTGCCCGACACCATTTGGTTAACCGTGACAAGGTGATGTTGTTTTTTCCAGGCCTCCTTGATCTCGCCCTTCTGATACAGTTGATAGACCTCAACGCAAGCCTCCGGGACCACATTTGCGAGGGAAAGAACTCCTCCGGTTCCACCTTTTTCCAAGAGATCCAGAAAGAAATTTGCGGATCCTGCCAAGACAGAGAAGCCCCTTTGCGCCACCTTAATGTACTGTTCGAAGTTTCCCTTGGAGCTGTCTTTCATGCCTACCACGTTTGGGTGACCTGAAATTTCCCGAATTACGTTCGGGCTCGCCGTGAGACCGGCCGATACCGAAGGGTTGTTGTAAAACATGATTGGCACCGGGGAGATTTCAGCCACCGCTATCACATGCTCGATGAGCGCAATGTCATCCATCCTTTTGACGAAAAAATGGGGCGGTAATAAGGTGGCCATATGGATCTCCATCTTCGCTGCCTTGAGAGTCAAATCGATAGTTTCCTTGGTACTCTCCGCCCCAGTTCCAGCGATGATGGTCTTTTCCGGAGACGCACTTGCCAAAACAGTCTCGAGAACCCTGAACCGCTCTTCAACGGAGAGGGCGCGAAACTCCGCATTGGTCCCCAAAATCAGGTAGCCGCGAAGTCCCGTGGTGTTCAACCTTCTTACATTCTCCGCCAGGGCATCAAAGAGAATCTCATCGTTTTCGAACGGGGTCACCAGGGGAGCGAAAACCCCCGACAGTTTGGCTTCGATTTCATCCATCGGTTTCAGTCTCCTTCAGTCGCATGCTCGTCTTCAGACCTCTCCTATTAAAGACATATTCGGGTTCCTTCCCCGAAAGAACCTCCAAAGTCTGACGGACCGCTTCGGTGGCCATTTTAGCCGCGCACTCTTTTGTCAGTGCCGAGGAGTGCGGGGTTACCACGACGTTGGGCAGATCCAGAAGAGGATTGCCTTCAGAAGGAGGTTCCTCGGCAAAGACGTCTATTCCGGCACCGGCAATTCTTCTTTCACGGAGGGCCTCTGCAAGAGCCTCCTCGTCTATGATTCCTCCTCTCGACGTATTGATCAGCATAGCATCCGGCTTCATGTAAGCCAGAAGCGATTTTCCCACAAGGCCCCGTGTTTCTTCAGTTAAGGGAACGTGGATCGAAACCGCATGGGATGAGGAAAAAAGTTCCCTCATGCTTCTAACGGGGTGGGCTCCTCCTTCGGTGATTTGCGAACGGTTTAGATACGGATCAAAGGCCTGAACCTCCATTTGGAGCCCCAAAGCGGCTTTTTTCGCAACCTCTCGTCCGATCTTACCAAATCCCACGAGCCCTAGAATCTTTCCGGCCAGGTCCACGGGTAAATATTCATATCGTATCCCAAAGTTCCCTTTCC
>CAYFXL010000173.1:0-6189 GCA_964346945.1 uncultured Syntrophobacterales bacterium
CTCACCCTCGATGGGTACCCCACTTCTCCAGCAGATTACGCTCAGAAACAACGGAGTCCACCAAAAACTCCGGAAACTCCGATACACAATTACCTTGACATAAGATCGGTCTTACTCGTATAGTGGGAGCGCGTTTTCTGAATACAGTTTCCAAGAATGAGGAGTGGGATGGAAAAACTCCTTAGGGGTTACTCTTATGGTTACCGGGTGGCCATTTTAGGGGTAAACTGCATTCCACAACGCTCATTGAGGGACCATAAAAAGATGCTCTCGGCCATGAAGAAAAGGGAATCAGCCCTGGTGGAAAGATTGGTAAAGGAACACATCCTGTGGGGTAAGGAAATCGTACTGGGGGAGTTCCAGAAGGGAACCGTCCGACCGACGGATATGGTAAGGGGAAGTCCTCGTGGAGGGTAAGAGAATAAGGGTACTAGTGGCCAAACCCGGACTTGATGGGCACGACAGGGGAGCTAAGGTAGTTGCCCAGGCGTTAAGGGACGCCGGAATGGAAGTGGTCTATACGGGCTTGCACCAAACGGTAGATCAAATCATCAGTGCTGCCATCCAAGAGGGCGTGGATGTCATCGGCCTTTCAATTCTCTCGGGGGCCCACATACCCCTCTGTGAGAAATTGATGAGGAGACTGAGGGATGAAAACCTAGCGAATATCATGGTTATCGTTGGAGGGGTTATCCCTCGGAGGGATGTCCAGACGTTGATGGATATGGGAATAAAGGGGGTATTTCCCGGGGGCACCAGCTTTGAGGAATCCATCCGGTTTATTCGTGAGAATGTGCAATAGGATCGACCTGTACCAATAAAAAGGGAAGTTTCAGAGAGGCAATTCAGGAAGGAGCATTCCCATGGTCGCCGCAACCTATATGAAGAATGACAGGGGGGAAATAGAGGAGGTCATCCTTGAGTCGGGAGTGAAGGTGAAGTCGGTCTACGGGCCCGAGGACCTTGTGGACTTCAACTATGACACGGATCTGGGTAATCCCGGGGAATTTCCATTCACCAGAGGGATTCACCCCGGTATGTACAGGGCACGTCCTTGGACCATGCGACAGTATTCCGGCTTTGGCACCCCCTATGAGACCAACGAGCGATTCAAATTCCTCATCGCTCATGGTCAGACGGGTTTAAACGTTGCCTTCGACCTCCCCACCCAACTGGGCTTGGATTCCGATGATCCTCTCGCCGAGGGAGAGGTGGGGCGGGTTGGCATGGCCGTGGATACCCTGCGGGATTTCGAGATAGCCTTTGCCGAGATCCCCCTTGACAGGATCGGCACCGGTTTGACCATTAACGCCGTTGCCAGCATCATCCTCGCCATGTACCAGGCTACAGCGCAAACGTATGGGTTCCCGTTGGACAGAGTGAGCGCTACCCCTCAGAATGACATCCTGAAGGAGATGGTTGGCAGGGGAAACTGGATCTTTCCCGTGGGGCCATCCATTCGTCTCATTGGTGATACCATCGAATACTCCGCAAAGGTGATGCCCAGGACGAATCCCGTGAGCGTCTGTGGCTACCATATCCGGGAATCTGGATGCACCCCGGCTCAAGAGATCGCCTATGCCTTCGAGATCGCAATGACCTATATCGACCATGTCCTCCGACGGGGGATGGACATCGACGAATTTGCTCCCAGGATCTCTTTTAACCTCGATATTTTCGGAAATATCTTTGAACAGATAGCAAAGTTCAGGGCCGCCAGGAGGCTTTGGGCCACGTTGCTTAAGGAACGATATAGGTCACGGAATCCCCGCTCCATGTGGCTGCGGGGGCTCTTCGGCGGAGGAGGCGGAGGACTGACAAAGCAACAGCCGTTGAATAATATCGTTAGGGGAGCTTGCTATGCCCTCATCTCGGCCCTCAGCGGAACCCAAACCATGGCCCTCTGTTCCTACGATGAGGCCTATACTATTCCAACCCCTCAAGCTGCCATCCTTTCCCTGCGAACCATGCAAATCCTCCTTGAGGAGATGGGTCTTAGAGATACGGTGGATCCCTTAGGAGGGTCTTATTATGTTGAATCCCTTACGAACCAAATGGAGCGGAGGATAACCGAGGAGATGGAAGAGGTTGAGAAGATGGGAGGGATGGCGCACGCTGTCGAGATGGGCTATATTCAGAAGGAAGTTGCCAAGCAGGCCTACATCTATGAAAAAGCCCTCCAAGAGGGGAGGATCAATAAGGTAGGGGTCAACATCTATGAAGAAGAAGAGGCCGAGGAGGAGGTTCAGCTCCATGAATATAACCCCGCTGCAGCAGAAACGCAGATAGACTCCCTCAACGAAGTACGGAGAAGGAGGGATAAGAGGAAAGTCGCCAGGAGCCTGAGAGATCTGGAGCGGGCGGCTAAAAAAGGGGAGAATGTTATGCCGTTTCTCCTTGAATCAGTTAAGGCCTATGCCACCTTGGGGGAAATGACCCGGGTACTCAAGGAGGTTTATGGGGAGTTCAAGGAACCAAGCATTTTTTAATATGTGCCTGCAGTGATACCCACGGGATTCAGGAGAACAGTGGGGCGCGCTCAGATGATTGGGATAACGGCTTTCGGGGCCTATCTCCCGCGGTATCGGTTAACGGCAAGGATGATTAACGAGGCCTGGGGGAGACCTGGCGGTCGAGGAGAGAAGGCCGTCGGCTACTTCGACGAGGATAGCCTTACCATGGGGCTCTCCGCCGTGTATAACTGCCTTTCGAGAGATGGCATCGAAAAGGCGGAGGCCCTGTATTTTGCCTCTACTACCTCTCCCTATAGGGAAAAATTGGCCTCAACGGAAATGGCAATGATTTTAAGCCTTTCCCCGGAAGCCCGAACCCTCGATATCGGCAATTCCCCCAGGGCAGGAACGAGTGCCCTCCTGGCGGCGATGGAGGCGGTGAAGGCAAACTCCTGTGATACAGTCCTCGTTGTAGCCTCGGATTGTGGGCGGCTTGAAAGGCCCGGTGGCCAAAACGAGACCACCTGGGGAGATGGAGCCGCAGCGCTGGCCGTCGGGAGGGAGAATGTCATCCTGAATTTTCTCCATCACTACTCCTACTCCGATGAGCTCAGCCACTTCTGGCGAAGAGCCGATGACCGCTACATGAAATACGAGGATATCCGATTTCCACAGGTGATGGGGTACGCCCGCATCATGGAGGCGTCCATAGGAAATATGCTGAGAAAAACCCAGAATAACCCCGCTCATTTCGCCAAGGTTGTGGTGGACGCGCCGGACATCAGGAGCCATCAGGCCCTGATGAGGAAGTTTGGATTCGACCCGAAGACCCAGGTCCAAGATCCACTTCTCAGCCGTATTGGATCCCTGGGAACAGCTCACCCATTCGTGATGCTCGTGGCAGCTCTGCACGAGGTCAAACCCGGTGATAGAGTTCTCCTAGCAAGCTATGGTGACGGCTGCGATGTTCTTATCTTTGAGGCCACCGATGCCTTGCCGGCCTTTCAGGAGCAGATCGACGTTAATGTTCTGTTGGATCAAAAAGAATTGGTATCGACCTATACCAAATATCTGGCCTTTCATAAGACCTTCGAGGCCGAATTTCAGGATTACTATTCCTCAATATCCGGTCTTTTTCGGGAAAGGGACCGATTTTCACGGCTTTTGGGAGGAAAATGTAAGAATTGCGGATATATTACTACCCTGGCTTTACGGGTGTGCCCCAACTGTCGAAAGAAGGATCAATTTGAAAATATGAGGCTTGGCCGACGGGGGGTCGTATTTACCTTCACCCAGGAGTGGTATTACCCTTCTCCAGAACCGCCGACAACCCTTGCCGTCATAGATCTGGAGGATGGAGGAAGGATCTACTGCCAGATGACGGATTGTTCGGACCCGAGGATCGTCAAGATTGGTATGCAGGTGGAAATGACCGTGAGGAAGTATCACGAGGCCCTCGATCTGCCGCACTATTATTGGAAATGTAAGCCCATCTATCCGTGATTTGTGTCCGGCATCCGTGTCCGTGTGGGGATAGTTCCTTTTCGGGCCATACGGCTTGTCCACGGAGACGGTAGACATGGGAAAAGCATGAGCGTCGACTTTAAGGACAAAATAGCCATTGTAGGTGCAGGGTGTACCAGGTTCGCCGAGAATTTCGATCTGAGCTACGGAGATATGCTCGCGGAGGCCTGTTTCGAGGCGTTCGAGGAGGCAGGGGTCGGACCAACGGATATCGACGCGGCATGGCTTTCCACGGCATTCGTAGACGGAAGCGCCATGAAGGGCCGATCGGGCATGGATCTCGCTGAGCCGGTTGGACTCTTCGACATTCCCATCACTCGGGTTTCCAATTTCTGCGCTTCAGGGGGGAATGCCTTCAGGGAGGCCTGTCTGGGTTTACTCTCTGGGGTGCATGATGTCGTTTTGGCGGCGGGGGCTGAGAAGCAGAGGGATCGTCCACCCCAGAAAAGCCTGGTTAAAATGATGGTGGTTGCTCAACACCAGTTCCTCCAAAAGGGGGAGACGGCTGCGGGGCAATTTGCCGTCTACGCCACCCGGCACATGGCGAAATATGGCACAAAGCTTGAACATTTCTGTATGGTGTCCCATAAGAATCACAAGCATGGGATAAGGAACCCCATCGCCCAGTATCGACAGGAAATGTCCATGGAGACTATCCTGAACTCCCCCATGGTCGCTTATCCCATCAATCTCCTGTGCTCCTGTCCCACCACCGATGGAGCGTCTGCTGTGGTGTTGGTCAGGGCCGATGACGCTAAGAGCTTCAATAAGGACTGCGTCCTGGTCAAGGCCCAGGAACTGATCGTAAACACGGGATGGGATCTGCCCTTTTTCGACCCACGGTATGACTTCTCCCATTTTCCCTCCACCAAAGTGGCTGCCCAGAGGGCCTATCAGATGGCCGGAATTAAGGATCCCATTAACGAGATAGACCTGGCAGAGGTCCATGACTGCTTCGCTCCCGTTGAATTGATCGTCTACGAGGATCTGGGGTTTTGCAAGGAGGGTCAGGGAAAGTATTTCATCGCTGAGGGCAGGTCGACCGCCGAGGGAGATCTTCCCGTGAACATCAGCGGAGGCCTGGAGAGTTGCGGCCATCCCGTTGGGGCAACAGGCATCAGGATGATCTACGAAATTACGAGACATCTCCAGGGCAGGGCGGGGGAGAGACAGGTGAAGAACGCTCAATTAGGCCTTGCCCATAACATAGGCGGCCCCTGTGCCATCACCTCCCTCACCATTCTGGGCGCCCCATGAGATCCGTCAAGGTTCCCCGGAACAGTGGAGGGGTCTTCTATGAAATATAAGATCGGAATCGATGTCGGGGGCACATTTACCGATTTCCTGCTGGCCAGCGAGAATGGTAACACGGAGATTTACAAGGTGCTCTCGACTCCCGACGATCCCTCCATCGCAACAATGGAAGGTATCCAGGAGATGGCCCGGGACCAAGGGATCTCGACGAAGGAGTTCTTGGGGGACGTAACCGTCATCGTCCACGGTACTACCGTCACGACAAACGCAGTCCTGACCTGTACCGGAGCCAAGACCGGACTCTTGACGACTTATGGGGTCAGGGATGCCCTGGAGATGAGAAGGGGAATCAGGGAGGAACAGTACAACAACCGGTATCGGAACGTGGATCCCCTGGTGGAACGGTATCTCAGATATCCCATCCATGAACGCCTCGATTACAAAGGGGATTTCCTCATTCCCCTCAGCGAGAGAGACGTGCACGATGCAGCGAATCTCTTTCTGGAGGAAGGGGTGGAGGCCATCGCTATCTGCTTCATGAACTCCTTTGCCAATAATGATCATGAGGAGGTGGCGGCCAGGATCATCAGGGAGCGGATCCCCGAGGCCTATTTAACGGTTTCCAGCACCCTTCTTCCCTCCATTCGGTTTTATGATCGCATAAGCACCACCGTTCTCAACTCTTATGTGGGCCCCATTCTCAAGGGATATCTCAATTCCCTGCTGGAAAAGCTGAAGGATGAGGAGTATGCAGGGGTACTCCTCATCATGCAATCCAACGGGGGGGTCATTTCTCCTGAGGTCGCAATCGATAGCGCAGCGGTAACCTTGCTTTCCGGACCCGCTGGTGGACCCATTGCCGGTATCACATATACGTCCATTCAGGGTTACGAGGATTGTATCACCATGGACATGGGGGGTACGAGCTTTGATACGGCCCTGATCAAAGATAAGACCC
>CAYFXL010000174.1:0-6104 GCA_964346945.1 uncultured Syntrophobacterales bacterium
AGAATTCATGCTGACGAGCATGGATCGGGATGGAACCAAGGAGGGGTATGATCTCAGATTGACCCGAGCTGTCTCGGATTTGGTCAATATTCCCGTGATCGCCTCCGGTGGGGTGGGGACGTTGGAGCACCTCTACGAGGGACTCACCGAGGGACGAGCCGATGCCATCCTGGCCGCCTCCATCTTTCACTACAACGAATTTACGGTGGGGGACGTAAAGGCCTACCTTAAGGGGCGGGGCGTTAACGTGAGGCTATAGGGCATGAAAGGCGAATGGGGAGAGCACTGTGGTATATTCGGCGTATATGGTCACCCCGAAGCAGCCAACCTAACCTATTTGGGCCTCTACGCCTTGCAACACAGGGGGCAGGAAAGCGCGGGGATCGTTTCCTCCGATACCCAGACCCTTCATTCCTACCGCAACATGGGACTGGTCTCCGAGATCTTTACGAAAGATGTCCTGAAGACGCTTCCAGGAAGGAGTGCTATAGGCCATGTGAGATACTCTACGGCCGGGGCGAGTGATTTGGATAACACCCAGCCCTTCACGGCCCATTATAGAGGGGGAGGGCTGGCCATAGCCCACAACGGAAACCTTATCAATGCCCATATCCTCCGCGATGGGCTGGCGGCACATGGATCCCTTTTCCAGTCCACCATGGACACGGAGATCATTGTACATCTGATCGCCCTCTCAAAGGAAAACAATCTAGCCGAGAGGACAGTCTGGGCTCTCAAGCAGGTAGAAGGGGCTTATTGTCTTCTCTTTTTGAGCGAGAACGAGATGGTCGCGGTGCGCGACCCCCATGGCTTTAGACCCCTTGTATTGGGGCGTCAGAAGAACGCCTATCTCGTTGCCTCGGAGACCTGCGCCTTCGATCTCATTGGGGCGGAATTCGAGAGGGAGGTCGGACCCGGGGAGATGGTGGTTATTAACGAAGATGGACTCCATTCCTTTTTCCCCTTCACCCCCGTGACCCCTTCCCATTGCGCATTCGAATTCATCTATTTCGCACGTCCCGACAGTTTCATCTTCGGACGAAACGTTTACACGGTGAGGAGAGAGCTCGGGGTTCAGCTGGCCAGGGAGCATCCCGCGGATGCGGACATTGTCATCCCTACACCCGATTCGGGCTTTTCTGCCGCCATCGGCTATGGGCATGAGGCAAATATTCCCATCGAGTTGGGCCTCATCAGGAACCACTATGTAGGTCGAACCTTCATCGAACCAAGACAATCCATCAGGCATTTCGGGGTCAAGATCAAGTTGAACCCCGTGAAGGAGATCACGAGGGGGAAGGGCGTCGCGGTGGTCGACGACTCCATCGTCAGGGCTACCACGAGCAGAAAGATCATCAAGATGATCCGAAGGGCTGGAGCTGAGCGGATCCACGTTCGAATTAGTTCTCCCCCCATTACCCACCCGTGTTTCTTCGGCATAGATACCCCCATGCGGTCTGAGCTCATCGCATCCTCCCACTCCATCGAGGAGATAAACCGGTACATCACTTCGGACACCCTCGGGTATCTCAGCCTGGAGGGGTTGAAGCGGTGTGTGGGGGATGAGAATGGCAGTTTCTGCTATGCCTGTTTCAGCGGAGGTTACCCCGTCAAGTTTCCCACGAAAATGGGAGAAGCCCAGTTTCGCTTATTCGAGGACCGGTAAGGTGGCAGATACTGCACATTACGATAGCCTAAAGGGGCTTTCCCTTGAACTCGGTGCCTCTCTATTCGGCGTTGCTCGGCTTGAGCCCCTAAGGGATAAGTTATTCTCCCTCTCCCCGCAAGCGGTTGAAAACCTTTCCTACGTCATCTCACTGGGTTTTCACCTTTCGGATAGAATCATCGAAGATATCGAGGACGGACCAACTCCGCTCTATTTCTTTCACTATCAGAGGGTGAATATTCTCCTCGATGAAATGGCCCTCAAGATGACCTCCCATATCCAAGATCAAGGTTTCGACGCCCTGCCCATTCCGGCATCTCAGGTGATCGACTGGAGAAGACAGATTGGTCACCTATCCCATAAACACGTGGCCAAGGAGGCGGGACTAGGTTGGATTGGGAGACATAACCTCTTGGTCACCCCCAGGTTCGGCGCAAGAATTAGGTTGGTCAGCATTCTCACCGACTTTCCCCTGAGAGTTGACAGGCTCATGCAGGGAGACTGTGGCACCTGTAAGGCCTGTATCCCCGTTTGTCCAGCCAGCGCCATCGGTGACGACCCCCCGGACTTCAATCACATCGGTTGCTATGAGTGGATAAAGGCTTTTTGTAAGGAACGGAATATCAGACACCATATTTGCGGCATATGCATTAGGGCCTGTTCGGGCACGGAGAGGCCTTGACCGATTATTTTGCTTATCCCTTATGTCTCATCGTCATAACAATCGATATGATGTGATCGTCGTAGGCGGTGGTCATGCCGGCATCGAAGCGGCCCTTGCGGCAGCGAGGTTGGGGCATCCAACGTTGATGGTAACGATGGACATCGATTCCATTGGCTACATGTCATGTAATCCAGCCGTCGGAGGATTGGCCAAGGGGCACCTGGTGAGGGAGATAGACGCCTTGGGCGGAGAGATGGCTCGGGCCACCGATGAGACGGGGATACAATTCCGTCAGTTGAATACGAGGAAAGGGCCCGCTGTAAGATCGTCGAGGGCCCAAGTTGATAGGCATCTCTACAGGATGAGGATGAAGAAGGCCGTCGAGGAAGAGAGCAACCTGGATATCAGGCAGGCCACGGTGGAGAGGATCTTGGTTAAGGATGATTCCGCCGATGGCCTCACCACGGATTCTGGGGAGACCATTCTTGGTAAGACTATCATATTAGCAACGGGGACCTTTCTCAATGGGCTCATCCATATCGGATTGAGGCATTTCCCCGCTGGGAGGATGGGAGATTCTCCCGCTATTGGCCTGTCGGAATGCCTGAAAAAACTTGGGTTCAGGATGGGGAGATTGAAGACCGGTACCACGCCACGGCTGAATAAGAAGACCGTTGATTTCACCAAGATGATTCCCCAGTTGGGAGATGATCCCCCTGTTCCCTTTTCCTTCTCCACGCGGGAAATAAGGCGAAAGCAAGTACCCTGTTATATTACGTATACCAATCCCAATACCCACGAGATCATTAAGGGCGGTCTTGATCGGTCCCCTCTCTATAGCGGTGTCATTAAGGGTATAGGAGCCAGGTATTGCCCATCCATTGAGGATAAGGTGGTCCGATTCGCCGAAAAAGAGCGCCACCAGATATTCATCGAGCCCGAGGGCCTTGATACCGACGAGGTTTATCCGAACGGGCTGGCCACGAGCCTTCCTGTGGATATCCAATACAGGATGTTGAGGAGTATCGAGGGATTAGAGGGCGTGGAGATAGTCAGACCTGGCTACGCTATCGAGTACGATTATGTCGATCCAACGGAACTAAAACCATCCTTGGAGACGAAGAGGATAGCGGGGTTGTTTCATGCTGGACAGATCAACGGAACCTCGGGTTATGAAGAAGCAGCGGCCCAAGGCCTCATCGCCGGCATCAATGCCTCCCTCAAATTGGAGGAAAGACCACCCTTGATTCTGGATAGGTCGGAAGCCTATATAGGCGTTCTGATCGATGACCTCGTTACCAGGGGGACCAACGAACCCTATCGTATGTTCACTTCCAGGGCCGAATATCGGCTCTTCCTGAGGGAGGATAACGCGGATCTCAGATTGAGGGAGGAGGGCTACCGCATTGGCATTGTCCGAGAAAGGGAGTATGAGCTCTTCTTGAAGAAGAAGAAGGCTATCGAGAGCCTCACTGAGAGGGTTTCTCGAATGGTCATCAATCCCACCAAGGAGAATAACGACAAGCTCCGTGCGATGGGGACATCGCCGGTGAAGCGAACGACATCCCTGAGGGAAATCCTCAAAAGGCCCGAGGTAAGCTTTTGGGAATTCCTTCGGTACGATGCCGGCATATCGGATTTCGATCAGGAGATACGGGATCAAGTAGAGATCGAGATCAAATATGAGGGGTATCTTTCGAGGCAACGGGAACAGATCGAGAGGTTCAGGAGGCTCGAAGATTTGGAGATTCCCGAGGATATGGATTTTCAATCGATTATTGGCCTGTCGACAGAGGTGAGGGAAAAATTATCCAAAATGAGGCCCATCTCTATCGGGCAGGCTTCCAGGATTTCTGGCGTCACGCCAGCAGCGATATCCATTCTGATAGTAAACCTGAAGAAATTGGGATGTATCTGAGCTCATGGGCGGAGTCTCAAAAGGGCAAGGAAACCATGTTTTCCCCAAAGGGAGGCGACACTTGGTCGCAGTAAGGCCTGCTCAAAGAAGCCAGCGCGGAATCCGAGTTGATCTCTCTGATTGCAGGAGGGTAATCCAAAAAAGATGTCATCTGCGGATTTCACGAGACCGCATCCAAGAGGATCTTCTCCATGGCCGGCAAGATGAGGATTGAGAAGCCAGTCGCCATGACGGGAGGTGTCGCGAAGAACCGAAGGTTGTCGAGGCGTTGAGGCGATTCCTCAGTACCGAAATTCATCTCCCAGATGGCCCCCCCGAATGGGGGGGCAGAGGGAACCGTTCTCTCTGCTTGGGGGTTTCCATCCGAGGCCGAAAGGAAAAGGGGGAACACCCGGGAAGGAGAATTCGAGTGGTCAATTAACGGATGGCAGAATGGAATACCTTGAGGAGCATATCATGAAATTCCGTATCTGGATTACCATCGGGTTCGCCCTGACCTTCATTGGGTGGTCCCTAGCATTGGCGCAAAACAGGACGACCACCTCCGTTGAAAGGCCCTTCTTTCGGAGAAGGGGTTTCAATTACCGCGCGGAGAAGTTCGGGGTTCGTATTCTGGAGGCGATTATCACACTGGAGGAGGCTCGAACCCAGGAGGGGAAGAAGGTTTATGTAGCCCGAGCACGAGTGGGGACCACAGGGGTAACCCATTGGCTATTTCGTATGCACAACCAGTTTGATTCCTGGGTTGACGCCCGTAATCTCGGTCCGCTGCGATACGTGAAGGAAATCCATCAGAAGGGAATTTTTTCGGGGGAGAAGCATTACCGGTCCGTGCTCACTTTCAGCCGAGGGGATAACCGGGTCGTTGTCGATGGGAAGAAGGAGGTAACTATTCCCCCCGGCACCCAGGATCCCCTTTCCTTTTTCGTCAAATACTACTTGCAAGAGGAGATCGAGCCGGGTGACGAGATTCGAATGTCTATCTACGATGGGATTAAGCTAAGGGGGGTCACCTTTAGCGCAAGAGGGGAGTCGATTGAAACCGAGTGGTGCGGTCTGGTGGAGGTGATTTGCCTGGAATCGAAGGTTCCCTTCTCATCCCTGGGGGAGCGGGAAGGAATAATAAAGATCTGGTTTACCCGGGATGAGCGAAAAGTCCCCGTTCGAATTGGCCTCGAGCTTCCCATCGGGACGGTAACATTCGAACTCGAGTCCTTCGATGAAGGATGAGATGAGAGTTCGATACCCCCATGGGCCTTTATCTTCGTTGAACGTGCCGCCGGAATGACGAGGGATGTGGGTATCTGGATTGATCTCACTGGGACGAAAGGTGAATCGCCATTTTGAAAATGAGTGGTAAGCGACTACACGCCATTGGTATCGGGATTTTTCTCTTGGTGCTTCTCTCCGGGTGTTCCACGGCTGTCTACGTAGCTCGATTGGGGCTCGGACAAGCCAAGATACTCCTTTTCAGCCGATCAAATGAAGAGGTCCTCAAGGATCCCTCGGTAAGCCAGGTTACGAAGGATCGTATAAAGTTCGTATTGGAAGTTAAACAGTATGCCGAGAAGGAAATAGGCTTAAAAAAAACGGGAAATTATTCTAGATATTTCAAGGTAGACAGTCGAGGATTACTCTATGTGATTTCAGCGTGTCCCAAAGATAGCCTCAACCCTTACCAGTGGAACTTTCCCATTGTTGGCAGGATGTCGTATAAGGGATTCTTTAGCCTGAAGGAGGTTCACAAGGAGAGGGAGAGGTTGGAAAGGGCGGGTTTTGATACCTATATGGGGACGGCCTTGGCATACAGCACCCTGGGATGGTTCAAAGATCCCATCTTCTCATCGGTGTTGGAT
>CAYFXL010000175.1:0-6020 GCA_964346945.1 uncultured Syntrophobacterales bacterium
CTTGGCAAAAGCCCGAGCCCTCTCCACACCTCCTGCATCGGGAGATACGATCACCAGATCCCGTTGAAAACGCTCCCCCAGGTATTCCGATAGGATAGGAGAGGCATAGAGGTGATCCACGGGTATGTTGAAGAAGCCTTGGATTTGACTGGCGTGGAGTTCTATGGTCAGAAGTCGCGAGGCTCCCGCCGTGGTGATGAGGTCCGCAACCAATTTGGCGCTGATGGAGGCCCTGGGAAAAACCTTCTTATCCTGTCTGGCATAGCCGTAATACGGAACAACCGCATTGATCCTCGAGGCTGAAGCCCTCTTTAAGGCGTCGATGAGGATCAAGAGCTCCATCAAGTTATCGTTCACGGGTGGGCATGTGGATTGGATAACGAAGACGTCCATTCCCCTAACGCTTTCGTCGATCTCCACATCAATCTCGCCATCGCTAAATTTCTTAACCTGAGCCTTTCCCAAGGGAATTCCGAGGTGTTCACAGATCATTTGGGCGAGAGGGACGTTGGAATTCCCCGTAAATATCCGCATCTTATTGAAAGCGCTCGATTCTGCTCCCGTATTAAACTCCATAAAACCCCCTGACCAACCCCACAAATGACCGGAGATGATCGGATCACCAAACGCGAGGTATACTGCCGACGGAACTATTCCATTCGCCCGATCTCCCTTTCGTACTCGGCTAGAACCTTGGACTCAATCATCTCCCTTGTCTCATTATTCAAGGGATGGGCCGTATCCCTGAATGTACCGTCCTTTCTCTTCTTGCTTGGCATCGCAACAAATAACCCGTTATTTCCCTTAATCACCTTCAAATCCCTTACTACGAAGCAATTATCGATGGTAATCGTCACATATGCCCTTAGCTTCTCCTCGTCAACGGGAAAAACCCTCACCTCTGTAACTTCCATATTCGCCCCCTTTGCATATTTAGGATATCAGATGCATTTGGCCTGATAAACTGTCCACCTCCTTTCAGCGTATTTAGCACACAATTCCCGGTAAGCACTTTGGGCCCCCTTGTTATGGGGGAAAAGCCCGAAAACCGTCGGACCGCTTCCCGTCATCAACGAACCTACGGCACCGTGTGAGAGCAACTCAGCTTTAATCCCATCAATCTCAGGAAATGCCGCAATGGTAACGCTCTCTAGGTCATTGTGAAGGATACCGGCCACTTGGCCAATATCATTGAAAAACGGACGAAGTTTAATATGGATGGGCCTTTTTGTCAACGGAAAATTTAATTCCTCATAGGCCCATCGGGTGGATACCTCCCAACCTGGGTTGACCAACACGAACCACATAGAGGGCCGAATTTCTAGGGGTTCAAGCTTTTCCCCAATACCGGTGGCCACTGCCGTCCTCTCAAATATGAAAAAGGGAACATCGGCGCCGAGCCTAGCTCCTACCTCCATGAGCCGGCCTCTGGAAAAATTGAGCTTCAACATCCTATTTAACCCCATCAATGTGCTGGCCGCATTGCTGCTTCCACCGCCGAGACCCGCTGAGATAGGAATTTCCTTCTGGATATGAATCTCTATCCCTACCCTTGCCTGGGCCTCCTCTAAGAGGACCGACGCAGCTCGATGAGCAAGGTTCCCCTCGTTAACTGGGAGGGCGGGTGAATCGGTGAAAACCGATATCCCCTCCTCTCCTCTCAGGGATATCCTTAACCTATCGTACAGGCTTATCCTCTGCAAAATTGTCCTGATCTCATGATATCCATCCCCACGCCTCCTGAGGACCTCAAGCCTCAAGTTCACTTTCGCTGGGGAGAGTAGTTCGATAGAAGGGAGGGACACGTACCCTCTTACCTCATTATCGGTTTTTCCGATGTCGTTTCCACTCTTTCCGTCGACGGGAAACAACGGAGGGAGATTGGGAAAAGAAATGTACGGCGTTTATTGGGACCCAGTTGGCCCTACCCTCACCTCCACTTTCGCCCGGTCCATACTAATGGGCAGAATGGTAATCACACAAACCCATCCTGGCTTGTTGAAGTTCAGCAGGGCATCATCCCTTTCAAAATTGTTCACCAATGTCCAACCATGATTGGCCATATTCTCCTTAAAGATTTTGGCTAATTCCACCACCTTTGCTTTTCCGACGTACACCAAAATACCCGTTTTAATTGCTTTCGATTCGTAGACGAATGATTCCTTCTTATCAATCGAAACGGAACGAGGGATGGGGACGTCCTCGAAACGATATGTAACGGCTGGTGTCGGGACCATCTCACTTTTTTCAGCCTTAGGAGTTCGGGCACATCCAATTACCGTCGCCAGCACCAAGCTTCCTGCCAATACGAAAAGCCACCAACGCTTCGGGTAAGATCTCAATGCCTTCACCGTTAGCCAAGGAATCATCTTCACACCCCCCAATCAGGTTAATGGAAAACAAGTGCCAAAACTATGAACTATATATATAAGAAATCCCGGAATCTTTCAAGGTCTTTTCCTCTCATGCTCTCAGTTGGATGGATTGCTGCATAACCCGTTGTGAAGATAGCAGTGCCCATTTTCCAGCGTGCCTTGCAAGGGACCGACCATTCTCAACCAGTGCCGGTGGCGTTCATCCTCCAGATCGCATAGTTGAGCGCCCCTGCAAAGGTGGTCCAGATAAGATATGGTAGCAATAGGGAGCCAGCTGTGCGATTTGATCGCCAAAACGCGATCACTGTGACGAGAATAGCCAGCCAAAGGAGCGCGATTTCCGCGAATGCTACGCCCGGCATTCGGAGACCAAAGAAGAGAATAGACCACGTGGCGTTGAGGGCCAATTGAAAGAGGAAGAGTGTCAACGGGGTCACCGCCGTGGCGAATCCCCCGCGACGCCACACGAACCACGCCGCCAGCGCCATCATGAAATATAGGACTGTCCAAACCGGGCCGAATATCCAGCTCGGGGGAGTCCAGGAGGGTTTGACCAATCCCGCATACCAGGTTGGAACCGAGGGGGTCGTGAAGATAGATCCTATTAGCGCCGCACCGAAGCAAACGCCCATCCACATGCCGAGACCCATGACTGAGCGTAAGATCCCCATTAAACCCTCCTGAGATTATCAGCCCCCTTAGCGGAATTCTGACCCGAGGTGTACTGGAGGCTTCCTCATTCCATCAATGAACAAGGGCCGCCCACCTGATCACTTGCTCTCAGCGGGATATTCGGCACGAAACCATTGCTTCCAGCCTCCTTTGAGGGCGTACACCTTCGTAAATCCCCTATCCAAGAATTTCCGTGCCAAACTGGCACTGGTTCCCTCGTTCGGTCAGTCGCAATAGAGGACGAGTGTCTGGTCTTTGGAATACTTATCAGCCCACGAATCGAAGCGCTTCGGGTTCTCGCGGATTGCGCCCTTGATTTTTTGTTGACTTCTTTTCCAGTCCCTCCTGGCACGTACATCCAGGATTACCACCGTGGGGTCACCGAGTAAGGCCTTGAGCTCCTCCTTCGTCATCCTAGGAACGTCTTCCGCAAAGACGAGTGTGGCAAAAAGGCTCATAACGGTCAAGCTGATACCGAGAACAAAAAGTCTTCCCTTCATCATGTGATTTCTCCTCTCTCCTCGTTGAAGTTACTTCCTCCCGCGTCGGAAACCAAATCTGACCGAAGGGTGGCAATTCTCACCAATCTAAACCGATCCAGAACCCCTATCTCCCCTTCCCCCCTCGAGCCTTTCTTGGATATTTCTTGTGAATTGCTCCGCCATTCCCTTTGCCATCGAGTTCATAATCGTTTCACCGAAGCCAGCCAGTCCCCCTACGAGCTTTGTATCAGCTGAATAAGATACCTCAACCTCACCGACGGACAGCTCCTTCAGGTCAAATATGCTTTCCTGGCGAAAGGATCCGGATCCGATATCGTACTTCCCTTCGGTAACCGACTTCAGATGATGGGGCGGGGTAATTTCCCAAATGGTGGTTGTGGATTCCACCATAATGGAGATGATGGGTAGTTTGATGGTGATGGTGCTCTCGTAAGCATTTTCCCCCGAAATTTCGATTTTCTCGCACCCTGGGATACAAGAAGCGATTCGCTGGGGGTCGAGGAGAAACTCCCAGACCTTCTGGATGGGGGCTTTCACGCGAAACGTTTCCTTCACGAGCATCGGAATAGACAACCTCCCTTTCTCACGTCATTCCTCCGTCTTATGCGCATGATACATCCGATAAAGGCTCCATTTCCCCCGGTGTTGAGGGATGTTAGAGCGACCGCGTCATAATCAAGCCCTTTGAATGATCTGTGCGAACTTCTCCCCCAATTCCCCTCCCTTTTTGAGGTCCTCCATGGTGGGTCGTCCCATAAATTCAAGGGAATCAACCAACTCCCACCCCGCAGCCTCAATGATCTTCTCAAATTCCCTTTGAGCACCCCCGGCCCAACCGTAACTACCGAACCGGAGGGCCTTCTTGTTTCTTATCCCCTTGCGCATTGCGGTATCCAAGATATGAGCAACGGGGGGAAAGAGGCCAGCTTCGTAGGTAGGTGCGCCGATGACGACTCCCAATCGCGTCCACAGTGAAGGGATTATATACGTGGCATGCGTCCTTGCAGCGTCGAAGATCTCCAGGGGAACACAGGCACGAGCGATACCCTCGGCCACGGCATTCACCATAACCTCCGTATTGCCGTACATCGACCCATAGATGAGGGTTATGGCGTTTTCGGTTTCGCCTTTGGCATACCCGGCCCATTTCCTGTAAAGGTCGACGATACGACTCGGGTCCCTTCGCCAGACGATACCGTGGGACGGGGCCACGATAGTTATCGGCGTATCCGCCAGCTTTTCGATCGCCTTCAGGACCATGGGGCTCACCTTCGCCACGATATTGGTGAAGTAACGGAGCGTTTCCCTCACGTAGTGATCGATATCTGCGCATTCATCATCGAAAATTCCTCCCCGGTGAGCACCAAACCCCCCGAAGCCATCACCGGAAAATAAGACGCCATGGGTAGTTTCATACGTCATCATTGTTTCGGGCCAGTGCACCATTGGAGTTGAAATGAATCTCAACGTTCTCCTGCCGAGGGAGAGGGTTTCCCCATCCTGGACGACCTTCACGTTTTCCCTGATGCCGTAGAAGGCCTCGAGCTCCTCCTTTGTCTTCTGAGTACCCACGAAGGTGACCTGGGGAGCGATCCTCTTGAGAACCTGCAAGGTACCTGAATGATCCGGCTCCATGTGGTTGATGATGACGTAATCGATCCGGGAAAGGTCGGCCAGCTCCTCAACCTGCTGCAGGAATTCATGGGCCTTAAATGACTTAACCGTATCGATAATAGCCTTCTTCTCATCACGAAGGAGATAGGCGTTGTACGCGACCCCCTCACCGGTGATCGGCCACATGCTTTCGAAAAGATCGGTTGTCCTATCGTTCACTCCAACCCAGTAGACGTCCGGTTTAATCTCGATAACTGGCATAAGGAATTCTCCTAAAAAAACTCTGGATTTTTCACCGCTCCCTTACACGTGGTTTCGCAACTGGAGTTCCAGGGGATGCGGATGGAGGTAGCACTGCGCCTTCAGGTAAGGCTGATCGTATTTGCGAACGTAGTGATTGACCAGCGTGATTGGTACGATGAGCGGAATGGTACCTTCGCGATAGAGGCCGATGATCTCCAGGAGCTCCTGTTTTTCGTCCGCGGAAAGTTGTTTCTTGAAGTAACCCAATATGTGGATCATGACGTTGGCGTTCTTCTTGGGCGTGGATTTGAGACGAAGGGCTTGCATAAACAGCCTCTGGTATTCCTCGTAGAGATCCTTCAGGGGGAACTCCTTGGCGCGGGCCACCAGCATTCCCATTACGCGGTGATGTTCAACGCTATGGGCGAGGATCAACATCTTGTGTTTGGCATGAAAGTCCACCAGGCCCCCTCGGCTCTGCTTTTCCTCAAGGCTCTCCCGCCACCGCTTAAAGGCGAAGATTCGCTCGATGAAATTCTCCCGGAGTTTTGGATCGTGAAGTCGCCCGTCTTCTTCGACCGGCAGAAGGGGAAAGTGTTCCATAAATGCCCTG
>CAYFXL010000176.1:0-5985 GCA_964346945.1 uncultured Syntrophobacterales bacterium
AAGGTAACATATCTCACGGAGGGAGAACGGCATGCACTCCTCTAGCCATCGCCTGAATTTTGAGGAACATCGAATCTTGTTCGACCCCATTCAAAACCCCCGGAGAGGAATTACCATCTTCATGGGGATCTTACTGGCAATCACCGGCTGGGGAGGCATCTGCTATTTTCTCCAGTGGCGTTACGGTCTCGGTGCCAGCGGATTGAACCAGCGGGTTTTGTGGGGGTTCTATATCACGAACTTCGTCTTCTTTATTGGCATCAGCCACGCGGGGACGCTGATTTCGGCGATTCTCCGGATGGCTAAAGCCGAATGGCGGCGGCCCATCACCCGGATGGCCGAAGTGATCACCGTGGCCGTTCTCTACATTGGCGCGGCAAACATCATTTTCGACCTAGGCCGGCCCGAACGAGCCTTTTTCCTCTTTCTCTATGGTCGATACCAATCCCCCCTCCTCTGGGACGCATCGAGCATCACCGCCTATCTCACGGCCAGCAGCGTCTTTCTCTATCTCCCGCTGATTCCGGATATTGCCATCCTGAGGGACCGATTTGCCCACAGAAAATGGCTCCATCGGTTCTACCAGGTCTTCTCCTTTGGATGGGATGGAAACCCAAGGCAGCAAAAGGTACTCAACATAGGTATCACCATTATGTCTGTGATCGTGATCCCCATCGCGGTCTCCGTCCATACGGTTATCTCTTACATCTTTTCCATGACGTTGCAACCCATGTGGCACAGTACGATCTTCGGTCCATACTTCGTCTGCGGTGCCATCTTCTCCGGAATCGCGGCTCTCATCGTTATGATGGTTGTCCTCAGGAAAATCTATCACCTCGAACCGTATCTCAAACCGATCCATTTCAATTACCTGGGGATTTTGCTCCTGGTGATGTCCTTGCTCTGGTTTTATTTCACCTTCAGCGAGTATCTGACCGGCTTCTTTGGGAATGAACCCACCGAGATGCGAGTCTTCTGGTCCAAGGTTACCGGCGCTTATGCGCCCTATTTCTGGACCATGTTCCTTCTTAACTTTGTTGTCCCCGTAATTATTCTGAGCTTCAGGAGGATGAGGACTATTGGGGGGGTTCTCGTGGCCTCTATCTCTGTGCTCGCTGGGATGTGGCTGGAGCGTTTTACCATTATTGTCCCCACACTGGCAAATCCCCGTCTTCCGTTTCCATCGGGGATATACTTTCCCACGTGGATTGAGTGGGGGTTGATGTTAGGGTCTTTTTCCTTCTTCGTATTCCTCTATTTGCTCTTTTCGAGATTCTTCCCGATCATCTCCATATGGGAGATTGAGGAAGGGAAAGAGGTCGGGCTGGAGGAGGTCGAAGAACGGATTAGAAGCTATTTGCCGGAAACCGCTGATGCAGTGAACTCGAGGGGGAAGGAGAAGAGGACATGACGAATCGATGGAGCTGGAGTGAAGGGAAGACGTTCTTCTGGCAAGTCGTCGTCTTGATGACCTTCTACGTCTTCATTTTTGGGGTTGTTATCTGGATATTGCGCCTGATCTGGCTCTCCTGGCAACTCAAAGACGTGTTCTCAGCATCCATTGGAATCTCCCTCGTGGCGATGCCACTCTTTCTGTTTCTCCTGGGAGTTTACAACTATGTATTCTGGGGAATCCTCCGCAGTGGGAAACGGAAAGGACAAGGAGGAAAGGATCGAGTATGAACTTGCCCAACCGAATAGGTATCGTTGTCTTCGCATCTTTCCTAGGTCTCCTCTGTGGGGCTTTAACCGCTCTGTCTCAGGAATCACTTCCCATTCCTGAGAATCCCTCAGAGGGCTTTCGACTTTTCTACAAGAAGGGATGCATGGAGTGTCACGCCATCGGCGGGTATGGGGGGACGGCCGGCCAGGACTTAGCGAGAATCGTGAGCGAGAAGGATTTCTATGGCATTGCCCAGATGATCTGGAACCACGTCCCGAAGATGAGTGAAAAATATCACGAAGAAAAGATCCGGTGGCCCCTTATCTCCCCGGACGAGATGTCTCGACTCATGCCCTTTATCTATTTTCTCAATTTCTTCGATAAACCGGGAGACCCAGAGGAAGGCGAAAAGGTCCTTTTCCGTGAGAAGTGCGTCACGTGCCACCGGGTGGGCAAGGTCGGAATTGTGAAGGTTAAATCCCTGGATGAATTCAAACAGTATCGATCTCCGGTGTTTTTCGTTACTCGTTTCTGGAACACCGGTAAAGAAGTGGGCGAGTTGATGCGCGAGCAGGATCTGGAGTTATTCAAATTCCAAGAGAATGATCTGATGGATATGATCGCGTATATCAAGAGGAGTGGCGTTGATGGGTACGAGGAAAAGAACATCTACCTACCTCCACCGAATCCGAAAAATGGGCAGAGACTTTTCTCCGAGAAAGGGTGTGACAGGTGCCACCTTCGCACAGGCACCTCTCGCGAGGCTATTGATGGAGCCGTCATCGGCTCCTTCACACAGATCGCGGGACGCATGCTTAACCATGCCATGTGGAGTTCTCCAGATCGTCCAGATATGCCCCTGACCCCGGAAGAGATGTCCGACCTCCTGAGCTACGTGTACTTTCTCAGCTATTCCGGCAAACCCGGAAACGCCAAAGCCGGGGAGCAGCTATTTGTGGAGAAAAAATGTGCGGACTGCCATTCGGCTCAAGGTCGAGGGAGGACGGCCACCCCGGATCTTATCATCAATGCGAAGGCAACGACGCCCGTGGAAATTTTGAGCGGGATGTGGAACACGGCTCCCAAGAAGATGCAAGAACAGATGGTTGAGGCAGGGGTCGTCTGGCCCCAGTTCCAGGAAAGAGAGCTGGCCGATCTCTTTGCGTATATCCTCTCGTTGCAGACCAAATAAGTTGAGACCCTCCGGAGATTCTGATCGATAAATAGCTTTTGGGGAGGAAACCATGAGGGATGAGAAAAAAATGATCCGTCTGCTTATCGTTGCTATCTTGATGTGGATTTGGCTTCCCGTCTGGGGCATCGGACTGGCAGCGGAGAATCAACCACCCTATTATGAGCCGCCCGCTGCTTGTGCTCAATGCCATACTGACATTTATAAGATGTGGATAAACGGTATGCATGCCCAGGCTTATGATGATCCAATTTTCCAAGCCAGCTTTCTCCAGGCCTTCTTTGAAACCAAAGGAAAGGCCACGGCTGCTTGTCTCAGATGCCATGATCCAACAAGTCACATCCCGGAGGATTTTGAGGTGAAGCGGGACATCGTCGGTGACGGCGTCACCTGTGATTTCTGCCATACCATAGCGGAGGTCAAGCTGGAAAGCCCGGAAAGCCCGTTCATTAAAACCGCCGACAGGGTTAAGACGGGTCCATACACCAACGCTAAATCCCCGGTCCATACCACCCAGCGAAAGGAATTCTTTAAGAAATCGGAGTTATGTGGAGGATGCCATCAACTCAGGGCGAAGACCGGGGTGCTCATTATCGGAACCTATGAGGAATGGAGGGAAAGCCCTTACGCCTCCGAAGGGGTTGAATGCCAGGATTGCCACATGCCCGTTCAAAAGGAGAAGAGGATCGTCTCGGGTGACGTAAAGGCAGCAAAGCGTGACGTCAACTTGCACAACCTTGCAGGGGGGCATTCAATTGAACAGGTCAAAATGGCCTTGAAGGTAAAGATCAAGGAGGTGAAAAGGGAGGGCAGTACGCTTCGGGTCGGTGTTGAGGTGGCCAACGTGGGATCAGGTCATAAGACCCCTACAGGGACCCCCTCGCGCAGGCTCATTTTGAAGGCGATCGTGAGGGACAAATCGGGGAGGCTTTACCTGGAAAATGAGAAGGCATTCGAGAAGGTCCTGATGGACGAAAACAAGGAGATTCTAACAGAAGACCATGACATCCTCTTAAAGGCCGCCCGGATATACTACGACAACCGTCTCTCCCCAAAGGAGGTACGGAAGGTATGGTACTCCTTCACTATCCCGTATAAGGATTTACTGGAAAACTACGAGCAAAAGCTTTTCATCGAAGCTAAGGCCATGTATCAATACTTGCCGAGAGTGTTGGCGCCTCATCGAATGGAGATCGAGGTCGCAAGTGACGTCAGGCAGCCCTAGTGAAATGATTGACGAATAATATATCCAACCCCTTGTTTATGATTTCCTCCCTGAAGTTCCTTCTACCATAACTCTTGGCCCTTCACCTTTTTACTTCTTTCGATTAAACCGGAGATGTTCATGGTCCGCCCATGGGGGAAATTGCTCACGTACCTTGTGAGAATTCCTTTGGTAAAGCCACTCTTCACCCGTTTTTATGGGAACCCCCAAAGGGCCTTTCCAGGTAAGGAAAGAGTTTGCAAGTCTCTTGGGGAAAGAAGGGTTTTCCCCAGCCAGGGGCCAAATCTGTCCTGCCCTTTGGATGACCAAGCCTTCCGTCGGATCGGTCTCAGAAAGAAATGATCCCATAACCGAGAAAGCTGGAGCGAAATTCCCTTCCCGGGTCTGCCCAACAGAAGGAAATCATCCTCCCAAAAAATGGAACAATCAAGCAAACTCATTTCAAAGAATTTTCTTGGCAAAGGGAGTACCGGCCAGAAGATAGCTGAGAACCGAGGCCCATTCATTGAGGGCATCCATGAAAAAGCCTTCCTCGAGGAATAACCTATGTACACGATTTCCCCGAGATAAAAATACACCTTTACCCCGATAGATTAGAGCTAGGAAAAAATGATAAGAAACCCTTATCATCCAATAGAGTTTTCCTCTAATGGTTAATACGGATATATTGGATTCAGAGCCTAGGTACTCCATTGGCATTGCGGCCCAAAAAGTGGGAATCGCAGTTCCCACACTTCGCCTCTATGAAAAAGAGGGGTTCATCTGTCCTTTCAAAACTCCCACGAACCGTCGTCTCTATTCCCTCAACGATCTGCGGATTGTTCAGACGGTTCGACACCTCATTCATGAACATGGGCTTAATTTCGCGGGAGTGAGAAGACTTATGGCCTTTCTTCCCTGCTGGAAAATAAAAGGCTGTGATGCAGCAACATACCGAAGGTGCAAGGTACCCTCTATCACGGATAGCCCCTGCTGGAGTAGTGGGAAAGCTGTCCCACGCAACTGCCGAGAAGAGTGCCAGTCTTGTGAAGTCTATAGAATCGCAACTCAAATAGATACGTTGAGCGTCTCTGATCTAACGAAACGCTAAAATTTGTTGCGGCGAAAACAAGAATGGAAGTTTAAGGACTTGAAGATAGGGCATCTCTATTCATACCTATTCCCAATCAGAACATCACTAAGGAGGCGAACATGAAGATCAAGAGAAGGGATTTTCTGAAGGTCAGTGCGGCTGCCACGGCAGCGGCGGCGGTGGGCACCCCGAGGCTCAATGCCTTTGCGCAGGGCGAGGGCATATCGAAGGGGTACGGCAAGACGGCACGGGGCCAGTGGAAGCCCACCACCTGCCAGGGGTGCACCACGTGGGATCCTGCCGAGGTCTTCGTGCAGAACGGACGGGCCGTGAAGGTCAGGGGAAACCGCTACTCAAAGCAGAACGACGGTTACCTCTGTCCAAAGGGTCATATCGGCCTGCAGCAACTCTATGACCCCGACAGGGTAAAGACCCCGATGAAGAGGACCAACCCGAGAAAGGGCAAGGGAGTTGATCCCCAGTTCGTCCCGATTTCATGGGACGAGGCCCTCAATACCATCGCCGATAAGATGATGGAACTGAGGAAGGCGGGCGAGCCCGAGAAGTTCATGGTCATGCGCGGGAGGTACAGCTACATGAGGGACACCATCTACGGGGCCCTGCCGAAGGTGTTTGGCTCCCCGAACGGCATATCCCACAGCGCTATATGTGCAGAAGCGGAGAAGTTCGGTTCATATTTCACCGCAGCGAACTGGGGTTACAGGGATTACGACCTGAGCAATGCCAAGTACGCGCTCATATGGGGCTGTGACCCCTTAAGCAGCAACAGGATGATACCGGCCACGATTACGCGGTTCGGCGACCTCCTCGAC
>CAYFXL010000177.1:0-5940 GCA_964346945.1 uncultured Syntrophobacterales bacterium
TGCCCTTTTCATCCCAGAAACAGCTTCCCTTGGCCTTCGAAATGATAAAGGGTTTGAAGGATTTCTGGGCCGACCATGAATGGAGGATATATTCCCTCTCATACTGCCCAATGGCGGCCGGATCCAATGCAAAATGTGTATCTTCCATGCTTATCTCCTTTTCCATAACTGCTTCCTTATCCTAGAGGAATTCGCTCTCGATGAGGTCGGGCAACTCCGCGACACTGGGGATGACGTGGGTGTGCCAGTACATCCCCCACGCAGTGACGGGGCGCGGTCCGCTGAGAACACCAACCACACCGCGACACCCGGCATTCCGACCCTCCAGCATGTCCGCGGGCGTATCGCCGATCTTGATCACCTCGTGAACGCTCTGAACATCGAGGTGAGTCATGGCATAGAAGATCATAAACGGTGCAGGGCGGCCAATCTCCCCGGGAATATGCTCCACGTCTACGGAGAGATCGACCAGACCGTCGCGGACCCATCCAACACCCTCCATGATGGCATCGGTGATCTCCCGATGAAACCCAGTATCAGTTGCAACCTTGATCCCATGTTCGTGGCACCACCGAAAGGTGTCCGACGTTCCCGGGACCTCCTTCACTTCCCTTCTGTAGTGCTCGATCATGATCTCCTGATATCGATCGAAAACCTCCACGGCAGGCTCATAGGTCTCAGGATCTCTTATCCGTTCGAAATCCTTGAAGTCGATCTTCTTCCCCCGCTCCCTGGCAATCAAAAACTGATAGAGATGGATCTTGTTCGTCCCCATGTGCAGGAGGATCTCCTCTGGAGTAGTCTTTAAGCCAAACTCCTGAGCAGCCTTATACAGACAATCCCTCACACCCGTATCGTCGTGAATCGTCGTTCCCGAAAGGTCAAACATGACCATGCTAATCTTGCCCATTTCTCATCTCTCCCTTTCCGAGGGTTTCTCCCGGGGGTGGGATCTCGGAGATCAATCCCTTCCACACTTCTTCAGGTAGTCCCCAAATATCTCCTCATCGGTGGGTTCATATTCCTCAACGGGAACCGAAAGCCACGTATAATTGAGGAAATGCCTATAGTTGATATTGTCGCTGGTCATGTTACCAGCCCAGGTCCCACAGCCCAGGCTTTCGGTCCAGGGTTGGCCATTATACCAGCTTCCCGTATTGACGAGGCAGTGTGGCATATTGCATTCCACTCTCCCTACCTTGGCCTTTGTGGCGAGCTCCTCCATGTGGTCAACGCTGTTAGTATGGATTGAAGCGGAATGGCCTATCCCTGAGAATTCGAGTATCTTATTCAAGCGCTTGAGCATTTCGCCGAAGTCGCTCCATTTCCACACGGTCAAAACGAGGCTCAATTTCTCACCCGAGAACATATCTTGGGGACCGATCTTTTCCCCCAGAACCATCATAAACCTCGTTCCTGCAGGAATATTGATTCCGGCAGTTTCGGCAATAATGGCTGCGGATCGACCGAAGATATCTCTATTCAGCGTCTTCCCGTCAGGCCACAGTGCCTTCCTCAGCTTTTCACGCTCCTCCGTAGCACACAGGTACCCACCTTCGGCCTTAAGTGCGTTCATCATATCATCGTAGACGCTTTCCTGAATGGCCACTGCGTTTTCCGAGGAGCAGGACGTCGAATTATTGGCGGTCTTGGAGCGGGCAATCTTTCTCGCTGCCGCAGCGAGATCGGCCGTTTCATCGACGATGGACACGACATTGCCGGCCCCAACCGTGTGGGCGGGTTTGCCAGCCGCATACACCACCTTTATCAGTGCGGCTCCACCAGTAGCCATAGCGAAATCGCAACTCGCCATGAGCTCGGATGTCTTTTCATTGCTCACCTGCTTGATACATTGAAATAAGTCCTCCGGCGCACCAACCTTCTTCAACGCCTTTCTCCCGATCTCGGTGGTAAGGTAGGAAGTTTTCTGCGTCCTGGGATGGGGGGAGACGATCATCGCGTTTCTCGTCTTCAGAACGCTGAGACCAACAGTACAAACCGTTCCCTCAGGATTCGTACAGGGAACCACATTGGCGACGACTCCTATTGGCTTTGCGTATATTTTCAACCCCCTCTTCTTATCCTCCTTGACCAGTCCGCAGGTTTTGGCGCCGCGGAAATCCCACAAGGTACCTCGTGTCTTGCTCCTTATCTTGCTGAGCTTATCTTCGTAGACACCAATTTTGCCCTCTTTTACCGCAAGCTCTGCCACGGCCTTGATGTTCTCATCCTTCTGCCACTCCCAAGCCACTGCGGAAACCATCTCGTCGACCTTCTCCTGGGGCCAAAATTCTACCTCTTCAAAGGCTATCCGTGCCCTTCGATACATCTCCTGAATGTTATCTTCCGCCATCTCTCTAACCTCCCCCTGTTCCTTTCAATTTCATGGCCGTAAAAAAGTCATTATAAGCCTTATGACAATACATTTTCAAGATACTTCCGGCTTCGAAAAACCGCGCCCTTTAAGTCCCCGAGGCCAAGGACTTCGAGAACGATCATCCCATCAAAGGCCTTCAAATAGGCCGCAGCAGGGGAGAGCTCTATGTTCCCCTTGCCCAATTCGAAATGGGTGCTCTCCCGGCCAAAATTATCGCTCACATGGATGTGTCTGACATGGGGCTTCAAGGTTTGAATTGATTCGGAAATTCCTCCCGATATATTCGCGTGGCTTACGTCCAGCGTCACTTTTAACGAGGGAAGTGCCGCCTCGTCAATCAGTTGCCGGAGTTCCTCCACGGTATGGATGACATCGTTGGCGAGATGGCCCATATTCTCCACACAGAGGATGATGCCCTTTTCTTGGGCGAAGAGGCCACAGTCTCTCAATCCATCCGAAAGGAATTGGTAAGCCTGTCCCTTCATCGCCTTGAGGGAATACCTTGAAGCATTCACGCCGGAGAGGAGTCGAAAATAGGTGACCCGCCCTGGATGAACCGTTACGATTCGGCCCCCGACCTCCTCCGCAAGAAGAATCGTCTCCTTGAGCTGATCTATCGATTCCCTTCTCTGGCCGGGGTTATGGGAGGCGATATTATTCCCGATTGAAGGGGAATGCAGCGATAGGGGAAGTCGATTTTCCCCACACAGGTCCCTGATAAAAGACCTATCGTCCTTGGTCAGAGAAGCTGGCCAGGCATCAAAGATGTCGCACCAGAGCTCAATTCCCTCAAAACCGTGCTTTACGGCGAAAAGCATGGCCTCCCTGAAGCTCATCCCGAGGAATAGACAGTATGTGGAAAGACATATCTTGGGCATCGAGATCCCACCAATCCGATTCATACGGAAGGTGACAATAACCTCACCGGCAAGCAGCGTCCTCAATAGTCGCACATAATACAAAATAGATTAAATCCTAGATCCGAATGACCAAGAACTTGACCGCTTGGGGTTCTCAACTTCGGCTAGTTGAATTTTTTGGAGTTTAGGAGTTTAGAATGAGGATTTAGGATTCGCCTCTAGCTTTACCTATGGGCAAATATCTACTTCCCCTCAACCTTTACAAGCTTACGGGGATCCGCAATTTCCTCCACGATGGCCCACCCACTTCCTCTCATGTTTGCCCGTTCGTCAAAGGCTTTTCTCCACTCCTCCAGTGTCTTGGTTTGAGCCGGTTTAGCAACCTTGTCGCGGTCTTTCAGGGAGGGAACTGGCCTATCGGGTGGACCATCATAATATTCTTTTGGCTGTAAGCTTTGCCCGAATACCACTCGGGGCTCCCTCTCCTCTTCTTCCAGAGCATGGGCAGTAGCCCCAAAGGCACGGGCAAGAGCCACAATGCTCCACGTCGCCTCCGGCGTAAAACCCAGATCCAACATGGCGGCACCCACGGCACCCAACATGTCGAGGTCCACAGGCTCCTTGCTCGTTCTCTGCGCCCCCTTTACAATCTCCTTCTGGAAGGCGATGTATCTGCCAGACAGATCCAGGGAATCCGCCCTGGCAAAAACACGCTTGGCCGCAGGGTCCTTGAGCATCAGATTTGACACACCCAAGGTCAGGCTCCCCTTGTTCTCCCTAACGAGTATCTCAGCCATCTCGTGATAGCTCTTCCCCTCTTTTTCCGCTCGCTCCAAATATCCCTCCAGCATTCTCCCATAGGTTTGATAAGCCCCGAAGGCGTGGCCAAAGGCCAGGATGGATGCGCCTGCGGATTGGGTCAAAATGTTATGTCCCTTCGCAGCAAAACGGGAAATGCCTGCCGCAGTGGACATGCCATCTTCCAGGCACAAAATCATGAGATAGTGGAGCATCTGCATCTCCTTAACAAGGGGGATTCTGGCCTGATAGTTGATGAAAATGACATCTGCAAAACCATACCCTTTTTCTACCAATTCCGTCGTGTCGTATCCCCTGGTAACGATCTTGGGAACAGTTTTATAGGCTATGGTGGAATGCCAACGAAAAGGTTCCCTATCCTTTACAGTACCCATTTCTTATACTCTCCTTTCTCCAATTCCTTTTGAGCGTACTCCTCACGTTCTTCTTGAGATGGGACGGGCCTATCCGGGATCCCATCATAAACGATCATGGACAGGTCAAGCATCTGTACCATCTTCTCCCTTGTCGAGGCCATCCAAGCATGGCCTTTCTTCATATTCTCTATGGCATGGCAGGCGCAGCTAAATCCACGGCAAAGGATTCCAATCCCCCAGGCAGCATTGGGGCTAAACCCGAGCTCCGCCAAAGCGGTATTTCCCGCGCCGATCATATTTACCGCTATCGTCTTCTTCCCCTCTGCCTGCCGTCGTTTATTGAAGGCTTCTTCGATTGCCTTCTGGAGCTCAAGGTATACACCGTCAACTCCCAATTCTTCCTGCTTCCTGTGGGTTGGCATAGCCCTCGGGTCACCATTCACATGTTGCGGTTGCCCCAGGCCCATGACAGGCATTCCTGCATCCATGTACTCATCCACCAAAATCTTACCCATTTCCTTTGGAGACTTTCCCTCGACCCTCGCCCGCTCAAGGTATTTATTCAACATATACCCATGAGCGGCGCCAGGGCCGTGAGCACCCCCGAACGTCATAACTCCGGCAGCCACTGCCGCGGGAAGCTGGGGCCTGCCTCCCATGGTGGCGATTGCTGAGGCAGCCGATGGTGACATGGAGTGCTCCAAAAACTCTCCCATCTCATATTCCAGCATCTTTTCTTCTGCTTCCGTGGGGATCCTTCCCTGAAAGAGCACGAAAAGCGCGTCGCAAAAGGTATACCCTTCCTCTGCCAGGTCGCTCAGGTTGTATCCCCTCACAACAGTCTTTTCCTCAGTCTTGTAAGAGATAGCTGTCTTTCTCTTGATCAACGGTTCCCTTTCCATTCACTTTCCTCCTTTCCTCGAATTATCCTAATCCACCCTGAACGGGGCAGAATAGCACCTCATTCTCATCGCCGGCCTTGAATTGTTTTGGGGGAAGGATTGGAGCTATAGTCCAACAGGGCAGCGTATGACGCACTGACCACAATATGAACCCTTTCTTTCAAGCTTTTGCCAGGGGCTTTCCTCCCTGAGGCGCTCAAGATAGATCTCAGGGTTTACTTCTCCGTCCCCCTCATATTCTGTATAACCGAGGGTTTTCCTGGTATGACCCTGCTCCGCAATCCTGCATCTCCACTTATCTATTTTGGCATATCGATAAGGGGTGCCCCTGATCTCAAGCTCCACCTCATCATCCTTGGGAATCGCCTTTACCGGGCAGAGCTTGGAACAGATCCTACATTTTTCCCCTCTACATAGCGTCTCGGTGAATAGGGGATCAGCTTCGATCTCCGCATTCGTGATGATACTGGTCAATCGTAATCTCGGTCCAAATTGAGGAGTAAGAAGAACGGATTGCCAACCAAAATTCCCCAATCCGCAAGCTACTGCCGCGTGCCGGTTGGAAAAGACTCCCATCAATTTCATGTAATCTGCCGGTGGGCTACTCGGAATGGGAACGCCGATGA
>CAYFXL010000178.1:0-5831 GCA_964346945.1 uncultured Syntrophobacterales bacterium
TGAGAAATTATATGCTAAAGGGCCTTGGCGGTCAAGCAGGTGACACAGGATCCTGGACGCCTTTAAACATAGAGGCTGCGTTCCTCAGCTTCTTCCTGCGGCAAAGAAAATTTTTCGTCATGAATCTGGTTTAGTAAATTGGAAAGTGAGCTCCTCATGGAAAAAAGAGACGTAAACTTACTCCTTCCTGTGCAGCCTGTGATTTGGAGGTGAACAGGAGAATTTGTTATACCGAAGAGGGAGTTGGCTCCAAAGGTTGCCCCACTTTGAGGTATGAAAAGGTGCTGATGGAAGCCCTCAAAGAATACGAAGATCCGAAGATTCGGCAATTTGCTCCGCAGGTCTCTATCCAGGAGGGAGAGTGTTATGCCAACCGCCATCAACGACCCTGCATCATACAGCCGATTAAGACCCGCATACAGGAAATCGGTGAGTTTGCCCACAAGATGCGATACAAGCCTTTAGGTCTAGCTTTCTGCATTGGTTTAGTGAAGGAGGCGGCCACGGTAGAAGAAATGCTCAAGACCCACCGATTTGAGGTGGTTTCCGTGCTTTGCAAAGCGGGTAGGGCCCTAAAGGAGATAATCTGGATAAACGATGAGGAAAAAATATATCGGGGCACCGATGAGTCGATGTATAACCCTATTTATCAGGCAAGACTCCTTAATCATGAAAAAGCGGAGTTCAACATTTTGATCGGACTCTGTGCGGGGCATGATTCCCTCTTCTTTAAATATGCCCAGGCTCCCACGATGGTTTTGGCGGTCAAAGACCGTGTAACCGGCCACAACCCTCTGGCGGCCATCTACCTCTCAACAACTTACTACCGAAAAATCAAACACTCAGAACTTTCAAAAAGCCCCTCTTGTGCATCCTCGAAAAACGGAGATTTAAGAAAATAGAACCGTCCCCTTTACTACCAGGATGGAATAGGGGGGCTCTTGAAGACGCGTGAACAGAAGGCGTGCGGTCATCTTTTCCAGATGCCCGGTATTTTTTCCTTGCAGAATGGGCACAAGCCATCCTTCACGTGATTTCGTAAAACGATAAAGTGCGTTCGCTCGATCAACGTTTTGTGACATTTCGGGCAGTAGGTGCTGTTGGCGGGGTGGCCTACCACATTTCCGATATATACGTATTCTATTCCCTGGCCCATCGCGATTGATCTGGCTTCCTCAAGAATGTTAATCGGGGTAAAGGGAAGATGGGTCATCTTGTACGAGGGCGAGAAACGGGTGAAGTGGAGCGGGGTATTCTTTCCGAGATTCCCCACAATCCACCTGCACATCTTCTCGATGTCATCCATCTGGTCGTTGAGTGTGGGGATGATCAGATTGACAATTTCCAGGTGCTTATTCGCACCCTTAATGGTCTTCAACGTCTCCAATACGGGCTCAAGCCTTGATTCCGAGATCTCCCGATAGAATTTTTGGCTGAAGGCCTTCAGATCGACCGTCACGCCATCCATGAATTTGAGCAATTCCAACAAGGGGGCTTTTCTCATCCCGCCGTTTGTGTGACAGAGGGTCAATAGGCCTTTCTTTTTAGCCTCTTGAACCACGCCATACATCAATTCATAAAAGACCGTGGGTTCGTTGATACTGTGGGATATTGATCGACATTCGTGTCTTAGTGCTTCTTCGACGATCTCCTTTGGCGTATAGCGAAGGGCTCTGATCTGCTCCGGAGCGGATTGGGAGATGGGCCAGTTATGACAATGCTTACACCGAAAGTTGCACGATGCCGTGTAGACACAGAGGTTTCTATGACCTGGGACCATGTGATACATCGGTTCCAGTTCGATGGGATCGATCTGAAGGCCGCTCGGTCTCCCGTACACCAAGCTTCGAAGTATCCCCGCCCTATTCTCTCTATTACGACAAAAGCCCCTTCCTCCTTCCGGTATCAAACATCGTCGAAAGCAGAGCTGACATTGAACGGCATTATCCCCGCTCCTCTCGTAAAACAGAGCCTCTCCATCGAAGGGAGGCTCAATTTCCTTGGATTGGGTGAACGCGGAGAGGAGATGTGAACCCATGCCCCCAAACAGGGAACAGAGGAGCCATTTCTTCAAAAATGAACGGCGGTCTAATTCTCTGCCCATATCCCCTCAACGGGAAAATCGCAGAACCCGCATTTTCCGTTCGTCATGTGTATTTCAACAATATCGAAGTGCCTTCGATGGATGATCCTTCGATTGCAGGAGGGACAAAAAGTGGAATTGTACATATGGCCGGGAACATTTCCGATGTACACGTACCTCAGTCCATTCCTTTTTGCGATCTCATAAGCACCTTCCAAGGTTGAGATCGGGGTAGGTGAGAGATGGGTTAACTTATAGTTCGGGAAAAACCTGGTGAAATGGAGAGGGGTATCCACTCCTAAGTTCCCCGTGATCCAACGGCACATCTCATCGATCATTTTCGTATCATCGTTTAAGCTGGGAACGACGAGATTGACGATCTCAAGCCATACCTTTTGCCTTCTCACCGTGATGAGGGATCTCAAAACAGGGCCGAGGGTCGCTGAACAGACCTCTTCGTAGAATTGTTCACTGAACCCCTTTAGATCGATCTTCATCGCACTCAAGACCGAGAGGAGCTTCAGGAGGGGTCCTTGACTCATATACCCATTTGAGACGATCGAGGTTCTCATTCCCATCCCTTTGGCAATGAGGGAAATGTCATACAGGTACTCGTAGTAGACCGTGGGTTCCGTGTAGGTGAAAGAGACGGATTGAAGTCCATGGTTCTCGGCCTGTTGGACAATTTGCTGTGGAGTATGGGGATAGTGGTCCAACTCCTCGAGGCTTCTCTGGGACAGAGGCCAGTTATGACAATATTTACACCTCAGATTGCAACTCGCACAGGCAACGCACAGCCGAAAATGGCCTGGCACGAAATGATAGAGAGGCGCCTTTTCAATGGGGCCGATATTGACGACGCAGGGTTTCCCGTAGACAACGGTGTATAATTTTCCCTTCTGGTTTTCCCGGTTTCTGCAGAACCCCCTCTCTCCATCGCCGATGACACATTCCCTTGGGCAGAGAAGGCATTGCACATCTCGACCATTGAGGGGTTCATAGAACATCGCCTCCCGCCTGATGGGATCCGTTTTTCCACGTGTTTCCCCTGGAAGGGAAAATGACCATCCCATTCCGGAAAGAACCGAAATGATGCCTTGGAGAAATCTTCGTCTGCTGAGCATTTCTCAATTTCCGGAGGGGTTCGAAGGACTTCCGAATTGCTGAATTCGGATCACAATTCGCCGATTATTCGAATTCTATGCTATTTCCGGATCCTTGTGAAGAGGAGGATGAGCAGGAAGCTACTGATTTTGATGATTGCCATCATGAAGCACGACTCCTTGAGGCCGAGGATGGGAAGCAGGAGGACACCGCCCAAAACCCCCCCAAAGAAGCCCCCAAAGAGATCCGCTCCATAGAGTAAGCCAGCGGCCCGACCAAAGGTCCCTTCCCCTAGGGTGGTGCTGAGATAGATCTTATTTGCCAGGGGAAACTGAAATCCAACTAAGGCGCCGGAAAGAAGGGACATCGTCAGAAAAAGCATATAGAGGAGAATATAGATAGCTGTTTTGTCAAGGTATTGGGACGGGATGGAGAATACAAAGGGGAGAAGAACGGAAAAGAGGGCAATGCACAACTCAGTCCCTAAGAACAGGGGAAGATCCTTCCTTATCCCCTCCAGCCGCTGGGTGACCCAGAGGCCGCTGAGCGCAACGCCAACCATAAATGTTGTGACCAGGAGGCCAATCTGATAGTAGAGATACCCGTAGAGCGTTTGAAAGGTGAAGATAATGGCCAGGTCGAATATCATCCCCGTTAACCCCGTGGTGAAAATCGCATAGGGAACCGAATATCGTGAGGTCCATGGTCTCTTAACGAAAATACCCCCAAAAAGGAGGGTGAGGCATGCCATCAAGGGGACCGTTATTCTCAGGCTGATGCCTTCAAACCATCGAAATACTCCCACCAGGTATGGGGAAAAGAGCGCGTTCCAGTAAGAGAGGTTGAAGAAGACACCCAAAGGACGAAAATCGGAATTGAGTCGGACTTCCCCTCCCTCCATCGATTTCGAGAACCATTTCAACCACCTTTCGTGAAGCCGGTATGCAATATAGCCTTTGGTGAAGAGGCTCGTCTTGATGTTCCTCCCCTCGAGACGTTTGGCCACTTCCTCAGCCGTCACCTCCTTCAGATGGGTGGACTCCGAGGCCAGATAAAGGTTGACATCGCCGGGGATGATCCTCACAGAAGGATACACGCCCTTCAGAGTGTCCAAAATACACCTGTTCAAGTCCCTCAGTTCCGGGTTGATGTAGGTCAATGAACCGGGGAGCGTCAGGACGATGATTCCATCCGGATTCATCCTTCTCCTTGCCACCGAGAAGAATTCGGAGGAGAAGAATCTGTTTGTCTGCAATTCTCCGGGGACAGGAAGTCCGATGAACATGATGTCGAATCGATCCTGGGTCTTTTGGACGAAAAACCGACCATCCGTGTAATGAATATTGACCCTGTGGTCCGAGAGCTCGGACTGCGTGAGGGGGGTGGAAAATTTCAATACCAGCTTCAGGAGAAGGGGGTCGAGCTCTACATAGTGGATGTGGGTCACCGGATATTTCAAAATCTCATGGATCATTCCTCCGGCCCCTCCGCTCAAGATCAGAACCGAATCGGGTTGTTCGTGGAAGAGCATGGGGAAGTGAACGAAATCCTCAATGGAGGCGATATCAGGGACAGGGGCCGTGATGGATGGAACTCCATCGGTGAAAAAGGTGAATTGCTCACCCCTTTTCGTGACGGTGATATTTCCATAGATGGAGTTCTCATTGTGGATGACGTCCATATTTCTCCACTGTGATAGGACGGAGGACACATGGATCACACCTGATATTGGTGTAAAAAGCACATAGGCAAAGAGGAGGGCCAGAAAAATGGAGAGGCTCCAGAGGCCGTTTCGGAGGTGAACCAAGGACGGTATACGCCGTGGCCAGAGAAGGAATATGGAGATGAGCGTATTTACCAGGGAGATGATGAAGGCGATCTCAAAGGAATTAAAGTACTGAATCATGAGAAAGGTCAAGAGTAGGCCGCCGATAATGGACCCGATGGTTTCGAGCACGTAGACCTTTCCGATGGAAGAAGCGTCTTCCCGGGCGTATTGGGAATATATCTTACATCCAAAGGTAAAGAGGGCACCGTGGGAAACGGTCACGGGAAGCAGGATGAGAAATGAGGAATAGAATATGGGAGCAAAACCCAAACCCTCTCCTGGAGTAATGAGGAGGAAATTCTTGAATACCCGAGAGAGGTAGACTGCAAAGGGGAAAGCCAGGGAGAAAATCAATTGAAGCAGTACATAGTTCTCTATCTTCCTCTCCGTCTTCTCGACGGATTTTCCGATGTAAAAGGCGCCAATCGCCTCCAGGATCAGCCAGTTGGCGAGGATGATTCCGAGGGTGAGCTCGTTGCCGAAAAAAGAGACCAGGAACTCTCTCAACAGGATGATCTGTGCAACAATGCCACTCACCCCCATGATGATCAGGGAGGCTCTCAGGGAGTGAATCATATGTGGAGAAATCCCTTTTTGGAAGCCGTGTCATCGTTGACGGTAACAAAAAGGGGAATTGTGGTCAACGCGTCGTTGAAGGGTGAGAGGGTCATCCGTAAGGCAATATTAGGGCGAGCTCTCACCCAAAAAAGGGGCTAACCAGCATGGTAGCTAATCCTTAGGGCCAAAACATTTTTAGTGGTGTCGAGAGACCGAATCGAACTGTTGCGGATGAAAAGTAACAGTTTTCAACAACGT
>CAYFXL010000179.1:0-5758 GCA_964346945.1 uncultured Syntrophobacterales bacterium
CCCATCAATTTCATGTAATCTGCCGGTGGGCTACTCGGAATGGGAACGCCGATGAAATTCCTCTCCTCGAGGAGCTTAACGATTTTGAAGGCAGATTGGTTAAGGAGCGTATTGAGCACATCATATCCATAGATCATGTAAATGTAAATCGCAGGTCTCAACCCACCGTAGGCTTTAATGTTTGCCTCCCTGACACCTCTCCGTATACCGATCCCCAGGGAAATCACGGTTTGCGCCTCTCCCAATATGTCCGTCGGCCTCTTTCCGGGAGGAGCACTGTTGAACCTTTCCACTGATGAAAACCCTATGAGGTCGATATCGCTTTCCTTGACCAGCCTCTGAATTCTTGCCTTAAGATCCACCTTATTCCTTCATCTCCTCTTTCTGTAATCGGTGAAAAAACTGGTTTCCGGTTACAGAGTAACTAGCCTGTTTTCAAATTCCCGATTACTATTCCCATCGAACCTCCTAGGGTTCGATTTTCAAAATCTTCTTGATCGTGGGGACGATCTGGGTCTGTTCGGGCAACCCCTGGACCATTTCATCGGACAAAAGTTCGTCCGGAGGTATATCATCCTTCCCTATGGTTCCCATCCGTTTTATGCCACAACCCGAAAAGATCATCACGATGCTGAAATCCGCAAAATAGGGCGCACCATGGTATGCGGGATACACGGGCTCAGTCCTGCCTTCCGGAACGATCTGATACCGGAATTCCGGGACGATTATGATATCCGGCGTCCTTTCATGGGCCCCCCGGCGGATAAACCATGGGGCATCCCGATCATATTTATACCAAGCTCCCTCAATGTGTTCAATCCCCTCCAGGGCCTCAATGGTCTCGTCAATGAGAGGCTGGCTGACATCATGAAGGTACCAACCTCCAACGGCCGGTACCTTGTAAATGTGAGCAATATTCTCAACCAAATCCTTTCGTCCTTTCCGTTTCAATTCCCCGATGAGGTCAATGGGAAAGGGTTTATCCGCCATCCCATGGTCCGCCGTAAAGATGAGTAGCGTATCGTCCAACCAATCCATTTCCTTCAGGCGGGAGATCAACATTCCCAGCAACTGATCAACCATTTCACAGGATTCCCGTAACTCAGTCGATTCCGTCAAGTAGACATGGCCAACGATATTTGGGGAAACCAAACCAACAAATAGGAGGTTCGGTCTTTCATTTTCCAAAATCTTCAGTGCTCCTTCCATTACGAACTGATCCATGAAAGGGGTGTTGGCGGCGCTCTCCTTTTGATGATGAAATCCAGGTCCATCCCAATCCACTATGCGCGGCACGTGTAAGTCGGCCAAATAGGGGGGGAGAGCCCGACCCGGCCGTTCGGTCCATCCGAAGAAATCATCACCTACCCCCGGTCCCGTGAAATGTCCCCGCTCATGCATCTGTTCTCGATAGGAAAACACGACAATGTCCGCCCCTGACCCTCCCAACAAAAAGGCATTCCTATCCTTAGCTGAGATGGAGGCAACTCTCGCCGATGAATCGTGTGATTTTATGATCTCTCCAATTGTAGGAGCCTCGAGGTGCAATTTTCCGTTTGCTTCGTCATAGAGATAGCTCAGTTTCTTGGTTTTCCTGTCGTACCAGTTGTCACTCGCCCAGATACCATGATCCTTCATGTACTTCCCGGTAGAGATGGAGGCGAAACCCGGTGCTGTTTCCGCCACGCAGTTGCTGGCAATTGCATTGGCGAAACTGACGCCATTGGTAATTAAGGCGCCTATATTTGGAAGTTCATATTTTTTGAGGTACTCATACTTGAATGCATCTATGGCCACCACAATAATATGTTTCGGGATTCGCCCCTCATCAATTATGTCCAAATGTTGCTCAGGTAAAGCCATTTTCTCAATTACCTCCTCTCAAAGAACCCTAAAGATCTCGTTTCGTTGTCCTTAAACAACTGGGGGATTATTGAACAGAGGCCACCTGTTGCTTACGCTCAACGATATTGCGGATTGTCGGGTAAAGGGATGAAAGGATTGCGAAAAACAGAAGAGTCCCACCAATCGGCCTGGTCAGGAAGGGCCAGAAAGAATCATAAATCATCATTCCCTTGAACAGCGCCTTCTCGGCAATAGGGCCTAGGATGATACCAAGCACCAACGGCGTCAGGGGGAATCCGTACTTCTCCATAGCGTACCCGAGCAACCCAAATATGAACATGATCCAGACATCCAAGAGGTTGTTGTTGATTCCATACGACCCGATGACACACAGGAGAAAGATGGTCCAGTTCAGAATAGCTCGAGGCACAGAGAGTACCTTGGCAAACATCCAAACACCCAACATTCCAAAAACGATCATGATCATATTTGCCGCAAAAAACCCCGCAAAAACGCCCCACACCAGATCAGGTTTGAACATGAAAAGGTTTGGACCAGGTGTCAGTCCGTGGCTCATCAGGGCGGCCAGAATCACCGCTGTGGTCGAACTCCCCGGAATTCCCAGCGTGAGGGTCGGGATCAACGCACCGCCGGTTGCGGCGTTATTGGCAAATTCAGGAGCAGCAACGCCCTCATCGAGTCCGGTCCCAAACTTCTCGGGGTGCTTAGACCACCTGACCGCTTCATTGTAAGAGAGAAGTGAGGAGGCGGTCCCGCCGGTACCGGGGAGAGTTCCCACGAACGTCCCGATCAAAATGGATCGTATCATGGTCGTCTTCATTCGAAGAAATTCTCTGATCACACCTATCTGCGTTCTTGCCGCCATTGCCTTGACTTCAAGCTCTCTGAAAACCACTGTTGCCGTGTTTCTGAAAAACTCCGACATGCCGAAGATACCGACGATTACGGGGACATAGCTCACCCCATAGCGGAGGCGTTCGCTCCCGAAGGTAAACCGTTCCACGCCGGTAGTAGCACTCATTCCCACCGTGACCACGAATAACCCAATCAAAAGGGATATTAAGGCCTTGAGCTGACTTTTAGCCCCCAAACTCGTAACGGTACTCATGCCGAAGATGCAGAGGGCGAAATACTCGGCCTGATCAAATCTCAAGGCCACCTTTGCTAGCTGGGGTGCAACGGTCATCAACACAATGGAGCTGAAGACTCCTCCAATAGCCGATGCCGTCATGGCAAGCCCGAGGGCTCTGCCGGCCTTTCCCTGTTTTGCCATGGGAAATCCGTCGAACAAGGTCGCAGCGGATTGCGCCTCCCCTGGGACTCGGAAGAGGATCGAGGTGATCGATCCGCCACAGGTTCCCGAGGCATAGACTGCTCCCAGCATGGCGATGGCCTGATCTGGCCTCATCCAGAACGTTACCGGAATAAGGATAGCAACTCCCGCCGCGGTTCCGAGTCCGGGAAGGGCCCCGATAATCATGCCCATGAACACGCCTGCGATGACAATGGCCATGCTGATCGGGTCCGTAAGAAAGTTGAGCCCAATGAATAGGTTGTCAAACATAGATCCTTCTCCAATCAGTAGAAGAGGACGCTGATTTCCTTAAAGATGCCGAACCCCCGGGGCAGCGGGATGTAGGTTGCCTTAACAAACAAGAGAAGGAACATGGCGACGGTAGCGAGGGAAACCACAGCTACCATGATCTTATTCCGGTACCCTGTGATGTACATGAAGACCGCCATGAAAATGGGCGTTGCGACGATAAAGCCGATCCACCTAACAATGTATATATAGAGAAACGAAATGCCGATTCCGAAGACGAGCAGGGAGAAGATCTTTCTTTCCCCCGTCTCCTCTTCTTCCGTTTTCCGTTCCTCCTGTGTCTCCCTGGCCAATCGTTCCTCTACCTCCTTTTTTCGGAGTAACAATTTTCCCAGGTGAATGCCTGACGTGACGAAAAGCAAAAGCAGGATAACCTTGGGCCAAAATCCCGCGCCCAAGGGGGACTCCAAATGGGGGGGTGGTATCCTGGTAGCGAGAACGAAGAAGGCTGCCGAGACCGCAAAAATCAATGCCGTGACGTATTTCTCTCCCCTCATGTGGAATCCCCCTTAGGTTTCCGTTACTTTACCCACCCGAGCTCTTTCGCAAGCTCGGTGAAGATCGCTTTCTCTTTGACGACAAAACTCTTAAAATCCTTAACCCCCAAATATGCAGGCCGCTCGTGTCCCACATCTTCTTTCAAGAATTTCTGGTACGCCTCCGTTTCGAATGACTTCTTGAATGCCCAGTCAAGGTATTTCACAATCGGTTCGGGCGTTCCCGCTTTGAGCGCGAATCCCCTCCACCGTCCGATGGTATTATCGATGCCGAGTTCTACGGTGCACGGCGTATCTGGATATTTCCTGACACGCTCGGAATAGCCAATCACCAGAGGACGGGAAACACCAGCCTTGTAGAGTCCTTCCATGTCGATCAGCTCATCGGATTCGAAGGTCGTATGGCCTCCTTGGAAACTCGCTCGTCGTTCTCCGCTCTTGTCAAAGGGGATGAACTTGAGGCACATACCGCCCCGGGTGTTCAGAAGCGAGATCCAGACATGATCGATGCCCAGGGCACCCGCACCGGCAACGGTCAGCCTGACCTTGGGATTTGCCTTACAGTAGTCCTGGATCTGTTTGACGGTCTGAAACTGCTTGTTGTCGACCCTTGTGTGAAGCCCCGAAATATCATGAATTCCCTTGGCAAGCCAGATAAAGTCATCAACCCCGTACTTGATCCTCTTGAGGGGTAAGTTGATTACAATATCCGTGCTAACCAGGAAGAAGGTGTATCCGTCTGCTGGCTGGTCCATTGCATAGGCGGTGCCAATGGCCCCGGCAGATCCCGGCATGAAGCTGAATTTAAAAGGGACGCCAAGGGTCTTCTCAACGTCCTTGCAGAAGGCCCGGGAAAACATGTCCGCGCCAGATCCAGGTCCATGGGGGACGACAACTTCGATAGCCCGTTTTGGGTAATCTCCGGGTTTTTCAATAGCGAAAGCCTGATCAACACCTGCCATCCAAACCAATGCTAGCCCTACGGCTAGTACAATACTGATGCATTTTCTCATCGTAATTTTCCCCCTTTTATAGAGTTTAAATACTGACACAATTCCCTATCTATTCTTTCCTCAAAACCACCTCCCTTCTTCAACATTCTCCAACCCTCATCACCTCCTTCGTTTGGAGTAGCAAAAGAAATGGCGAATACAACAATCCACTTCCATCTCGTAGGAAGCTAGGCTCTCTGTTGCTCTGAGAACTCCTTTAAGTAAATGTGATCAGGATCAACCTCATCTCTCAAGATCTTGAGCTCTTCCTCCGTGGGAAGCTCTACTTCTTCGACCTTCTCTCTCGGTTTTGGTTCAAATCCGGTATTTTCGTAGACCTCATCTATTGTCACGCCTGGCATAAGTTTCGTTAATTCCAACCTTCCCGTATCTGGATTTATCTCCATTACGCACAGGTTTGTCACCACAATAATATCTGGCCGATCCATCTTTAAACCAGCCTTCTTTCGCCCATCGGGACCGTCGATGTATCCTGGGCTGGTGATAAACTGAACCCTCGGAGGAAAGCGCCGCTTTTCGTGGAGCGCGATGATCAGAATTTTCGGAACACATGAAGCAATGGAATTGGCTCCACCACTTCCCGGGAAACGCACTTTTGGTTTTCGGGGGTCACCGATATAGGTGGAATTGATATTTCCATATTGATCGATCTCAGCCCCGCCCAGAAAGCCGATGTCCACAAGGCCTCTCTGAACCAGACAGCCCAGTACATCCCTTAAGGTACCTGTTTTTACCGCCATGTGGCCGATTACTGGATCAGCCACCGTGAAGGGGGCAAA
>CAYFXL010000180.1:0-5707 GCA_964346945.1 uncultured Syntrophobacterales bacterium
AACCATGGTGAAACAACTCGAAAATCTCAGGAAACTCCCGGAGCTTTTTCTGGAGTTTCCTGGGTTTTAGTGCAAATATTTTTATAAGTATTTGATTTTATGGGAAAAAGGAATTTCAGGACGTGACTCCCCTGTTTCTTCGCTCTAATACCTCCGAAGTGACCCTTTGGGGGTCCCGGGGAATATTTACCCCTTCCGGCCTCTAAAGAGCCGGCTTTCCCCTTCCTGTTCACCCTCGATGGGTACCCCACTTCTCCGGCAGATTACGCTCAGAAACAACGGAGTCCCGTAAAAAACTCCGGAAACTCCAGTAACTTTTTTCCTTGCAATGTGCATTGAGTTATGTTAACTTATATGTATTTAGGTCTACTGGAAAAGTGGGCTCTCGGCCCACTTTTTTATTAGAGCCCTCATTTTCCAGCGAGGGGTTGTTTTGCTTGCGCTGATATGAGATGGAAAGGGAGACGGAACACGCGGTTAGTAAAATCGTCGAACCTATCGTGGCTTCCAAGGGGATGGAGTTGGTCGCTGTGGAGTACAAGAGGGAAGCCAGAGGGTGGGTGCTCAGGATTTACCTCGATAAGCAAGGTGGAGTGAGCCTGGATGATTGTGTTCTGGTCAGCAATGAAGTCGGAGTGGTATTGGATGTCGAGGACCTCTTTGAGTCGCCCTATACGCTGGAGGTTTCTTCCCCAGGCCTCAACAGAATCTTGAAGAAGGAGAGAGATTTCAAGAGATTCAGGGATAGGTCGGTGAGAATACGTACACATGATGCCATAGGGAACAGGAGGAACTTCAAGGGAAGACTGTTAGGCTGCACGAAGGGGTTGATTCAAATCGAGGTAGAAGGGCAAGTCCTTCACATACCCCTATCTAATGTGGCCAAGGCGAACTTGGAATTTGAATTCTAATTGGCGAGAAAGGGGGGAAGGGGGAGGAGAATCAATGTCGCAGAATTTGAACTATATCATCGAACAGGTGGGAAAGGACAAGGGAATCGAGCGGGAGGTTATTATCGACGCATTGGAGAATGCGGTTTTGATGGCCTCTCGGAAAAAGTTTGGGCCGCAGAGGTTGATGGAGGCCCACTATAATGAGGAGATTGGAGAAGTTGAACTCTTCCAATTCGTCGAGGTGGTGGAAAAGGTGGAGGATCCCCTCACTCAAATATCCCTGGATGAGGCGAGGCAACTGGATCCGGAGTCGGAGATCGGGGACAGTTTAGGAGTTAAATTGGATACTAGTGATTTTGGAAGGATAGCCGCTCAGACCGCCAAGCAGGTTATCATCCAAAGAGTCCGTGACGCTGAGAGGGATAACATCTATAATGAATATAAGGATAGAAGAGGGGAGATCGTGACGGGGAGTGTTCAAAGGGTTGAACGGGGAAACCTCTATATAAACTTGGGAAGGGCTGAGGCGATTTTACAGGCCCGAGAGCAAGCACGTGGTGAGGTATATCGACAGGGAGACCGCATTCGCGCTTATATTTTGGATGTTCAAAAATCGTCAAAAGGGCCCCAAATTTTCCTTTCCCGGACGCATCCGGGACTGTTGGTTAAGCTTTTTGAGATGGAGGTTCCGGAGATTTCAGAGGGAATTATCAAGGTGGTCGACGCAGCGAGGGAGCCAGGAGAGAGGGCAAAGATATCCGTTTACAGCACCAATAAGGATGTTGACCCCGTGGGGGCCTGTGTGGGAATGAGGGGTTCCAGGGTTCAGAGCGTGGTCCAGGAACTCCGAGGTGAAAAAATTGATATTATCCCCCACTCGGATGATATTGCCAAGTATGTGAGTAATGCGTTAGCTCCTGCCAAAATATCCCGGGCTTACATCGATGAGGATAATAGGAGCATGGAGATCGTGGTCGAGGATGATCAACTCTCCTTGGCCATTGGGAAAAGGGGTCAAAATGTGAGATTGGCGTCAAAGCTCACGGGTTTCAGGATCGACATCAAGAGCGAATCCAGAATGGAGCAAATTTCGGAGGAAATCATCGGGCAGTTGAGAGGAATTCCCCATGTGGGAGAAGTGATTGCTCGGATCCTCTACAACGAGGGGTTTGTTACGGTAAAGGAAATTGCCGAATCTGGAGTGGAGGAACTTGCGAGATTGTCGGGTATCGGGATAAAAAAGGCCCAGAAGATTGTAATGGCTGCCAGGGAAATGACGGAGGTCGAGGCGGAAGGGACAGAAGTGGATGCCGAGGAAGATCAGCAGAGAAGATCCGCACCCATCAGCGATTTGAAGGGTGTAGGCGTCAAGACGACGGCACTGCTCATGTCCAAAGGGATCAAGACCATTTGGGATTTGGCGGAGGCCGACTTAGAGTTGCTCTCCTCAATTCCTGGAATTGGGACGAAGAAAGCGGAAATATTGTTGAGGGAGGCCTTGGCCTTTGATGGAAAGGGGGCTCGTGACTAAGGTCGGTCACACTCCTCTGAGGCGATGTTTGGGTTGTCGCAAGAGACGGAAAAAGGATGAACTCATTCGGCTGGTGTCTGTGAAGGGAGGAAATGTGGTGGTAGATGTGGGGCAAAGGATGCCCGGGAGGGGAGCTTATCTCTGTAAGGACGATCGTTGTCTTCGAATAGGCCTTAATGCGAAGGCCGTGTCCAATGCCTTTGGGAAAAGGGTAATCATTGATGGGGACTTACGAAAATCCATTGAAACCATTTCCTAGGAAGGTTGGGATAAAAGCCGGCAGATAAGGTCATTTTTTGCTTAGATTGGAGGGGGAACGGAATGGCCAAAATTAGGGTTCTCGATGTGGCCCAAGGAGAGTTGGAGAAGGAAAAACTCCTCGCCAAACTCAAGAAAATGGGAGTGAAGGTAAAGGATGAGGAGATGGCGGAGCAGGGGACTCCCTGGGGGGCGACGGAACGAGTCATCAAGGATGAAGAGGGGGCCGAGATCATCGAGAAACGGATTAAGCCGACAGTGATTCGGAGAAGGGCAAGGGCCCCAGAGGAACCCGAGAAAATCCCTGAAGAGGTTCGACTGGAGGCCCAAGAGGTGATGCAGGGAGAGGTTGCGGAGGTTTTGGAAGAGGAAAAACCAGTTATCCCTCCTCGTACGGAAGAGATGGAAGGGGAACCCCCTGCTGAGATAGCCGAAGAGCTCCGTGAGAAGGTTACGGAGGTACCATCCGGGGAGGTCATGCCATCCGTCCAAGAGGAGGTGAAACCGGCCGAAACCGCCGAGGAAGAGGAAAGAGAAAGGGTCAAGAAGAAGGCCAAAATGGCCAAAAAAATAGAGGAAGAGGGTGCCCCGAAGAAGAAGTTGTTGAAGAGGAGGATTGTCGAGGAAGCAGACCTAGAAGTAGAGAAGAGATATATTCGTAGACCTCGGGAGGAAGTAATTAAACCCGTCAAGGTGCCCAAGAAGAAGGTCGAGTTCGCACTCCCGAAGAAGACAGTGATCACCACCCCCAAACCAATCAAGAGGATCATTCGAGTTGCCGAGGTCATCATGGTTTCGGAACTGGCAAAAAGGATGGGGGTAAAGGCCAACGAAGTGATCAAGAAATTGATTGAACTGGGTACCATCGTGAACATCAATCAGTCCATTGATGCCGACGTAGCTTCTCTTGTCGCGGGCGAATTTAACTACGAAGTGGAAAAGGTTTCGCTGGAAAGGGAAGATCTCTTGGAGAAAACGGAGGATGCTCCCGAGCAGCTGAAGCTGAGACCCCCCGTGGTGACCATCATGGGACATGTTGATCATGGAAAGACCTTACTATTAGATGCCATTAGGAAAACCAACGTGGTTGACGATGAAGCGGGAGGGATTACGCAACGTATTGGTGCGTATAACGTACAATTGGATTCCGGCCGTATTGTGTTTATCGATACACCCGGTCACGAGGCCTTCACGGCGATGCGAGCCAGGGGTGCTCAGGTAACGGATATTGTGGTATTAGTGGTTGCGGCGGACGATGGGGTTATGCCCCAAACAATTGAAGCCATCAATCATGCAAGGGCCGCTAACGTTCCAATCATCGTGGCTATCAATAAGATCGATAAATCCAATGCCAACGTGGACAAGGTCAAAAAAGATCTGGCGGAATATGACTTGATCCCGGAGGAATGGGGTGGGAAAACCATATTTGCCGAAGTATCGGCCAAGGAAAAAATCGGAATTACCGAGCTCTTAGAACTGATTTTGATTCAAGCGGAGGTATTGGAATTGAAGGCCAACCCCGACAAATTGGCCAGGGGATCCATCATTGAATCGAGGTTGGATCGAGGTCGTGGGGTTGTGGCGACAGTGTTGGTCCAAGAGGGGACATTGAAGGTGGGGGATTCCTTCATTACTGGGATGAATTACGGTCGCCTCAGGGCCTTAATGGATGATCGAGGGCAGAGAATTGAAGAGGCTGGCCCTTCGATCCCAGTGGAAGTAGTGGGGTTCACGGGGCTTCCCGAGGCAGGGGAGGCCTTTATCGTATTGGATGATGAGCGGATTACCAAGCAGATAGGGGAGTACCGGCAGCAGAAAAAGAGGGAAAAGGAGCTCGCCAGTTCGAGCAAGGTATCATTGGAGGAGCTCTACGCCAAAATTCAGGAAGGTGAAGTAAAGGAATTGAATATGATCGTTAAAGCCGATGCCCAGGGTTCCATGGAGGCCGTTTGCAACTCCCTGGAAAAGCTCTCGACCGATTCGGTGAAGGTGAATATCGTCCACGGAGGCGTTGGAGGAATTAGCGAAACGGACGTGAATCTGGCGATGGCCTCCCATGCTATCATTATCGGGTTTAACGTTCGGCCTGGATTGAAGACTATGGAGTCGGCCGAGAAGGGAGGGGTCGATATACGATCCTATAGCGTGATCTATGACGCCGTATCGGATATCCAGAAAGCGCTTGAGGGCCTTCTGAAACCCACCCTTAGGGAAAAGATTTTGGGCCGGGCAGAGGTTCGCGCCACTTTTAACATACCCAAGGTGGGAACTGTTGCGGGAAGTTATGTAATTGATGGAAGGATTGCTAGAGGGGTTAGGATTAGGTTGATAAGGGATGACGTGGTCGTTCACGAAGGGAGGATTTCGTCCCTAAAGCGTTTCAAGGAAGACGTCAAGGATGTTCAACAGGGATATGAGTGCGGGATTGGCATCGAGAATTTCAACGATGTGAAGGAGGAGGATGTCATCGAATCCTATGAGTACGAAGAGGTTTCCCGCACCCTCTAAGATTCAGTTCTTCCGTATTTGGAGAGCAGAATGATTGTGGGCATCTGTCATCTGGATGTTATTATCCCGGAGAACCATTCCCTGAAGGGAAAGCGTAAAGTGATTAAGAGGATCATTGACAGGGTGAAGAGTCGCTTCAATATCTCCATCGCAGAGGTGGGCGATAACGAATTATGGCAGAGATCCCAACTGGGAATGAGCTTGGTAGGGAACGATCGGCAATTCGTCAATTCGTATCTGGATAGAGTTGTCAATTTCATTGAGGGGATGAATATCGTTAATATCGCTCATAGCGAATTGGAAATACTCAATTTGTGAGATGAATTTTGACATCATTGTAAAAAGTGGGAATTAGGCGGTAAAGAAAAAAGATCCAGATGCAAGCCGCGCAAATCCTGAGAAATGAGGCGTACATTGAAGTACGCTGCAATGAGGAAGGATGCAGCGCAACGGAACCCTTCGGCTTTGCTCAGGGCCGTGAGCATGTCGAACGTCAGATGGACTTTTTACGAAGCCG